>DASTYZ010000070.1:0-22961 GCA_035764545.1 Solirubrobacterales bacterium | reverse complement strand
ACCCACCCCCGCCTAGTCCAACTTGTCTCAGTTGCGAGGTAGGACGCGCATTTTGAGTCCGCCCTTTGGTGAGAGGGTGGGCATTTGGCGGATCGTCATCGTGCGGCCGGGGAGGGCCTCTAGGCGGAGGCGCTGGAGGAGCTTGGTGGCCACCAGCTTCACCTCGGTTTGACCGAAGCGCTTGCCGATACAAATCCGTGAGCCGCCGCCGAAGGGGACGTAGGCGCCGCGGGGCAGGGCTGCCTTGCGCTCGCGGGTGAAGCGCTCGGGGATGAAGGCCTCGGGCTCGGGAAAGACCTCGGGCAGGCGGTGGCTTGCCCATGAGCAGTAGTTGACGTAGGCGTCCTTCGGCACCGTGTAGCCGCCGAACTCGTATTCGCGGATCGCTCGGCGCGGGCCGATCCAGGCGGGCGGGTAAAGCCGCAGGACCTCGTCGAGGACCGTGTCCAGGTAGGGCATCTCCTTTTCCAGCTGCAAGGCGGTCGGGCTCGCGCCCTTCAGCACCTGGTCCTGCTCTTGGTGCAGGCGCCGGGTCACCTCGGGGTGGCGCGCCAGCTCGTGCAGCATGAAGGTCAGGGTCGAGGTCGAGGTGTCGTGGCCGGCGAACATCAGCGTCATCACCTGGTCGCGGATCTCGCGGTCGCTGAACTCCTCGCCGCCGGCGCCGCGGGCGGCGACCAGGAGGCTGAGGATGTCGTTCCGGCCCGGGTCCGGGTGGGCGCGGCGGCGGGCGATCTCGCCGAAGACGATCTCGTCGAGGACCTCGCGGGAGGAGACGAGCTTGCGCCAGGGCGAGCCCGGCCCGCGCAGCAGCCGCAGCCCGAAGTCGATCCCGTAGTAGCCGAGGGCGCGCTCGAAGTGCTCGGCCGCGGCGGCGCCCTTGCCGGCCTCGTCGGGGTCGAGCCCGAGCAGCGCCCGCATCGCGATCCGCATCGCCAGGTTGCGCATCCACTCGTAGATGTCGACGACCTCGTCGACCGGCAGGGCGTCGATCGCCGCGTCGGCCTCGATCGTCATCGCCTCGGTCATCGCCGCGATCTGCTCGCGGTGGAAGGCCGGCATCATGATCGCCCGGGCGCGGTCGTGGTAGTCCTCGTCGACGGTCAGCAGGCCGTCGCCGAGCAGCGGGATCAGGTCGCCGAAGCTCGACTCGCGCCAATGGAAATTCTCCGGGTGGCCGACGGTGACGAAGTGGTTGGCCTCGGGCCCGAGCATGAAGACGACCCGCGAGTGCAGCAGCCGCAGGCTGAAGATCGGCCCGAACTCTTCGTAGGCGCCGAGCAGCAGCGGCAACGGGTCATGGGCGATCTGGTGGGTGCGGACCCAGCTGAAGTCAGTGTGGCCCGGCGGGAACTTCCCCCTCCCCCGCCACTCGTCGACGAAGTCTCCGACCACCCGCCGCACCGGGTTGCCAGACATCTCCGGCGGGCGCGGGACGGGTGAGGTGGTGTCAGCCGTTGCCATCCCCGGGGATCGTAACTGGCTGGCTGGCCAGTTTCAGGCGGCGGTGGCGGCGAGCTGGCCGCAGGCGGCGTCGATGTCGCGGCCGCGGGTGAGACGGACGGTGGCAGTAACGCGGTGCTCGGCGAGGATGGCGCGAAATGCCTCGATCCGCTCCGGCGAGGAGCCGTCGTAGGCGCCGGTCGGGTTGTAGGGGATGAGGTTGACTTTGTAGACGCGCGGGTCGAGCAGCGCGGCCAGTTCGCGGGCGTGCTCGGGGTGGTCGTTGACGCCGTCGAGCATCACGTACTCGACGAAGACTTTGCGACGGCGGGCGGCTCGGTAGCGGTCGCAGGCCGCGAGCACCTCGGCGATCGGATAGCGCTCGTTCACCGGCATGATCTGCGAGCGCAGGCCGTCGTTGGGCGCGTGCAGGGAGAGGGCGAGGCTGACCGGCATCTCGCACTCGGCGAGGCGGTCGATGCCCGGCACCCAGCCGACGGTGGAGATCGCGGTGCGGCGATGGGTGACGCCGAGGTCGGGCAGTCGCTCGCAGGCGGCGAGGACGTTGTCGACGTTCATCGTCGGCTCCCCCATCCCCATGAAGACGACGTGGTCGATGTCTTCGGTGCGGCGGAAGTGCAGCGCCTGGTCGAGGATCTCGTCGACGCTGAGGTTGCGGCCGAACTTCATCTGCCCGGTGGCGCAGAAGGTGCAGGTCAGCGGGCAGCCCGACTGCGAGGAGAGGCAGACCGAGCGCCGCCCGTCGCGGTAGCGCATCAAGACCGCCTCGATCGGCCGCCCGTCACCGGTGTGGAAGAGTGCCTTGACGGTCCCGTCGTCGGACTTCGCCTCGGTTGCGAGAGACAGGGTCGAGAGCGGCACCTCCGCGGCCAAGCGCTCGCGCAGCGCCGCCGGCAGATTCGTCATCTCCTCGTAGGAGCGCACCCCGCGCGCCACCCACTCCCACACCTGCGAGGCGCGGTAGGAGGGCTCCCCCGTCTCGGCCAGCGTCGTCGTCAGCAGCTCACGATCCACACGGCGAGTGTAGGGAGCCGGACGCAGTTGTCCCCGCATACCGGGGACAACTGCGTTCGGGTCAGGGGTGGATCTTCTCGCCCCGCTCGAGCATGGCGATGTATTTGCGCAGGCGGCGGTCCCGCGTCTCCGGCTTCTTCGCCTCGTCGAGGCGGTAGAGGATCGCGTAGCGGTTGGCGCTGTCGAGGGAGGCGAAGAACTCGGCGACGGCGGGGTTGGCGTCGAGTTCGCGCTGTAAGTCCGGCGGCACCTTGGCCGACTTCTGGCCCTCGTATGCCGCCTCCCAGCGGCCATCGGCTTTTGCCGCTTCGACTTCGGCGAGTCCCGCCGGGCGCATCTGCCCCGCCTCGATCAACGCTTCCGCCTTCTCGCGGTTGATCTTCGACCAGCGGCCGCGCGGGCGGCGCGGCGTGAAGCGCTGCAGGAAGTGGGTCTCGTCGAGGCCGCGCTTCTGGCTGTCGATCCAGCCGAAACAAAGCGCCACTTCTAGAGCCTCGGCGTAGGTCACGCTGGGCTCAGGTGCTCCCTTCTTCGCGATCTTCAGCCAGACGCCGTCCGCGGACCCGTGGTTCTCGTCGAGCCATGCCTCCAGCTCGGCCGAACTGGCGAAGAGGAGAACCGGCAGCTCGTCGGCCGGGCCCGCCACCGCGGCTACAACCCCGCCGCGTCCGCCAGCAGGTCGACCTGGGCCGGGTCGTTGGAGCTCGGGAAGAGGAAGAGCTCCTGGCAGCCCGCGCCTTCGAAGGCGGCGAGGTACTGCTGGACGGTCTCCGCGTCCTTGGCGGCCGAGCCGGCGATGAAGTTCGCCGTGTCCTCACCGAGCCAGGCGTAGTAGTCGGTGAGGTAGGCGCGGGCGTCCTCCTCGGCGCGGTCGCCGAGCGAGAAGTAGGCGAGGGCGGCGTTCTGCGGCTGCTCGGTGCGGCCGGAATCCGACCAAACCTCCTCGAACCCCTGGCGCCACTCGGCGAACTGGTCTGGCGGAGCGCCGGCGGCGATCCAGCCGTCGCCGAAGCGGGCGGCACGCTTGAAGGAGGCCTCGACCGAGCCGCCGACCAGGATCCGGGGGTCGGAGTGGTGATCCGGGCCGACCTCCTCCCCCTCCCATACTTCCTTGATCCGCTCCAGCATCGCGTCGAGGTCGCGACCCCGGGTCTTGGTGTCGACCCCGGTGACCTCGTAGTCGTCGTCGCGGCCGCCGAGCCCGATCCCGAGCGTCATCCGGCCGCCGGAAATCACATGCACGCTGTAGGCCTGCTTCGCCAGCACCACCGGGTTGACCCGCAGCGGCCCGAGCAGGACGGTGGTGGCGAGGCCGATCCGCTCGGTAACCGCGGCCGCCGCCGCGAGCGCGGTGAGCGGCTCGAGGTTGGGGTAGGCGACACGGTCGATCGTGCCGAGGCTGGAGAAGCCCCTCGCCTCCGCCCGGCGCGCCCACTCGGTCAGCTGCTCTCCAGTGGTTCCCGGCACTGCGTTGGGAAGACCGATCGCGATGTCCATCTGAAGCTCCTTCCAGGCGGGGGCGGGTACGAGGACCGTACCTACCCGGATTCGCCGGGCAGCTCCGCGAAGAGGCGGTCGATCGCTTCGCGCGCGTACTCGAAGACGGCCTTGCTGCCACTCAGCCGGTAGCGCGAATTCGCCCCCATCACCAGCGAGAAGAGCTCGAAGGCAAAGCGTTTGGGGTTCTCGACGCCGGCGATCCGGGCCTGGCGCTCGAGCTCGCCCGTCCAGGCGTCGAGCGAAGCGGCGATCGCGTCGCGGACGGGGCCGGGGCGATCGTCGTACTCGGCCGAAGTCGCCGCCCAGAAGCAGCCGCCGGAGTAGTCCTGGAGCTGATCCAGGTAGCGCTCTGCCATCGCTCGCAGACGGGGAGCGCCATCGGGTAACTCCAGGGCAGGGTCGATTACGGCGGCGCGGAAGCGCTCGGCCGCGGCGGCGACCGTCGCCAGCTGCAGCTCCTGCTTGGAGCCGAAGTGGGCGAAGAGGCCGCTCTTGCTCATCTGCAGCTCGGCGGCGAGACGACCGATCGTCAACCCCTCCAGACCCTCAGCGGAAGCGAGGTCGACGGCGCGGTCGAGAATCGAAGCGCGGGTCTGAGAGCCCTTCTCGGTGACGGGAGTCACAGACACACGATATAAAAAAGCACGAACGTTCGTTT
Organism: Solirubrobacterales bacterium; assembly: GCA_035764545.1. Lineage (GTDB taxonomy): Bacteria > Actinomycetota > Thermoleophilia > Solirubrobacterales > 70-9 > VAYN01. Next base: position 18,325 of record DASTYZ010000070.1, on the reverse strand, counting down.
TAAAGAGGCGGGCACCGACCCGGCAACCAGACAGGTGGAGGAGTGGAGATGAGCGACTACGCGGTGAAGAAGATCGACGAGATGGAGGCGATCTTCCTCGGTGGCTACAAACGGGCGCGGGCGGAGCTGGGGGTGAGCGCGTTCGGGCTGCAGGTGATCGACCTGCCGCCGAACTACGCCGACTACCCCGACCACGATCACGCCGAGGAAGGGCAGGAGGAGGTCTTCATGGCGATCCGCGGCGGCGGCGAGATCGAGATCGAGGGCGAGCGCTTCCCGCTCGACCCCGACCACATGGTCCGGGTCGGCCCGGCGACGAAGCGCAAGGTCTGGCCGGGCGCCGAGGGAATGCGGATGGTGGTCGTCGGCGGCGTGCCCGGCGGCGTCTACGAGGCACCCGACCGCAGCAAGCTCGGCGAACCGGACCCGATGCGCAGCTGAACGTCCGCGGATAGGCTGGGGGCGTGATCCGGCGCGTCTCGTCCCTGGCCGTCCTCGTCTTCCTCTGTGCCCTCGCTCTGCCGGCGGCGGCACCGGCGGCGCCCAGCAGCGAGCCGCTGGTCGTGATCGCCGGCGACGTTCACATCGAGGAGGGAGAGGCCGTCGACGAGATCATCATCGCCTCCGGCGATCTGCGCTTGGACGGCGGCGCCGACGGTGACGTCGTCGTCTTCTCCGGCGACGCGACGATCGGCGGCAGGATCAACGGTGACCTCGTCGTCTTCGATGGCCAAGCGAACCTGCTGCCCAGCGCCCACATCGAAGGCGACGTCCGCTACGGCGACGAGCGGCCGCTGGTCGCCGGCGAGGCGATCGTCCTTGGTGACGTCAAGAAGGAGGACTGGCCGGACTCGTGGGACTTCGTCCCCTTCGTCGGTGCCTTCGTCTTCTGGCTTGCGATCAGCATCTCGCTGGCAATCCTCGGCGTCCTCCTGCTGCTGATCGCGCCGCGGGCGGCCGCGGCGCTCGAGGCGCGCTCGCGCGAACGGGTCGGGCCGTTGATCGCAATCGGCTTCGCGGTCGCGATCGCCCTTCCCCTCGCCGGTGGGATCGCCGCGGTGACGCTGGTCGGGCTACCGCTCGCCTTTCTCATCCTCCTCGCCCTGCTGCCGCTGGCGGCGCTCGCCTACGTCGCCTCGGCCTACGTCCTCGGCCGGCGCATCGTCAAGGAGCCGAAAGGCCGGATCTGGGCCTTCCTCGCCGGTCTCGCGATCCTGCGGCTCCTCGCTCTCGTCCCGCTCCTCGGCTTCCTCGTCGGCCTCGCCGCCGCGATCTTCGGCCTCGGCCTGATCGGCGCTGCTATCGGTGCTGCCCGGGACCGGGATCGACCGCAGCCCGCTCCCAGCCCGGACAGCTGAGCACCGGCAGCCGCGGGTAGCGCGGATAGGCAGGATCGGTTCGCGAGCGCTCGCAGAGCGAGAAGACCGAGCCGCGGGTGTTCGGCACCAACCGCTGGTGGCGGCAGCTGTCGCAGAGTCCGGCGGGCTGGCGCGGGGTCCTCATCGCTCGAACCTAGATCATCCGCTCCGCGCAAACTGCGACCTCGGCGAGGGCGAGTCCCGCCTTGCCGGGGCCTAGCCTAGGTGGGTGATGCGAGCGGCAACCCTTTTCGACTCTGATGCGGCCTCCTACACCGGCACCGTCGAGGTGCTCGGGGTCATCTACAAGGCCGAGGACGACGGCTACGCGGTGCTGGAGGTGCAGGAGACCGAGTCCGGCGAAGGCTTTGCCCTGGTCGGGCCGGTCGCCCACCTCGACGCCGGCGAGCGGGCCGAAGTCAGCGGCGAGTGGCAGACCCACAGCCGCTACGGCCGCCAGCTGCGGGCGCAGGGGGCGCTGCCGCTCGACCCGGCCGACCGCGACGGCCAGATCGCCTACCTCAGCAGCCTCCGCCACATCGGCCTGAAGCGGGCCGAGAAGCTCTGCGACGAGTACGGCGAGGAGGTGCTGCAGGCGATCGCCGCCGATCCGCAGCGGGTCTTCTCGTCCCTGCGCGGGGTCAGCGGCGACCAGGCCGCGGCGGCGACCCAGTCCTGGTTCGCGAGCCGGGCGATCCGCGACCTCCACGTGCAGCTGGCGCCGCACGGCCTCGCCCACCTGGCGGCGCCGATCCACGCCCGCTACGGCGAGCGCTCGATGACGATCCTGCACGAGGACCCCTACCGGCTGACCGAAGTCCCCGGGGTCGGCTTCGCCCGCGCCGACAAAATCGCCCTCGCGGCGGAGATGGCGCCCGAGTCCGACAAACGGGCCCAGGCGGCGGCGCTCTACGCGCTGATCGAGGCCGAGCAGCAGGGCAACAGCTACCTGCCGCTGGAGGAGCTCGGCCGCCGCACCGCACGGCTGATCGGGCTCGTGCCCGATCCCGACGTCCTCGTCCAGGCGCGCGGCCTGGTCGAGGACGAAGGCCGGATCTATCGCGAAGGCACCCACGCCAGCGAGCTCGCCGTCGCCGCGACCTTGGCCACTCGCGCCGGCGCTCCCCCCCACCTCGACCACGACCCTGGCGAAGAGGCCCGCGACGGGCTCACCGACGAGCAGTGGGCGGCGGTCCGCGGCGCCTTTGCCTCGCGGCTCTCGGTCCTTACCGGCGGTCCCGGCGTCGGCAAGACGAAAGCGACCAAGGAGATCGTCGTCGAGGCCGAAGCCGCGAACGCGACGATCGCCCTTTGCGCGCCGACCGGGCGGGCGGCGCGACGGCTCGAGGAAGCGACCGGGCACGAGGCGAAGACGATCCACCGCCTGCTCGAGTGGATGCCGGGGCGCGAACCGGCCTTCCGGCCGGGGCGCCCGCTGCCGGCCGACCTGGTGATCGTCGACGAGTCCTCGATGCTGAACCTGCGCCTCTGCGAGGTGCTGCTCGGGGGGCTGGCCGAGAGCACCCACATCGTCTTCGTCGGCGACGCCGACCAGCTACCGCCGATCGGGGCCGGCAAACCCTTCGAGGACCTGATCGCCTCCGGCGCGGCGCCGGTGGTGCGGTTGACCCAGATCTTCCGCCAGGCGGCCCGGTCGATGATCACCACCGCCGCCCACGAGATCAACCAGGGCCGCCCGCCCCACCTCGAGCCGGGGGCAGAGCAGGACCACGACTTCTTCTTCATCGAGCGGGGGACGCCGGAGCGGGCATTGGAGACCGTGGTCGAGGTGGTGGCCGAGCGGGCGCCACTGAGGTTCGGCGTCGACCCGATCCGCGACGTCCAGGTGCTGGCGCCGATGTATCGGGGCGCGGTCGGGATCGACGCGCTGAACGAGCGCCTCCAGGCCGAGCTCAACCCCGATGGCAAGCGCGCCCTCTCCGACCGCTTCCGGATCGGCGACCGCCTGATTCAGACCCGCAACTCGCACGAGCTCGGGCTGATGAACGGCTCGATCGTCTTCCTCCGCGCCGACGATCCCGACGAGGAGACGATCCTCGTCGACACCGACGACGGCGGCAGCCTCCTGATCCCCTACGGGGAGACCGGGACCCTGCGCCTCGCCTACGCGATCTCGGTCCACAAGGCGCAGGGATGCGAGGTGCCGGTGGTAGTCGGCGTCTGTCACCGCTCGCACGCCCGGATGCTGAACCGGCCGCTGCTCTACACGGCGATCACCCGGGCCCGCAACAGCTGCGTCCTCGTCGGCGACCAGGCGGTCCTCCACGCCGCCGTCAGCCGCGACGACAGCGGCGGCCGCCACTCCGGGCTGGCGGAGCGGCTCAGCGGCGCGAGCTGAGCGGCATCTAGCCTGGGCAAGTGGAGAAGGACCGCCTGCCGCTGGCAGAGATCGGCATCACCCTGGCTGGGATCGCCGCGATGGCGGCGATCGTGGTCACGGTCGACCCGCTGCGGGACTCGGTCAGCGCCCTGATCGCGGGCGACCACGATCAGGTGCGCGAGGAGATCGACAGCCTCGGCATCGCCGGACCGCTGTTGATCCTCGCCCTCGCCCTCCTCCACAGCGTCGTCTTCTACCCGGCCGAGATCGTCGACGCCGCCGCCGGCTTCGCCTACGGCTTCTTCCCGGCGATGGCCCTGGTGATGACGGGCTGGCTCCTCAACGGGCTCGTCTGCTGGGCGATCGGAGGGCGGGTCGCGCGCCCTCTGTTCGACCGCTGGTTCGGCGAGGAGCGCTTCCAGCGGGTCGAGAGGTCGATCGAACGGGGCGGCGCGACGCTGCTGCTGGCGATGCGCCTGATCCCGATCCTCCCCTTCAGCATCGTCTCCTACGCGGCGGGGGCGGCGCGGGTGCCGCTCTGGCGCTTCGTCTGGACGACCCTGGTCGGCTACCTGCCGATCACGGCGATCTCCGTCTACTTCGGGACGCGGCTGGAAGGTCTCTCGCTGACCGACCCGCTCGTCCTCGGCAGTGCCCTGGCCTTACTGGCGCTGCTCGGCGCCGGCCACCTGGTGATGCGACGCCAGGCCCGCCGCTCCTCGGCCTGAGGCTCAGCGGGCGGCGACGCGGAAGCGGAAGACCGCTGGGGTGGGATCGAAGAGCCCGGCTGAGGTGCGCGCCTTGACCCGCAGCACGTGCCGCCCGCGCCGGTAGCGACGGGCAAAGCGAGCGGGGCAGGCGCGGAAGCTCGCGCGGTCGACACTGCAGAGGAAGGTGGCGTCGCCTTGGTCAGAGCCGAAGCGGAAGACGAGGCGGATCGCCGCGCCCGCGGCGCGGACCAGCTTCGGCGGGTGCTTGACGATCAGCGTCGCCGGGGTAGACGGCGTCGGCGTCGGCAAGGGCTGCGGCGAGCCGATCGGCTCCGGCGCGGTCGAGGGAGGAGCGGTCGCCGCGGTCGGGGCTTCGAGCGGCGAGGCTTCTTCGCTCGGCGGGTCGCCCCCTTCGATCGGGCCGGGGAGGTTGCCGATCGTCGCGAAGGCGTCGAGGAGCCCGGCGCCGGTCGCCGCGGCCGGGAAGCCACCAACCGCGACCGCGTTTTTCGCCATCGCGTCCCGCACCTGCTGCCCGGAGAGGCTCGGTTTCGCCTGGCGGACCAGGGCCGCGACGGCAGCGGCGTGCGGAGCGGCGGCGGAGGTGCCGCAGAAGCGCCAGGTGCCACTCGAGAAGAAGGCGAAGAAGGTGGTGGCGCCGCAGTCGGTGGCGGCGAAGTCCGGCTTCTCGATCGTTTTCGGGACGCCGAAGGGGAGCGCCGGGGTCGGCCCTTCGACCGGGCCGAAGAGGTGGGTGACGGGGCCGCGCGAGGAGTAGGACTCGACTTTGGCGCCGTTGTTGAAGGGGACGGCGGCGACCGAGATCGCGCTCTCGGCACCGGCGTGGCCGAAGATGGTCGGGCCGACAACGTCGCCGCCGCTCGACTGCGGGTACTCGGTGGCGCTGACCCCACCGCCGTTCTGGAGGAGGATCAGCTTCAGGCGCGGGTTGAGGCCGGAGTAGCGGTTGATCGCCAGCTGGACCTGCTTCGCAGAGCTCGTTTCGTTTTCCCATTGCAGAATCTCGACCGGCCGCTGGGTCCCGGTCGGGCTGGCGTTGTCGGTCGGGGCTTTGGCGAGGAGCTGCCCGCCCGCCGTGAGCAGAAAGGCGTCGAGGTCGGTGACCACCCCGTTCCATGGCTCGGCCCACTGCAGGTCCAGCGTCAGCACCTGCTTCGGCCCGACGGTGATCCCGAAGGTGTCGTCGCTGGCCGCGCCCGGGTCGAAGTCCATGCAGTGGAAGCCGTTGAACCCGCTTAGTTTTTTCACCGCTTCGGGGCAGGCGAGCGAGTCGCGGAACGAGGGCGCCTCCCAGGAGGCAATTTCGTGTCCGCCCGAGTCGAAGAGGTTGTTGTTGCCGGCGGCGCTGAGGTAGCTGACGCCATCGGCGGTGACGCGATTTATCGCCACCGCCACCGGACCGTCCTGGAAGAAGGGCTCTTCGAACCAGGCGACGTCGTCGACGATTACATCGGCACCTGCTCCGCCTTCGGCGACGGGACGCGCCAGCCGTTCGATGTTCTGCGCGAAGGATTCTTCGCTTTTGAAGGCGGTGGCGAAGGCGAGGTCAGCGTGCGGTGCGAGGTCGTGGACGATCTGCAGCATCGCCCGCCCCTCGTCCCCCTGGCCTTTGGGCCCCTCGTCGAGGAGGTCGACCGGGAGCTGCTGGTCGGCGCAGGAGCCGGCGGGACCGGGCAGATCGCCGCTGAGGACGTCGTCCTGCGCCTCGGTGGCGGGGGGATCAGTCCCAAGCTTGGCGGTGTCGTAAGAGTCGGAGAGGACGCCGACGGTGATTCCGTCGCCGCGTAGTTCGAAGGCTTCGCGAGCGTCGTCGACCTGCAGCTGGCCGAGTCCCTCCGAGATCGCGGCGCCACCTTCGCAAGGGCCGGTGGCTCCGTAGACGATCGGCTCACGCAGCGGCCAGGCCGACCTGACGCCGGCGAGGTGAGCGATCGCGGGCAGCTGGGCCGGGTCCACCGCCAGCGTCACGGTCTGCGTCCGGCGGCTGGCGCTGACGATCCCGGCACCAGCCTCGCGCAGCTCCGGCAGCGCCGCGATCACCCCCTGCTCGAAGCGGGCGGTGAGGAGCACGCGCTCGCCCTGGCGAACGAGGCTGCCCGGCCCTCCGGCGGGGACGCCGAGCCGATCAGCCTGCGCGGCCGGTGAGCTGTTGGCGACGACGGGGTCTGCCAGTTCCCGCAGCGGCGGTGCCAGCTTCTCGCCGCCGCGGGCGAGCGCGGCGGCGGTGGCTGCTGCCGGCAGCAGCAGGACCAGAAAGATCGCGATCGCGAGCGGCGGCGCGAGAAGGCGGTTCGATCCCAGTTGCATCCTCACCTGGGTATCGGCATCTCCCGCCCAATACTTAGTACCTCATCCAGGGGGGTGTTTGGCGCTGCGACAGGGGGCGATCCTGCTACGGTCCTCTCCGTTAGGGCCGGTAACTACCGGCGAAAGTTGTGCGTAGCGCTCGCAGTCGTTGCTTCATCGCATCCTCCGCGTTCGCAGCACATGAAGTGGAGGCAATGCATGCCGACTGGAACTGTCAAGTGGTTCAGTGACGACAAGGGCTACGGGTTTATTACGCCCGACGACGGCTCGAAGGACGTTTTCGTCCATCACAGCGCAATCCTGGGCGAGGGCTTCAAGTCCCTTACCGAGGGTGCGAAAGTGAGCTACGAGTCCGAAGAAGGCCCGAAAGGCCCGGCTGCCGCGAGCGTTCAGCAGCAGTAGATTCGCTTAACGCTCTTTCGCAGTACGAAGCCCGCCGCCAGGCGGGCTTCTTCTTGGTCGGAGCGCAATAGCCGAGTCCCCTACCCTCTTCCTTCGCATGAGCAAAGCCCGAGAAGACCTCCGCAACGTCGCGATCATCGCCCACGTCGACCACGGTAAGACGACCCTGGTCGACGCGATGCTGTGGCAAACCGGGACCTTCCGCAAAGGCCAGGACGTCGCCGAGCGGGTGATGGACTCGATGGACCTGGAGAAGGAGAAGGGGATCACGATCCTCGCCAAGAACACCGCGGTGACCCGCGACGGCGTCAAGTTCAACATCGTCGACACCCCGGGTCACGCCGACTTCGGCGGCGAGGTTGAGCGGGCGCTGACGATGGTCGACGGGGCGCTGCTGCTGGTCGACGCCTCCGAGGGCCCGCTGCCGCAGACCCGGTTCGTCCTCCGCAAGGCACTGGAGCGCAAACTGCCGATCATCCTCGTCGTCAACAAGGTGGACCGCCCCGACGCGCGAATCGCCGAGGTGGTCGACGAGGTCTACGAGCTCTTCATCGACCTCGACGCCGACTCCGAGCAGATCGACTTCCCGATCGTCTACACCAATGCGAAGGACGGCTGGGCAGCGCTGGAGGAAGGGGTCGAAGGCGAGAACCTGACCCCGCTGCTCGACCTGATGCTGGAGAAGATCCCGGCGCCGACCTACGACGAGGGAGTGCCGCTACAGGCGCACGTGACCAACCTCGACGCCTCCCCCTACGTCGGGCGACTGGCGATCTGCCGGGTCCACCAGGGGTCGATCCGCTCCGGGCAGCAGATCGCCTGGTGTCGCGCCGACGGCACCGTCCAGCGCGCCGCCGTCTCCGAGCTCTACGTCACCCAGGGGCTGGAACGCGTCGCCGCCGAGGAAGCGGGCCCGGGAGAAATCATCGCCGTCGCCGGGATCGAAGAGGTGACGATCGGCGAGACCCTGGCCGACCCCGAGAACCCGCAGCCGCTGCCGGTGATCACCGTCGACGAGCCCTCGCTCTCGGTCGTGATCGGGATCAACACTTCGCCGCTGGCCGGCACCCAGGGTGGGACCAAACTGACCGCCCGCCAGATCCGCTCCCGGCTCGATGCCGAGCTGGTCGGCAACGTCTCGCTGCGGGTCAAAGACACCGACCGTCCCGATGCCTGGGAGGTGCAGGGGCGCGGCGAGCTGCAGCTGGTCGTGCTGCTGGAGATCATGCGCCGCGAGGGTTACGAGCTGACGGCGGGACAGCCGCAGGTGGTGACGCGGGAGATCGAAGGGCAGATTCACGAGCCGGTCGAGCGCCTGGCGATTGACGTTCCCGAGGAGCACGTCGGCGACGTCACCCAGATGCTCGCCGGGCGCAAGGGGCGGCTCGAGCAGATGGTCAACCACTCGACTGGCTGGGTGCGGATGGAGTACCTGGTGCCGGCCCGCGGCCTGATCGGGTTCCGCACCGAGTTCCTCACCGTCACCCGCGGCAGTGGCCTGCTCCACCACGTCTTCGACCGCTGGGAGCCCTGGGCGGGCGAGCTGCGCACGCGGCAGACCGGCTCGCTGGTGGCCGACCGCCGCGGCCAGAGCGCCGGCTACTCGCTGATGAGCCTGCAGGACCGCGGCCGCCTATTCGTCGGCTCCGGCGAGGAAGTCTATGAAGGGATGATCGTCGGCGAGAACTCCCGCTCCGACGACCTCGACGTCAACCCGACCAAGGCCAAACAGCAGACCAATATGCGTGCCGCCAGCGCCGACGTCCTGGTGCGACTGGCACCGGCGACGCGCTTGACGCTGGAAGGCTCGCTGGAGTTCGTGCGCGAGGACGAGTGCGTCGAAATCACCCCCGAAGCGATCCGCCTGCGCAAGGTCGAGCTCGAGAAAGTCAAGCGCCTGAAGGCCTCGAAGCGCCGCGACACCGCGCCGACCCGCTAGCGCCGGCCACACTGCCTGAGCAGCCGCGCAACCCGCCGGATCACCTCGTCCGGTTCCTTGTCCAGTCGCGGCCCGGTGACACGGGTCGATGCGATCCCGGCAAGCAGCAAGTCCTCCTGGCGCTTCCGATCGCGCTCGAAAGCAGCGCGGGTTCCATGGGTCTCGTACACGTCGAGTTCAACCGCGAACCGGTATTCAGGCCAGTAGCAGTCGAGCTCGAACCCCTCCTCGACGTAGTTCATGTGCGGCTGCGGCAACCCCGCTGCGAGTACCAGTTCAAGCCACCGCTTCTCCAATCCGGAGCGCGTGAAACTCGTCGGCTTGTAGAGCGCGATCGCCCGCCGCAACCGCTTGTGCCCATGGTGTCCAATCGTCCGCGCCAGCAGCTCTTCAACCGCCCGCAAATCGAAGAGCTCCAGCTCTTCAGCCCGCTCCACCATCTTCTCCAACCACTCGAACCGGATCGCAGCCGCCATGTCGAGCAGCGTCCGCGGCACAGCCGTCACCGGAATCCGCTCCACCACGACTCGGTCCGGATTCTCCAGCCGCCTAGCCCGATGTATCCGCACCGGCAATCGCGGCCTCCGCGCCACCGGCCCGGTGACGTGAAAAGGAGCCGGCTTCCAGGACGCCAGTCCATGTAGCCAGGCAGCCGAATGATGACTCAACGCCGCCCCCGGCCCACAGGCAAACACAGCCGCGAAGCACTGCCCGTGCAGCGAAAGGTTGGTATGTCCCACGGCATAGACGCTGCGGTCGATCGCATGCCAACGACCCGACGACACAGCTCGCTTCACCTGATCTCTCGAATACCCGAGCTCCCGGAGCTGTCCTATCGACACCACTCCGTGTTGTTGGTGCGCCAGCCGCGCTAGCGCCTGATCCCGCCCCTCCCTCACCGGGTGTGGTTGAGCTTCGTGGCGCACACCGCCTCAAAGCTCAACCACACCCCTGTTTCGCCCCCCACTTCGCTGCTGTTCGTCGCTTATTGCGGCTTCGAGGCACAAAAAAAGCCGCCGGCCCGTGGACCGGCGGCTTTTCGAAGCGCTTGCGCGCTTGGAGCTAGACCGTTGCGGCGGCTTGCTCGGACTGGCTCTGCTCGGAGGCCTGAGCCTTGGCGTCGGGGGCCGGGGTGCTTTCCTGGCGCGGGAGCAGCACTTCTTTGGCGATGACGAGGCGCTGAATCTGGCTCGTCCCCTCGTAGAGCTGCATGATCTTCGCGTCGCGCATCAGTTTCTCGACGGGGTACTCCTTGATGAAGCCGTAGCCGCCGTAGACCTGGACGGCGTCGGTGGTGACCTCCATCGCCGAGTCGGCGGCGAAGCGCTTGGCCATCGAGGAGATCTTCGAGTTGCGGACGCCCTGGTCGAGCAGGAACGCCGAGTTCCAGGTCAGCAGGCGGGCAGCCTCGACCTTGGTCGCCATGTCGGCGATCATGAACTGGATCGCCTGGTGCATCGCGATCGGGACGCCGAACTGGACCCGTTCTTTCGAGTAGTCCGTCGCGTATTCGAGGGCGGCGCGGGCGATCCCGACAGCCATCGCCGAGACGCCGGGACGGGTGCGGTCGAGGGTCATCATCGCCAGTTTGAAGCCTTTGTTTTCCTCGGCCAGGAGGTTCTCGGCCGGGATCTCGACTTCGTCGAAGGAGATGGTGGCGGTGTTGGAGGCCCGCTGACCCATCTTGTCCTCCTTCTTGTCGACGGAGACCCCGGGGAGGTCGGCGTCGACGACGAAGGCGCTGATGCCGCGGTGACCGGCCTCAGGGTCGGTCTTGGCGAAAACGGTGAAGTAGTCGGCGTAGGTGCCGTTGGTGATGAAGCACTTGGAGCCGCTGATGACGTACTTGTCGCCCTTCTTCACGGCCTTCGTCTTCATCCCCGAGACGTCGGAGCCGGCGTCCGGCTCGGTGAGGCCGAAGGAGCAGAGCTTGGGGGCTTCGGTCAGCATCCCCAGGTACTTCTTTTTCGTCTCCTCGGAGCCGCCGAGGGTGATCGGGGCCGAGGCGAGGCCGTTGGCCGCCAGCGAGGTGCCGATGCCCGAACAGCCCCAGCCGAACTCCTCCTCGATCAGGCAGCCGGAGAGGTAGTCGAGGCCGGCGCCGCCGTAGGCCTCGGGGACGTGGGTGTTCATCAACCCGACCTCCCAGGCCTTGTCGATCACGTCCTGGGGCCAGGTGCCGTCTACGTCGTACTCCCATGCGACCTTGCGCATGTCTTTCTCGGCGAAGCTGTGTGCCAGCTCGCGCAGGTCCTTCTGCTCATCAGTGAGGGTGAAGTCGACCACCGGTCGGTGCTCCTTTTCTTCGCGGTTCTTCTGAAGTCTGCGGGAGCGCCGCCGGGGAGGCTGACGTTCCTACCGATTGACTGGTCAGTCAACCGGGCCTCAAGGTTAGCGGACCGGTGCCCTGGAATGGGCTCTTTACCCTTGTTCGATGGACCTGCCGCTGGCTTTGTCGGCCCTGCAGAAGGGCGCCGTACTGCTTGCATTTACCGGCCTCGCGGGGCCGCTGATCGGCCTGCTGCTGAAGCGTGTGGGCGGCGGCTGGGAGACGATGGGCGGCGGTCCGTTCGCGATCGTCGACGAGCGCCCGGCGAAGCGCGCCTCCGGCCAGCCGGTCGATCCCGCGATCCAGGCGGCCGAGGTGCGGCAGATGCTGGAGGCGAAATCGGAGCGCCGCCGCCAGCGCGGCGAGGCGCCGCTCGACGTCGAAGCGGAGACCGAACGCCTGCTTGCCGCGGCCGAGCGACCCCGCGGAGGGGAGGCGATCGACGCCGAGCTGCGGGCAGAGGTGCGCCAACTCGTCGTCGCCCGCAACGAACGCCGCCTGCGGGAAGGGCAGGAGCCGCTAGACGTCGAGGCGGAGACGCAACGGCAACTGGCCGATTTCATAGGATCGGACTGATGGCCGCAGCGGAGGAAAACATCTACGAGGTTGAGGAGATGCTCAACCAGCCGGGCACCTACTTCAACCCCCAGACCGAGGTCGTTGTGGTCGTCGATGACTCCGCCTCGGTCGACCAGGAGGTCTTCAACAACCTCGAGGGCTACGAAGGGGCCGAGTGGGTGCGGGTCTCCGACGACGTCCCCGTCGACGAAGAGGGGCGCGACCGGGCGCTCGAGGGCTTCGAGACCCGCAACCAGCCCGGCGCAATCGCCGACGACGCGCTCGAACAGACCGACGACGACCTCGAAGAAGAAGACGAACGGCCGGAGCCGGACCCGGATCCCGAGGAGGAGTAGTGCTCGCCGAGGGAGACAAGGCCCCCAGCTTCACGCTGCCCGATCAGAACGGCGACAAGGTGAAGCTGTCTGACCTGAAGGGGCAGACCGTCGTCCTCTACTTCTATCCGAAGGCCAACACCTCCGGCTGCACCACCCAGGCCTGCGGGGTGCGGGACCGCAAGGCCGATTACGAGGCCGCCGGGGCAAGGGTGATCGGCATCTCCCCCGACGAGGTCAAGGACGTCGACAAGTTCGCCGGCAAATACGACCTCGAGTTCACTCTCCTCGCCGACGCCGACCACGCCGTCGCCGACAAGTACGGCACCTGGGTCGAGAAGTCGATGTACGGGCGCAAATACATGGGCGTCGCCCGCGCCACCTTCATCATCGATCCGAAGGGGAAGATCGCCAAGGTCTTCCCCAAAGTTCAGCCGAAAAAGCACGTCGATCTCGTACTGAAGGCGCTCGGCGAACTAGCGGTCGCCTGATCTACGCGCTGACCGCGACCGCGATGATGAAGCTCGCGTAGAGCGCGAACCAGCCGATCACGGCGGGCAGTTTGAAGCGCCGCGCCAGGTGCAGGCTCTCGTAGGCGAGGAGGCCGCCGAGGAGGCCGAGGCCGATCGAGAGGACCGCGTGCCAGTTCAGATCCCAGTCGGTGAAGATCAGGCCGATCCCGACCGGGATCATCGACTGGAAGACCATTGCGCCGGTGATGTTGCCGAGCGCCAGGGCGTCCTTGCCTTCGCGGACCCAGAAGAAGCTGTTCACCTTCTCCGGCAGCTCGGTCGCCAGCGGCGCCAGGATCAGCGCCAGCACCAGCGCCTCGACCCCGATGTCCTCGGCGATGTGGAGCAGCTCCTCGACGAAGAGGTGGGCGCCGCCGACCATCGCCCCCAGCCCGACCAGGAGCTGAATCACGCAGAGGACCAGGGCCGGGTCTTCGCGCCGTTCGGCCCGCCGCTCGAAGATCAACGGGTTGAGCGAGTCTTCGCTCTGCACCTCTCCCCCGCCCCGCAGCGTCAGGCGGATGTAGAAGACGTAGGCGAGGAGGAAGGCGACGCCGACCACGATCCGCACCGGCGCCGGCGGACCCCAGGCGAGCGCTCCCGCGAGGGCAAAGAGGACGAGGAAGAAGACCAGGTCGCGCTCAAGGGTCGGCCGGTGGACGTTGAGCTGCACGCCCTGATCGCGTTTGTCGCGGTAGAGGTAGGCGAAGAGGCCGACCAGGCCCATCGCCAGGGTCGCGAGCAAGAACGGGGCGCCGACGATCGCGCCGATGGCGACGTCTTCGGAGCCCTCCTTGACGCCGAGCAGGGCGACGATCGCGATCAGCGTCTCCGGCATCGCCGTGCCGACGGCGGCGAGGATGCTGCCCACCGCCCCAACCCCGACCTCGAGCCGGTGCCCGATCCACTCCACCGCGTTGGTGAAGATGAGCGCGCCGGTGAGGACGATCGCGAAACTCACCAGCAGTAGGACTACTTCCATCGGCGCAGGCTATCTGGCGCGGGCGCTCGGCCCGTTACGCGAAGTAGAAGGCGAGGCCGAGAACGAAATACAGCGCCAGAAGCTGGACGCCCTCGAACCAGTTCGACTCGCCGTCGGCGGTGACGTGGTTGCCGACCAGGATCGCCAGCAGGATCGCCCCCAGCTCGAAGCCGTTGAAGACGAGCGCCAGCGGATAGGGGCCGAGGAAGAAGGAGGCGAGCACGAGGACCGGGGCGACGAAGAGGGCGATCTGGGCGCTGGAGCCGATCGCGATGTTGACGGCCAGGTCCATCTTGTCTTTCATCGCGACGAGGACGGCGACCCAGTGCTCGGCGGCATTGCCGACGATGGCGACGACGATCACGCCGACGAAGAACTCGGAGAGGCCGATCGACTCCGAGGCCTCGCTGATCGAGCCGACCAGGACCTCCGACATCAGCCCGACCAGGACGCCGGCGATCGCCAGCGCGATCACCGAGGTTTTGACCGACCAGCCCCAGGTGTCCTCCTCCTCGTACTCGGGGTTGAAGAGCGCCCGGTGCGTCTTCATCGAGAAGACGAGGCCGATCACGTAGGTGGCGATGAGGACGATCGCGACGGCGAGCGAGAGGTGCTCGACGGTGCCGCCGTAGTTGACCGCCTCCGCCCCCGGCGCCGGCAGGCCCTTGCCCTCGACCAGCTCGAAGATCGCCGGCATCAGCAGGGCGCCGCCGGCCAGCATCAGCATCGTCGTCTGGACGCTGGCGCTGGTCCGGTTGAACGTCTGTTTGTCCCGTTTCAGCCCGCCGACCAGCATCGCGGCGCCGAGGACCAGCAACATGTTGCCGAGGATCGAGCCGACCAGCGAGGCCTTGACCACCTCCTGCAGACCCGACCCGAGCGCGAAGAGGGCGATGATCAGCTCCGGCGCGTTGCCGAAGGTGACGTTGAGGAAGCCGCCGATCCCCGGCCCCGATTTCGCCGCCAGCTCCTCGGTCGCCCGGCCCATCAACGCGGCCGTCGGGATGATCCCCAGCGCCGAGACCGCGAAGACGACCGTCGCCGGGGCGTGGATGAGCTCGAGCGCCACCGCCACCGGGATCAGCGGGGCGAGCAGATACGGCCAGCCGTACGCGGTCCTGAAGAAGGACGCGTTCAGCCGCGGGGCGCTCGAGTTCATCGGACGGCGGACCTACTCGCTATTCGAGCAGGCTCGCGCACTTCTGCAGGTCAGCCGGTGATTTCGATTCCTGCGCGCATTCCGCGAATTCCTTCTGGTTGCCGCCGCCCCCTGAGGACGAGCTGCCGCTGGACGATTCACCCGGCAGCGAGCCGCCGAGGATCCCTTCCAGTAGGCCTTCGATGCCTTCTTCCTGTCCGGCTTCCAATAGTTCAAGCGGGTTGACGTCGAGCTGTTTGAAGAGGGCTTCCAGCGGCTTGGCGTCGGAGGGCGTCTCGAAGCTCTGCTCCTCGTTGACTCCGGAGAGGGTCAGCTCCATTTCCAGTTCGACTTTTTCGTCCTCGGCCCCCGGCGGCGCGATCGTCAGTTCCGCGTCCAGCTTGCGGACGATGTCGTCGTCGCCGACGTAGATGTCGACATGGGCCTGCTTGATCGCCTTGCCCAGTTCGCCCTTCGCTTCTTCCAGTTCGCCCAGCGGCAACGGACCGGCGGCTTCGATCTGGGAGCTGCAAGCGGGGTCTTCGGTCAGTTCGATCAGGGCGTCGATGCCCCCGGAGACGCTGAGCTCACCGCTGACTTTGGTCGTCGGGGCGCCGTCAACGTCGACGCTGCCTTCGTTCGTCAGCTGATCGGCGAAGCGGCTGAACTTGATCCCTTCGGCGGCTTCCTGACAGGCGGTGATGTCGCCCGTTTCGCCTTCGGACTGCTGGGCCTGTTCGAGCGCCGACTTGAGGAACCCGAAGGTGGTCGGGTCGACTTCGTAGGCATCCCCTTCGTACTCGACGAAGCCGCGATCGGTGAGGAGCGTGAGCCCGCCTTCGAAGTTGAGGTCTTCGCCGGCGGCCGAGCCGTCGGCTTCAGCGCTCAGCGCCAGCTGCGGCAGTTCGCCCTTGGCGCCCATTTCGAAGGGGCCGGAGAGGTTGACTTCGACCTCGCCGCCTTCGTCGCCGGCGGCGGTGACGTTGAGGGACATGTCGATGGCGCCGCTTTCGACGCCTTCGAGGCTGGCGTTTTCGATTACCTGCTGCGGATCGTCGCCACTGCTGTCGCTGTCGTCGCTGCTGCCCCCGCAGGCGGCAAGCAGGCCGGCCACGGCGGCCAGGGTCGCGAACAGGGCAAGAATTCGGAAACGACTCAAGGGATGGGGCTCCTCGTGCTCGGAGTACAGGGCCGGGCGGAGTTTAGGAGGGATTGGCGAAACCCGCGTGTGCGACTGGCGGCGCCGGACCAAGCGGGGCAAGGACGCAGGGAGGCCGAATAGCAGAGCTATTTGGCCGACTGAGGACGCCGCACCGCGCAGTGTCCGCCGCCGCCAGGCGTGCGCGGGGGTTTTGCCAAGCCCTCCTTAGGGCGGTGGCGGCGGGTCCTGCCCCGCGCGCCTCATCCCCGCCTCGATTTCCTCGATCACGAGGCGGACCACCTCGACCCGGGCGAAGCGCTTGGACTCGGCCGGGATCACCCGCCAGCGGGCGCAGGCGGTATCGGTCCGCTCCAGCATCTCCTCCACCGCCTCGGCGTACTGCGGCAGCTTCTCGCGGTTGCGCCAGTCCTCGTCGGTCAGCTTCCAGGATTTCAGCGGGTCCTCGGCGCGGGCTTCGAACCGCTTCAGCTGCTCGTCGGGGGAGACGTGGAGCCAGAACTTGACGATGATCGAGCCCTCGTCCGCCAGCGTCTTCTCGAAGCCGTTGATCTCGTCGTAAGCGCGGCGCCATTCCTCGTCGCTGGCGAAGCCCTCGACCCGCTCGACCAGGACCCGGCCGTACCAAGAGCGGTCGAAGACGGTCATCCCGCCCCAGCCCGGCAGCGCCGGCCAGAAGCGGCCGAGGAAGTGGTGGCGCTTCTCGTCCTTGGTCGGGGCGGCGAACTGGGAGACGCGGACGTGGCGGGGATCGAGAGGCGCCACCAGTCGCTTGATCGCGCCCCCCTTGCCGGAGGCGTCCCAACCCTCGAAGACGACGACGAGCGGCGGTCCGAGCTGGCACTCGCCGATCAGCCCGCCCAGCGTCAGCCGCAGCTGCGCAAGCCGATCGCCCATCTCCTTCAGCCCCTCCGCTTCCTCCTCACGGCTCAGCTTCAGCGAGAGATCGACTTCGTCGAGGCGTCCCATGGGGTTCAACCTACCCTCGGCGTTCGTCCTTTATCGGCCATCTCCCGAGAAAGGACGAACGCCGGCTATTCGCCGCTATCCCCGCGGGATTCCTCGATCGGCGGTGGGCGGTCCTCGGTGGTGACGTTGGCGAGGAGCGGAAAGAGCAGCGCCCCGAGGAAGATCAGGATCACGCCGGCGGCGACCAGCCAGCGAGCCCGCGTCAGGTGGCCGAGGATGCCGATCGTAAAACCGGCGAGCATCAGGGTTATGTAGGGCGTCGGGCTGTGCGGGAGCAGCGCGACGGGCAGCGTTCCGGGGTCGAGCACTGAACGGGATTATCATCGGCGGCCATGGCAGACGGCTCCGTCGCAGAGGTGAAGCAGGCATTGGCCGCCGTCGGCTACCTCGCCGACGAGCCCGCCGCCCTCGTTTCCTTCCTCGCCCAGCAGCTCGGCAAGCCGGTCCTCGTCGAGGGCCCGGCCGGCGTCGGCAAGACCGAGCTGGCGAAGGCGCTCTCCCGCGCGACCGGCCGCGAGCTGGTGCGGCTGCAGTGCTACGAGGGCCTCGACGAGGCGAAGGCGATGTACGAGTGGAACTACCGCAAGCAGCTGCTGCGGATCCAGGCCGGCGGCGAGGCGGGTTGGAGCGACGTCCAGGAGGACATCTTCAGCGAGGAGTTCCTGCTCGAGCGACCGCTGATGCAGGCGATCGCCAGCCCCGAGCCGGTGGTGCTGCTGATCGACGAGATCGACAAGACCGACCAGGAGTTCGAGGCGATGCTGCTCGAGCTCCTCTCCGACTTCCAGATGACGATCCCCGAGCTCGGTCGGATCGAGGCGACGACGATGCCGATCGTCGTCCTCACCTCGAACGACTCCCGCGAGCTGACCGAGGCGCTGAAGCGGCGCTGCCTCTACCTCTGGCTCGACTATCCAGACCTCGAGCGGGAGATGGAGATCGTCCGCCTCCACACCCCCGACCTCTCCGAGGAGATGGCGCGCAAGCTGGTCGAGGTGATCCGGATGGTCCGCGGGCTCGACCTCAAGAAGCCGCCTTCGATCGCCGAGTCGATCGACTGGGCCCGGACCCTGTTGCTGATGGGTGCCGAGGACATCGACCGCGAGACCTTCACCCAGTCGATGTCGATCATCGTCAAGCACCGCACCGACATCGACCTGGTGGCGGAGCGGGTCGGGATGAAACTGCCCGAGCGGGCGGGCTAGCCCTCGTCGGTCGCCGCATCGGCGACCGTGTACTCGAAGAACTCCTCGATCGCCTCCGGC
>DASTYZ010000069.1:0-2873 GCA_035764545.1 Solirubrobacterales bacterium | reverse complement strand
CTGCGCGAACTGCGGCCGATCTTCCAGAAACTGGTGCCGTTCGTGCACAACCTGAGGCTGACGGTCAGCCGGCCCGGCAAGGGCAACGACGCCGCCGACCTGCTGGCGACGATGCCGAAGGTCGAGGACCTCGCCTCGAACGCCTTCCCGCACTCCGAACAGGCGATCGCCGACTTCCAGCCGAACCTGAACTTCATCCGCGCCTACACGCCGGACCTGTTCAACGCCCTCGGCAAGTTCGGGCAGGTGGCGGGTTACTACGACGGCAACGGGCACTACGTGCGAGCGGCCACCTCGGCGCAGAACCTCTTCCGCTACAACGCCGGCAGCTCCGAACTCGAACCGATCTCGAAATCCGAACAGTACGCGCCCTTCGGCTCGACCGAGACCAACCGCCGCTGCCCCGGCGGCGCCACCCAGCCCGCCCCCGACGGCTCCAACCCGTGGGTCGGCGGCGGCAGCGTCGACTCCTCTGAATGCGACCCCGGCGACGTGCCCCCCGGCCCATGAGCAAACGGCTGATACTCGCGGCGGCATTGGTGGTGGCAGTGGTCGCCGTCGTCGTCCTGGTCTCCGGCGGCGACGAATCCTCCGACGGCTACCGCGTCCGCGCCGTCTTCGACAACGGCGGCTTCATGGTCAAGGGCGAGGAAGTCCGGGTCGCCGGCGCCACCGTCGGCGAGATCGAGTCCGTCGGCGTCACCATGCCGGGTGACACCGTCGCCTACGAAAACGGCAAGCCGGTCTCGAAACCGGGCAAGGCCGTGATCGTGATGAAGATCAACGATCCCGGCTTCCAGGACTTCCGCCAGGACGGCACCTGCCAGATCCGGCCGCAGTCGCTGATCGGCGAGAAGTTCGTCGACTGCCGCACCACCCTGCCGCGGGCGCCGGGCAGCGAGCCGGCGCCGCCGCTGAAGCAGATCGAAGACGGCCAGCCGGGAGAGGGCCAGTACCTGCTGCCGCTCGGCAACAACGGCACCAGCGTCGACCCGGACCTGATCAACGACATCTACACGCTGCCATACGCGCAGCGCTTCCGGCTGATCTTCAACGAACTCGGCGCCGGCCTCGCTGGCCGCGGCGAAGACCTCGAGGAGCTGGTGAAACGGGCGAACCCCGTCCTTCGCGACGCCGACCGCCTCTTCGCGATCCTCTCCGCCCAGCGCAACCAGCTGGCGCAGCTGGCCTCCGACTCCGACGAAATCCTCGAGCCGCTCTCGCGTGAGCGCGAAGCCGTCGCCGGCTTCCTCACCAACTCCGGTGCCGCCGCGCAGGCAAGCTCGGAAAAGGGGCCGGAACTGGAAGAAGCGCTGCAGAAGTTCCCCACCTTCCTCACCGAATTCCGCAAGACGATGCGCAGCCTGCAGACCTTCTCCGACGCTGGCACTCCGCTCTTCGAAGACTTCGGCACCGCGGCGCCGGCGCTGACGGACGCGACCGAAACGCTGACGCCGTTCTCCGAAGCTCTGACCGTCTCGCTGAAGAGCCTCGGCGATGCGGGCGAAGCTTCCGGGCCGATCTTCGCCGAAGCGGATCCGGTGATCAAGAAGGCGGCGACGCTGTCGAAGACGGGTGTCAAGCCGACCTCTGACCTCGCAAAGCTGCTTGTGAACATCAAGCAGACGAAGGGGTGGGATGGTCTCACCGAACTGATCTACAACAGCACCGCAACTCTGAACGGCTTTGACCAGTACGGGCACTTCGGGCGCACTCGTGTAACGCTTTCCAACTGCCTGGAATACGCCGTAAAGGCGGAAGGTACGGAAGGCGGAGGATGCAGCGCCCGCTTCAACGGAAAGGGCGCCTCCGAATCGGCCAGCA
The DNA here is from genome assembly GCA_035764545.1 of Solirubrobacterales bacterium. Classification (GTDB taxonomy): domain Bacteria; phylum Actinomycetota; class Thermoleophilia; order Solirubrobacterales; family 70-9; genus VAYN01. Next base: position 1,049 of record DASTYZ010000069.1, on the reverse strand, counting down.
CTAGCGCGGCCGATCTCTACCGGCTTTTGCTCGAGCGCTCGAGTGAACGTAACGGAGGGACCTTCGTGGAGCCCGGCGCAGCAATTGGCGTCGGTCAAAGCGATAGTGCGCAGCTCCGTTCAGAAAGCGAACCGGGCGTAGCGCAATCATCGGCAACCGAAGGGACCGAACCCCTTCTCGACTACCTGCTGGCGCCATGAGAAACCGCAGCGGACTCAGCGGCGTCGCCAGCAGCCCGATCCTCGTCGGCGCGGTCACCGTGCTCGTCGTCATCGTCGCGGTCTTCCTCGCCTACAACGCCAACAACGGCCTCCCCTTCGTCTCCACCTACAACCTCAAGGCGCGGGTGCCGAACGCCGACGCGCTGGTCAAAGGCAACGAGGTCCGGATCGGCGGCGTCCGCGTCGGCGTCGTCAAGAAGGTCGTCGCGGTCCAGCTTGCAGATGGCGAGGTCGCCGCCGAACTTTCCCTCAGCCTCGACAAGAGCGCCGAACCGCTGCCGGTCGACTCGACGATCACGGTCCGTCCCAAGTCCGCCCTCGGGCTCAAGTTCCTCCAGGTCACCCCGGGCGAATCCGACGATGGCTTCGAGGCCGGCGAAACGATCCCCGTCACCTCCGCCAAGCCGGAACCGGTCGACATCGACGAGTTCTTCTCCATGTTCGACAAACCCACCCGCGATGCGATCCGCCAGAACCTCGCCGGTTTCGGCAACGCGCTCGCGGGCCGCGGGCCGCAGCTGAACGAAGCGATCGGCGCTCTCCGCCGTGCCGCCGTCAGCGGCCAGCCGATCCTGCGGAAGATCGTCGAACCCAGCAGCAACTTCGCCGGCTTCTGGCGCTCACTCGAGGCCCTATCGGCGACGGTTGCCCCTGTCGCTGAGACGCAGGCGAGCATGTTCGTCGCCCTGGATCGCACCTTTGCCGCTTTCGCCAGCGTTTCTCGACCGTACATTCAGGAAACGATCGAAAAAAGTCCTCCCACGCTCGATGAGGTCAATGCTGACCTGCCGGCGCTGAGGCCCTTCCTCGAGGACTCCGCCCGCTTCT
>DASTYZ010000068.1:0-16019 GCA_035764545.1 Solirubrobacterales bacterium | reverse complement strand
CTCGCTCTGCGGCCGTCCTGGTCGCCAGGGAAAGAACGTCGGGCGAGACCTCGCCCAGCACCAGCGTCGTCTGATCGCGGAGGACCGCCAGCTTCTCGGCGGCGATCTCGAGCTCGGTCTCCCCCAGCCACTCGGTGTGGTCGAGCCCGATCGAGGTCAGGACCGTCACCCGCGAGGGGATCGTGTTGGTCGCGTCCAGCCTCCCTCCCAGCCCGGCCTCGACCACGGCCACCTCGACCCGCGCGTTGGCCAGAGCGACGAAGCTTGCCGCCGTCGCCGCCTCGAACTGGGTCACCGCGTCGCCCTCGTCGAGGGTGCGATTGACCCCCTCGGCCGCCCGCGCGACCTGCTCGACGGCTTGCCCCCAGGCCGCCTCGTCGACCTCGCTGCCGCCGATCAGGGTGCGCTGGGCCCAGCGGTCGGTGTGCGGAGAGACGACCGCCCCCACCCGCAGCCCGTGCGCTTCCAGAAGCGCCGCGGTCATTCGCGTCACCGAGGACTTGCCGTTGGTGCCGACGACGTGGATCGAGGCGAAGCGATGCTGTGGCAGGCCCAGCGCCGTCGTCAGCTTGTGCATCCGCTCGAGACCGAGTCGCCAGCCGACCGGTTCCAGCGAGTCGAGGTAAGCGTCGGGCTCCAAGATCAGTCGGCGGCGCGTCCGCGCCGCCTAGCTCAGCTCGGCGAGTTCGGTGCGGTAGCGCTCCAGCTGCCCCCGCTCCTCCTCAACCACCTCGACCGGGGCCTTGGCGACGAAGCCCTCGTTGCCGAGTTTGCGCTCGCCGCGTTCGACCTCGGCCTGCAGTTCGGCACGGCGCCTCTCGAGGCGGCCGGCGACGGCCTCGGCATCGAGCGCCTCAGAGTCGAGCACCCGCACGGGGCCGACTGAGGCAACTGGGTCGGCACCGACTCCGTCGAACTCGAAACGGGAGAGGCGGGAGACGAAGGCGGGCGGCTCGACGCCGTCGACCACCGCGGCCAGCTTGGCGCCGGCGGGCACGCCGGCGAGGTCGCGCCAGGCCCGTAGCCGCTGGGTCAGGCGGATGCCGCTTTCGACATCGGCCTCGGCGGCCTCGTCGATCAGCGACTCGTCGGGTCGCGGGAAGGCGTGCACGACCAGGTGGCCCTCCCGTGCCGGGTGGAAGCGCCAGATCTCCTCGGTGACGAAGGGCATCGTCGGGTGCAGGAGCGCCAGCACCCGTTCCAGTGCGTAGAGCAGCGTCGCCGAGACCTCTTCCTCGCCGTCGTAGAGCCGCGGCTTGACGATCTCCAGGTACCAGTCGCAGAGGTCGCGCCAGAAGAACGAGTAGGCCTCCTGGACCGCGTGGGCGAAGTCGTAGGTCTCGAGCTTCTCGGTCACCGAGGCGATCGTCCGCTCCAGCCGCGAGAGCAGCCAGCGGTCCTCGACGCAGGTCGGCCGCGGCGCCGGCTCGACCTCGGCGGTGTTGAGGAGGATCAGGCGGCTCGCGTTCCAGAGCTTGTTGGCGAGGTCGCGCCCCTGCTGCACCTTGGCGTCGGAGAAGCGCACGTCCTGGGTCGAGGACATCGCCAGCAGGCCGAAACGGAGCGCGTCGGCGCCGTGGACGTCGATTTCCTCCAGCGGGTCGATCCCGGTCCCGAGGCTCTTCGACATCCGCCGCCCGTCGCGGGCCTGGATCACCGAGTGGACGTAGACGTCGCGGAAGGGGATCGCGCCAGGGAACTCGAGCCCGGTCATGATCATCCGCGCCACCCAGAGGAAGAGGATCTCCCGCGCCGTGGTGAGGAAGCTGGTCGGGTAGAAGGCGCGCAGCTCGGGGGTGTCATCGGGCCAGCCGAGCGTCGCGAAAGGCCAGATCGCCGAGCTGAACCAGGTATCGAGGACGTCCTCCTCTTGGCGCAGCTCGCCGCCGCAGGCGCCGCAGCGCTCGGGCTCGGCTTCGGCGACGATCGTCTCGCCGCACTCGTCGCAGTACCAGACGGGGATCCGGTGCCCCCACCAGAGCTGACGGGAGATGCACCAGGGACGGATCTCCCGCATCCAGTCGAGGTAAACGCGCTTCCACTGCGGCGGCGTGATGTGGACCTCGTCGCGTTCGACGACCTCAATCGCCGGCCGCGCCAGCTCGTCCATGCGGCAGAACCACTGCAGCGAGATCAGCGGCTCGATCCGCTCGCCGGACCGGTGCGAGAAGGGGACCGAGTGGATGTAGGGCTCCTCGGCGCGAAGCCGGCCCTCATCCCTCAATGCCGCGACCACGGCCTCTTGCGCCTCGGCTGCGGTCAGGCCGGCGAACTTGCCGGCCTCCTCGGTCATCCGCCCGTCGGGGCCGATGACGCCGATCTCCTCGAGCCCGTGCTTACGGCCGATCTCGAAGTCATTGGGGTCGTGGCCGGGGGTGATCTTCAGCGCCCCGGTGCCGAACTCGACGTCGACGTGCTCGTCGGCGATGATCGGGATCCGGCGACCGACCAGCGGCAGGATCACGTGCTTGCCGACGAGGTCGGCGTAGCGCTCGTCACCGGGGTTCACGGCGACGGCGGTGTCGGCCAGCATCGTCTCCGGGCGCACCGTGGCGACGGTCAGCACCTGGTCGGAGCCCTCGACCGGATAGTCGATCGAGTAGAGCGCGTCCTCGACCTCGCGGTTCTCGACCTCGAGGTCGGAGATCGCCGAGTGCGAGCCGGGATCCCAGTTGACCATGTAGTTGTCGCGGTAGATGTAGCCCTTGTCGAAGAGCTGCTTGAAGACGCGGTAGACGGCCTTGACGTAGCCCTCGTCGAGGGTGAAGCGCTCCCGCTCGTAGTCGCAGGAGGCGCCGAGCCGCTTGTACTGCTCGACGATCCGCGAGCCGTACTCGGCTTTCCACTCCCAGACCCGCTCGACGAAGGCCTCGCGCCCCAGGTCATGGCGGCTTTTCCCTTCCTTTTTCAAGTCTTTCTCGACAACCGCCTGGGTCGCGATCCCGGCATGGTCGGTCCCCAGGATCCAAAGCGCATTGCGCCCGTGCATCCGGTTCATCCGCACCAGCGCATCCTGCATCGAGCCGTTGAGCGCATGCCCCATATGCAGCGCCCCGGTCACGTTCGGCGGCGGAATCGCCACCGAGAAGTTCTCCTCCGGCGACCCCTCCGCCTCCGGATGGAAGTACCCCCCGTCAACCCATTCCGCAAAGACCCGCGCCTCGACCTCAGTCGGGTCGTATCGCGTCGTCTCCTCCAACCGCTGTCGCTGCGCCTCGTCCACGCGGCGAGTCTAGATAGACGCTTCCGAGTTTGTACCCACTGGGGTGGGGCGGAAGTCGGAAGCGCTACGCGGTTTCTTCGGTGAGGCCTGGGTCAGCAGGCCCGATGTCCTGTTGGACGGCCTCGGTGACCAGGGTCGGGCGGCGGCCCTCGGTGATCGTCTCCTTGGTGACGACGCACTTGGTGACGTCGCGGCGGGAGGGCAGCTCGAACTGGACGTCGAGCAGGGTCTCCTCGAGGATCGAGCGCAGGCCGCGGGCGCCGGTCTCGCGCTCCAGCGCCTTGTCGGCGATCGCCTCGAGGCTGTCGTCGGCGAAGACGAGCTCGATGTCGTCGAACTCGAAGAAGCGCTGGAACTGGCGGGTGAGCGCGTGGCGCGGCTCGGTCAGGATCGTGCAGAGGTCCTCGCGGCTGAGCTGATGGATTGCCGTGATCACCGGCAGGCGGCCGATGAACTCGGGGATCAGGCCGTACTCGACCAGGTCCTCGGGCAGCACCTGCTCGAACCACTCGCCGGCGTCCTTCTTCTCCCGCGAGGAGATTTCGGCGCCGAAGCCGATCCCGCGGTCGCCGACCCGGCGCTCGATCACCTTGTCGAGTTCGGCGAAGGAGCCGCCGCAGACGAAGAGGATGTTGGTGGTGTCGATCGTCAGGAACTCCTGGTGGGGGTGCTTGCGCCCGCCCTGCGGCGGCACCGAGGCGGTGGTCCCCTCGAGGATCTTCAGCAGTGCCTGCTGGACGCCTTCACCGGAGACGTCACGGGTGATCGACGGGTTGTCGGCTTTGCGCGCGATCTTGTCGATCTCGTCGATGTAGATGATCCCCGTTTCGGCCTTTTTGACGTCGAAGTCGGCAGCCTGGATCAGCTTCAGGAGGATGTTCTCGACGTCCTCGCCGACGTAGCCGGCCTCGGTCAGCGCGGTCGCGTCGGCGATCGCGAAGGGGACGTTGAGGATCCGGGCCAGGGTCTGAGCGAGCAGCGTCTTGCCGCAGCCGGTCGGCCCCAGCATCATGATGTTCGACTTCTGCAGCTCGACCTCGGTCTCGTCGGACTGGGCGATCTGAACCCGCTTGTAGTGGTTGTAGACCGCGACCGAGAGCGAGCGCTTGGCGGCGTCCTGGCCGACCACGTACTCCTGCAGCACGTCGAAGATTTCCTGCGGTTTGGGCAGGTTCTCGAGCTCGAAGACGGGCGGCGCCGTCAGCTCCTCGTCGATGATCTCGTTGCAGAGGTCGATGCACTCGTCGCAGATGTAGACGCCGGGGCCGGCGATCAGCTTTTTCACCTGGCGCTGCGACTTGCCGCAGAAGCTGCAGAGGAGCTGCTCGTTCGAATCTGAAGGACGTGCCAGCGGGATCCCCTCCTAACGGGACTATCTCTTGCCTCCGGCGGCGCCCCAAAGGTTAGAGGGGGACCTGCACCGGTTCGTGAGACCGTTTACGGCATCGACCCGGCGGTCCCTTCACATGAGCGCAGCCTTGCGTGGCGCTACCGTGGAGCGGTGCCCTCCGAGCCAGAGATCGCGCCGGTCACCGTCGAGGAGTTCGAGCGGCTGCTGCCGCTGATCGCCGCCTACCAGCGCTTCTACGAAGTCGAGGAGATTGACGACGAGCGCAACCGCAGCTTCTTCCGCCGCTTCCTTGGCCCGAGCGAAGACGGGTTGCTGCTGGGAGCGCGCCGCGACGGAGAGTTCGTCGGCTACGCCTGCCTCTACTGGCACTTCAGCTCGACCGAGGCCTGCGAGAGTGTGCTGATGAACGACCTCTTCGTCGTTCCCGAGGAACGCGGCGAGGGCGTCGGCCGTGCCCTGATCGAGGCCACCGCCGAAGTCGCCCGTGAGCGCGGCGTTCCGTTTGTCGAGTGGTCGACGGCGCCGGACAACAAGACCGCGCAGCGCCTCTACGACGCCACCGGCGCCGAGCGCACCGAGTGGTTCAGCTACGAACTGCGCGTCTGACCGTCCAGGCGATCCAGCATTCTGAAGATCGCCTCGATCATCGCCCGCCGCTCGTCCCGGTGTTCTTTCAGCTCGGCGAGGATGGCTTTGGTCTCGAGGGCACGTTCCTTGCGGAATTCGCGCATCTCCACCCGTTCTTCCTGCCAACGCGCATCAGCCTCTGCCCACTGCTTCTCCAACCTGACGGTGAGCTCCCTGTGCTCAGCGGCAGCCGCCTCCTGCCTCTTCCTCGCCTCGTCGATGCCCTTCCGGGCCTCCTCCACACCCGCCCGCGCAATTTCGGTGCGCGCGGCGCACTCGGCGAGGACTGCAGACAATTCCTTCATCGTCACTCCCGGAATTCTGCCAGGGGTGACCATACGCATCGCGCGCAGAATGGAGAAATTCTGCAACCCGTTAGCGTCAATTCGGTGACTTTCTCGCTCGACCCGATCGATCGCGACGATCCGCGGGTGCAAGAGCTCTACGCCGAGTTCATCCGCGAGGCTGACGGGCCGCTGGTCTACGACCGCGAAGAAGCCGGAATCGACCTCGACGCCGAGATCGCCGCCGGCCCGCCCGCCGACCTGGTGCCGCCGAACGGCGTCTTCCTTCTCGCCCTCGTCGACGGTGAGCCAGCCGGACTAGGTGGTGTCCGCTACCTCGATACCGAGATCGCCGAGGTGAAGAGCATGTATGTGGCGCCGGCCTACCGTGGCACCGGCCTCGGGCGGCGTATCCTCGCCCGGCTCGATGAGATCGCGCTCGAACACGGCTGCCGCGCCGTCCGCCTCGACACCTCCGACTACCTCACCCCCGCCGTCGGCCTCTACCGCGCCGCCGGCTACCGCGAAGTCCCTGCCTACAACCAGAACCCCAAAGCCGACCTCTGGTTCGAACGCTCGCTACGGCAGGACTAGCTGTAGCGGTCCCAGCGTCGCAGCGAAGGCTCGGGATCGATCGGCGCCCCGCGGTGGTGAATCTCGAAGTGGAGATGGCAGCCGGTGCCAACGGCGCTGCCGGTTTCGCCGACCACGCCAATCACCTCCCCCTCGATCACCTTCTCTCCGCGCTCGACAGCAGCCGGCCGCGCCAAATGCGCGTAGAGGTAGCTCCGCCGCTCCCCTTCCCCGTGGAGAAGGAGGTAATTGCCGTAGAGCACGGGGTCGAACCCGCGCCGCAGGATCCGCCCGTTGCGGACCGCCGCCAGGCGCGTCCCGCAGCCAGCGGTGATGTCGAACCCTTCGTGGATGCGGCCGCCGCTGCGCGGCGCGTGGTACTCGCCGATCGCACCCCGCACCCCGTGCGCACCCTGGACCGGAAAGACGTGGCCGTAGTAGGGGACGCCGCCATCACGGCTGGCGATCTCAGCAGAAGAGGGCGCGACAGGGATCGCGAGGACAAGGAGAGCTAGAGCGGCGGCGCGCTTCAGTGGTGCTCGATCACGCGGTCGACGATGTTGTACTCCTTCGCCTCCTCCGCACTCATGAAGTAATCGCGTTCGGTGTCTTTGGTGACCTTCTCGAACGACTGTCCCGTGTGCTGGGCGATGATCTCGTCGAGGCGGCGGCGGACTTCGATGATCTCTTTGGCATGGATCTCGATGTCGGTCGCCTGGCCCTGGAAGCCGGCGGAGACCTGATGGATGAGGATCTTCGAGTTCGGCAGCGCCATCCGCTTGCCCGCGGCGCCGCCGCTCAGCAGCAGCGCGCCCATGCTCATCGCGACGCCGACACAGATCGTCTGCACGTCGGGCTTGATGAACTGCATCGTGTCGTAGATCGCTAGCCCGGCATAGACAGAGCCGCCGGGCGAGTTGATGTAGAGGCTGACGTCCTTGTCCGGATCGTCGGACTCCAAGTGCAGGAGCTGGGCGACGATCAGGTTGGCGATGTCGTCGGTGACAGGCGTGCCGAGGAAGATGATCCGCTCGCCCAACAAGCGCGAGTAGATATCAAAAGCACGCTCGCCGCGCGAGGTCTGCTCGACCACCATCGGAACCAGAGGACTCATCGCTCGCACTCTATAGAGGCGCTCTGACCTACTCGCCGCCCGGGGTCCAGAGGCCGCCGGATTGGGCTTTGCCCTCGCCCTCGGGCGCCAGCAGTTTCTCCCGCGCCTCGGCTTTCTCCTGACGCGCGTCGGCCTCCTCTTTGGGAATCGGCTTTGCCGCCTCGGCGACCAGCTCGATCGCCTTGCGCGCTTGCAGGTCCTCGCGGATCATCGCGTCGCGGCCGTTCTCGCGCAGCCGCTCCAGCAGTTTCTCGGGGGTGGTCCGTTCGTGCTCGGCGCTGTGCTCGAGCGCCTCCACCATCTCCTCCTCGGAGACCTCGATCCCCTCGGCCGCGGCGATCGCGGTCACGACCGCCTCCCGCTTCAGCTCTTTTTCCGCGTCGGGCTTCGTCTCCTCGATCAGCTCGTCGCGGGTTTTGCCCTGCATCTGCAGGAACTGATTGGGGTCCATGCCGCGGCCGGCGAGCTGGCGTTCCATCCGCTCCCAGCGTTCGGTCGCCCGCGCCGTCGCCAGCTCCTCGGGCACCTCGACGGTGGCCTCGGCGACGGCGGCGTCGATCGCCGCCATCCGGAAGTCTTCCTCGGCACGGCTGCCGAGCGCCGCCCCGACTTTCTCGCGGATGTCGGCGCGCAGCTCCTCGAGCGTGTCGAACTCGGAGGCATCGGAGGCGAAGTCGTCGTCGAGCTCGGGCAGGACTTTCTCCCGCACCTCCTTGACCTTGACTTTGAAGACCGCATCCTTGCCCGCCAGGTGCTCGGCCTGGTAATCGGCAGGGAAGGTGACTTTCACTTCGCGCTCCTCGCCCGCCTTAGCGCCGACGAGCTGCTCCTCGAAGCCTTCGATCAGCTGCCCGGAGCCAAGCGCCAACAGGTAGTCCTCGGCGGCGCCGCCCTGGAAGGCGGAGCCGTCGACGAAGCCCTCGAAGTCGATCAGCAGCGAGTCGCCCTCGGCGCCCTCGCGCTCGACCTGCTCCAGCCGGGCGAAGCCCTCGCGGACGCGCTCGACCTCGGTGTCGACGACTTCGTCGGGAACCTCTTTCTCTTCTTTGCCGACCTCGAGACCTTTGTAGTTGCCAAGTTCGGCCGGCGGCCGCACCCCGACCTGGAACTTGAACGTCAGCGGTTCGCCTTCGTCCTCAGGGGCAGAGACCATTTCGATGCTGGGGTCGCCGATCGGCGCGACGCCGGTGTCGAGCAGCGCCTGTTCGTACCACTCCGGCAGCGCATCCCTGATCGCCTCCTGCAGGACCGATCCGAAGCCGAGACGCTGAATCACCAGCGAGGGCGGCGCCTTGCCGGCGCGAAACCCCGGCATCCGCATTTCCTTCGCCATCGCGCGGGCGGCGCGAGAGGTCGCTTTCTCGACGTCGCCGGCGGGGACTTCCGCCTCGACCTCGACTCGGCTGTTGGGCAGCTCTTTGAGGGTGGTCTGCATAGGACGCGTGACCCTAGATGATCGGCGAGCTGACCATCTAACGACGTTGAGCCAGCATCGTTCGCAGGGCGACCGCGAAGTCGATCCCGAAGGCCAGGCCACGCCCGACCGGGCCGGTCACCAGCCACGCCCGCAAGCGCTCGCCGAAGTCACTCATTCGCGTATTCCAGCAGGGAGGAGTCGACGAGCCACTCGACCGGGGCGCGGTCGTCGGTGTAGACCTCGCCGCCGGCCAGGCGCGGCGTCAGGGCGGCGGCGGCCTCGCGCGCCTGTGGCCGCAGCGGCGCCGGCAGGCTGACCACGTTCTCTCGCAGGCGGGCGCCGGAGAACGCCCCCTCCCCCGCTACCAGCAGCGTGTTCGTCTCCTCGATCGGGTAGCGCAGAACCCGCGGCAAGGCTGCGGCCATCGTCCGGCCGAGGACCCGCTCCAGCTCGTGCGCGCCCTCCGGGTGGCCGACGTTGACGATCACCACCCCGCCGGGAGCAAGACGCTCGCGGGCCAGCTCGAAGAACTCCCGGGTCGCCAGGTAGAACGGGATGTAGGGCTGACGGTAGGCGTCGACCATGATCGCGTCGTAGCCGCCGCTCGAGCGCTCCAGCCACGGCCGCGCGTCCTCGGCGAAGACATCCATCCGCGGGTTGCGGAGGTCGAGGTAGCGCCGACCCAGCTCGGTCAGCTCGGGGTCGATCTCAACCGCGTCGACTTCCGTCTGCGGGAAGAAGTGGCCGAAGGAGCGAGCGACGGTGCCGCCGGCGTTGCCGAGGATCGCAATCCGCCGCGGTGCCCGCGCCCCGGTTGCCGCGGGCAGGACCAGGTGCCCGTCCCAGTAGTCACCCGTCAGATAGGACCCCGGCCGGTAGAGCGAGTGCACCGCCTGCCCCTCGTTCAACTCCAGCACCCGGGTGCCGTCGTCGCGTTCGATCACTCGCGCGTACTGGTGGGTCGTCTCCTCCTCGAAGAGGACACGGCCGTCGGCGTCCCCCTTGATCGTCCCCACCGGCAGCGCCAGCACCGCCAGCAGACCGATGGGAACGAGGACCGCCCGCGCCCCGATCCCGACCATCGCAATCAGGGCCAGGGCCAGGGCGAAGGCGAGGAAGGTCCGCTGCGTCCCCAGCAGCGGGATCAGGACCAGCGCCGAGAGCATCGTCCCCAGCAGCGAGCCGGTGGTGGAGATCGCGTAGAGCCTGCCGACGACCTCGCCCGAGCTGTCCACCCCTCCCACCGCCAGCCGCACCGCCCAGGGCGCCGCCGCCCCCAGCAGCATCACCGGCACCGCGACGAGGACGAGGACGCCGAAGAGCGAGCCGGCGAAACCGCCGACCGAGACGGTGTCGAAAGCGTCGACCGAGAAGCTGAGGAAGGGCTTGGCGGCGAAGGGGACGATCGCGATCAGGACCGAAGCCGCCAGCACCACCAGGCAGAGCCCCCGCAGGTGGGGATGGCGGTCGGCGTAGCGGCCGCCGAACCAGTAGCCGACCGAGAGAGCGACGAGGACGACCCCGATCGTGTTCGCCCAGACCACCGTCGAGGCGCCGAAGTAGGGCGCCAGCAGCCGCGCCGCGGCGATCTCGACGCCGAGGCTGGAGGCGCCGACGACAAAGACGAGCGCCGCCAGCAGGGCCCGCTCAGGCCGGGCGTTCGTCCCGCTCACCGCCGGCCCCGATCAGTTGCCGCTCCAAGCGCTCCGCCTGCCCCGCCGCGACCGCCCGCTGCGCCCGCGCCTCGTCGAGCTCGACCCCGCGCTCGCGGGCCAGGTCGAGCAGGCGCTGCTTCTCGATCCCTTCCCGGGAGACTTCGAAGAAGACCCAGGCCAGCAGGCCGAGGCCGAGGAAGGTTCCCTCGACCATCATCACCACGCCGGCCGTGCTCTGGTCGGCGATCGGGGTGATGTTCCAGTAGGCCTCGCCGGCCGCGTACTTGGGGTAGAGCACCGTCCCGGACCACATCAGGACGTTGCCGAGGATCGCCCCGGCGAAGCGGACGGCGATCACGTAGCCCACCTTCCAGGCGGCGTTGAACCAGCTCGGCTTCGGCAGCGGGCCGAAGATCGGCATCCACATCAGGCAGCCGAAGAAGATGAAGCTGGTGTGCTCGAGCGCGTGCAGCGCGGCGCCGCCGTAGGCCGCGTCGTAGAGGGCGGGGATGTGCCAGAAGTAGAAGTTGAGCATCCACAACGGGAAGGCGACGAGCGGGTGGGCGAGGATCCGCAGCCGATCGAAGAAGCGGATCGCCAGGATCGGCTGCAGCAGCGGCCCGGTCAGGCCCAGCACCAGCAGCAGCGTCGCGATGTCTCCGAGCAAGAGGTGCTCGACCATGTGGGCGATCACCAGCTCCTCGGCGACGTGGGCGACCGGGGAGACGAGGGCGACGGCGAGCGTCAGCAGCCCGGCGGCGAAGCAGAGCTGGCGCCAGAGCGGCAGCGGACGCCCGCGCTCGGCGAGGGTGATCGAGCGCTTCGCGTAGAGGACCGCGGCGAGGAGCATCGGCAGCAGCTCCAGCGGGGCAAAGGTGGCGCCGACGTGGGCGAGCAGGAGGTCCATTCGGATTCAGCGTAGCCCGCTGGTAGCTTGGCCCGGCCGTGAGCTCTCAGAACCACAGGTTTCCTCCGATCGGGAGCTACGGCTTCCTCTCCGACTGCCACACGGCGGCGCTCGTCTCCTTCAGCGGCAGCGTCGAGTGGCTCTGCTTCCCGCGCTTTGACTCGCCCAGCGCTTTCGCCGCCCTGCTCGACCGTGGCGCCGGCCACATGACCCTGCGGCCGAAGGGCGTCCTCGTCCCGATCAGCCGCCGCTACGTGCCCGGGACCCTGGTGATCGAGACGACCTGGGTCACCGACACCGGCTGGGCCGTGGTCAAGGACGCGCTGACGATCGCCGACTGGGTCCCTGCCAAGGGTGAACCCTCGAACCTTCGCGGCCGCCCTGAAACCGGGCACGAGTCCGACTCCTCCCTGCTGCGGACGATCACCTGCATCGACGGCCATATCGAGATGGAGATGGAGTGCGCCCCCCGTTTCGATTACGCCCGCGACGGAGCCAGCTGGAGCGGCGGCGAGCTCGGCGAAGCGGCGGCGACCGCCAAGGACGGAACCGAGCTGCAGCTGGCCACCGACATGGACCTGGAGCTTGACGGCGAGGTCTGCCGCGGCAGGGCGATCCTGCACGAAGACCAGACCGGCTTCTGCGCGCTGACCTGGAGCGACGGCGATCTCGGCGGCCCCCGCAGCGCCCCGGAGGCGCTGGAGCGGATCGACTCGACCGAAGAGTTCTGGCGCGAATGGCTGCGCGACGGAGACTTCCCCGACCACCCCTGGCGTATCCACCTGCAGCGCTCGGCCCTCGTCCTCAAGGGCCTCACCTACGCGCCGACCGGCGCGATCGTCGCCGCCCCGACCACCTCGTTGCCGGAGACCCCCGGGGGCGAACGGAACTGGGACTACCGCTTCAGCTGGATCCGCGATTCGACCTTCACCCTCTGGGCGTTGCACACGCTCGGTTTCGATCATGAGGCGCGCGACTTCATGCGCTTCATCGTCGACGTCTGCAAGGACCACCCGGACCTCCAGATCATGTACGGGATCGGGCACGAGCGCGACCTCGCCGAGCAGACGCTCGACCACCTCGACGGCTACGGCGGCGCCAAGCCGGTGCGGATCGGCAACGGGGCCTACGACCAGCGCCAGAACGACGTCTGGGGCTCGCTGCTCGACTCGCTCTACATCCACGAAAAGGCGCTGCGGGGCCGTGGCGACCAGAGCACGCGGGAACTGATCCGCTACCAGGTCGAAGCCGCGATCGAGGCCTGGCCTAACCCCGACCAGGGGATCTGGGAGTCGCGCGGGGAACCACAGCACTACGTCTCCTCGAAGCTGATGATGTGGGTCGCGGTCGACCGCGGCGCCCGCCTCGCCCGCAGCAGCGGCTTCGACGAGCTTGCCGACGAGTGGGAGGCGAAGGCCGAAGAGTTCAAGGCCGAGATCCTCGAGCGCGGAGTCCGCGACGGCGTCTTTCGCCAGCACTACGAGACCGACGCGCTCGACGCCTCGCTGCTGCTGATCCCTCTCTTCCGCTTCCTCCGCCCCGACGACCCCCGCGTCCGCGACACCGTCAACGCGATCGCCGAGGACCTGACCGAGCATGGGCTGGTCTGCCGCTACAAGGTCGACGAGACCGACGACGGCCTCCAGGGCCGCGAGGGCACCTTCCTGATCTGCTCGTTCTGGCTCGTCTCGGCGCTTTCGGAGATCGGCGAGCCGCGCCGCGCCCGCCAGCTCTGCGAACGGCTGCTCGAGGCGGCCGGCTGGCTCGACCTCTTCGCCGAGGAGCTCGACGCCGAATCAGGCCAGCACCTCGGCAACTTCCCGCAGGCGTTCACCCACCTCGCCCTGATCAACGCCGTTTCCCACGTGATCGCCGACGAGCGACGCGGCGACGGCGGCTACACGGCGGTGTTCACTGAGATGGGCGGTGTCGGCGAGAACGTCTGACCCGGTCGGCATCATTCTGTAGTAGACAAAATATCTACAGACAACATACTTCTTCGTGCCTAAAGTGTGACACGGACGGGAGGGGACGATGCAGGCAATCGCGGAGAGTAAAACGACCTGGGCGGAAGACGAGAGTGTGGAAGCAGCGGTGCTGCAACAGCTGCTTGATCTCCATCCCACGCGCCTGACCCTCGCGGAGCTGATCCGCGAGCTGGGCGGTGAGCACGCCGGCTTTGCCGAGTGTGACGCAGTTGAAAGGGCAGTCCGCCAGCTGGGGGCGACCGGACTCCTACACGAGGGCGAGGACTTCCTCGTCCCGACCCGAGCGGCGCTGCGCTTCAGCGAGTTGCAGGACCGCTAAGCACCCAGCGGAAACCGGCCCGCAGCCGCGATCGCAGCTCTTCGGCAGCTGCGACCGCGGCGGGGTCTTCCTCGCCGACGGCGCTGACCAGGATCACCTCCGATGCGGGGAAGCTGCCCAGCTGGTCTTCGACCGCCTGGACCACGTCCTCGTCGCCGACCCGGGCCTCGGCCTCGACCCCAGCCGCCGCCAAGGAGGCGACGCTGATCACCAGCCGGCGTTGCGCGTCCCCCCGCGCCTCCTCGACGTCGGAGGCCCAGCGATCGAGGAAGCCGATCCGGGCCGGCGCCAGGACCATCACCTCGCTCGCGGCTTTGGTGCGGACGACCGCCGCTACCTCCTCGATCGCCGCCAGGTCCTCGAGTGGCGCGTCGACGACGATGAGCACCCGCTGCTCACCCGCGTAGTCGGGCGGGCCGATCTCCCCCCGCGGCTGCTGTCTGGCAGCCACCGCCACGATCGCGACCGCGGCCATCGCGCCGGCCGCCATCCCGAGGGCAGGGCCCACGGTGAGGAAGGCGGCGGCAATTGGGACGGCGATCGCGGCAACTACAAGGGGGATCTTCCAGGGAGTCACCCCCCAAAGCCTGGCAGGCGACCGCCGTCCCGTAAAACTGCTTAGTAGCCCTTCCTGATCACGGCAACCGGCACTACGCGCTCCTCGGATGCGAACGTCACGAGCCCACCCCCTCTCTCTCCCTTGAAATCGCCATTCGCTGGCTGGCGGGTATCGCTCTAAAGCGATTGAGCATTAATACTGGAGAAAATT
Organism: Solirubrobacterales bacterium; assembly: GCA_035764545.1. Lineage (GTDB taxonomy): Bacteria > Actinomycetota > Thermoleophilia > Solirubrobacterales > 70-9 > VAYN01. Next base: position 1,792 of record DASTYZ010000068.1, on the reverse strand, counting down.
CCAGCAATCAAGGGACGACCAGTAAAACTCGTCAATAATCGGAAAACGCGGGAGCGTTGTGAAAATCCTGATTGACAAGGTGTAAAGTCTTGGTATCGGCCATTACCCCTGGAAACAATCCGAAGAAAAGGCCATGCCGAAGACCAAGAAAAAACAAGAGGGCGTAGAACAGGTAGTAGCCAAAGCCTTCGCTCACCCCCTGCGGGTGCAGATCCTGATCATTTTGAATGAAAAGGTCGCGAGCCCAAATATGCTCGCGCAGCATCTCGATCAGAGCCTCAACCTCGTCGCCTACCACGTCCGCGTGCTCGAGAAATACGACTGCATCGAGCTCGTCGACACGAAGCAGCGGCGCGGCGCCACCGAGCACTTTTACCGTGCCACCCGTCGCCAGTTCCTCACCGACAACGAGTGGTCACGGCTGCCGAAAGGTCTCCGCGGAGGTCTCTCCGGCGCGATGTTGAAGCCCGCCTTCAACGACGTCGAGGAGGCACTCGATGCCAACACCTTCGACGAGCTCGATGACAGCCATCTCAGCCGCACCCCGATGGCCGTCGACAAACAGGGCTGGGAAGACGCCGCTGAGGTACTGGCGAACGCGCTCGACCGCTTGATCGAGATCCAGGGCGAAGCAACCAGTCGGATGGCCGAGAGCAGCGAGGACCCAATCCACTCCCGCGTTCTCATCCTGCATTTCAAGTCACCCGGTCCCGCTTCCTCCTGACGCGCCCCTAATGGCGACGGTGCCGCTCCCGCCCGGGCGGCGCCGTCGGCATGGCCCTTCGCACCCCTGATCGCGAGGCCATGGGGGCGTATCGCTATGGTTGCCTCGACGGTGGAGATCAACCCGCCGCGCTGCACGGCTTCGGACTGACGCTCTTAGGGCAGCGACGTTGGACAAGTATCGTCGCCTAAACCGAATCCCCTGCTGTGAACAGCGAAGAGCCGCCTAACAAAGATCAGTCGAGTCCCGGCCCCGGCGAGGGGTTGGCAAACGAGCGCGTCCTCTGGGCCCGCTTCGTCAAAGATCGCGACCCCGCGATCCGCGAGGAGCTGGTGCGCCGCTATCTCCCCTTCGCGAAGAACCTCGCCTTGCGCTACCGCGGCGCCAGCGAGTCGTTCGACGATCTCCTCCAGGTGGCGAGCCTCGGCCTTGTCAACGCGATCGACCGCTTCGATCCCGATCGCGGCGCCCCCTTCACCGCCTTCGCCTCGCCGACGATCCTCGGTGAGCTGAAGCGACACTTCCGCGACCGCGTCTGGACCGTTCGCGTCCCCCGCGGCCTCCACGACCGCATGGCCGAAGTGGAGAAGGCGATCTCAGAGCTGACCGTGCAGCTGCAGCGCTCGCCTTCGGTGCCAGAGATTGCCGAGCGGCTCGAAGTCGACCCGACCGACGTGCTCGAGGTTCTCGAGGCCAACCACAACCGCCGCCCCCTCTCCCTCGACCGGCCGGTCGGCGGCGAAGACTCCGAAGAATCCCCTGCCTCCGAGTGGGTCGGCGACGAAGACGCGGGCTTCGAGCTGGTCGAGGACAAACTCGCCCTCGAGGGCGCTCTCCCCCACCTCGACGAGCGCGAGCGCCTCGTCCTCCAACTCCGCTTCGTCGAGGACCTCACCCAGTCGCAGATAGCCGAGCGAATCGGCCACTCCCAAATGCACGTCTCCCGGATCCTTCGGCGGACGCTGGAGCGGATCAGGGCCGAGGTCGCAGAGCAGAGTGAGGCTGCGAGCAGTACCGACTAGCGGGTTGGTTGGGAGGGGGCGGGGGTGTCCCTTCTGGGCGCAAGTC
>DASTYZ010000067.1:0-20259 GCA_035764545.1 Solirubrobacterales bacterium | reverse complement strand
TTGGGGGAGGGTGCCTGACCTCTCCCTACCGACGACTCCCGGGAGGACGAGCTAGGCGGCGACTCGGGCTTGCTCAGCTACCTCAGCCTTGCCCACGTTGTGCCGTGGGTGGCGGAGGGTGCGGCGGCGGCGGGCCTCTTTGAAGATGGTGCCGAGGACGCGGAAGCCGTCGCGGAAGGTCTTCAGGTTGCTGACGCCGGAGATGCGCTCCTTCTCGTAGCTCGGGACCTCGACGATCTTCATCCCGGCCGAAGCCATGCGGAGGTTGATCAGGGTCTCGACCTCGAAGCCGGGGACGTCGAGGGAGATGAAGGGGAGGCAGCGGGCCCAGAAGGCGTTGTAGCCGTAGCAGAGGTCGGTGAACTCGGTGCCGTGGAGCTTGTTGGCGGTGCCGCTGAGGACGAGGTTGCCGAGGCTGCGCAGGTGGGTGATGTCGGCGCTGCCGCCGCCGTCCATGTAGCGGGAGCCCTTGGCGAAGTCGGCGCCATGCTCGAGAGCTTCGATGAAGCGGGGGATCTCGGCCGGGTCGGCGGAGCCGTCGGCGTCGAGCATCACGACCGCGTTGCCGGTGACGGCGGCGAAGCCGGTGCGGAAGGCATCGCCCTTGCCGCGGCCGCTCTGGCTGGTGACGCGGATGTTGGGGTAGGCCTGGCGGGCGGCCTCGATCGTGTTGTCCTTCGAGTTGCCGTCGACGAGGATCACCTCGTGCAGTCCCTCGGGAAGTTCGGAGAGGACCGAGCCGATGTTGCCCTCCTCGTTCATCGCCGGGACGACAACGCTGACCTTGGTCTTGCGGATGGCGCGGCGGTCCGGGCCCTTGTAGGGGATGGCGCCGCGGCCGGCCAGGGCCTCGACCTCGATCAGCGGCACACCGCCGACGCGGCTGGGGGTGGCCGACTGGGCCTCAAGCAGGTCGAGGGGGCGGGGCAGCAGGCTGACCGGGACACCGATCGACTTGAAGGCGCGGACCAGTTCCAGCAGGCCCTCGTCGTCGGCGTGCGGGCTGGAGATGACGACGCGGTCGGCGTGGTAGCGCTCGACCACCTCGAGGGCGGCGACGCGGCCGGCCGTGCCGGGGTCTTTCTCGGTCGGCGGCACCGTGCCGACGACGTTCGCGTACTTCTTCAGCGGCGCGTAGGCGCGGAGGCGGTCCGCGGTCTCCTCGTCGCCGACCAGGACCCAGCGCTCTTGCGGGTTGTGGCGCTCCAGATAAGGGGTAAGGAGGGTGCGGCAGGCGCTGTCGAGGGCGATGAAGCCGATCCACAGGCCCAGCTGCTCAAGGCTGCCGAGCGGAGTCATCAGCGAGGCGCTCCAGACGAAGGCACCGGCGACGAGGAAGCGAATCACCCTCCAGCCGCTGCCACTCTCTTCAGCGCGGGCCGACTGGTTGCCGTAGACGCCGAGCAGCGCGTAGACGACGATCAGGATCGAGGGTGCGATCGGGAAGGCGGGGAGATAGGCCACCCCGGCGAGGGCGGCGACTACGGCCAGCGCTACCGAGGAGGAGAGGAAGTCAGCCAGCGGCAGCAGCCATAGACCTGGGCCCCGTTTGGCCATCGGCATCGCGCCGAGGGTAGGCCGGTCTTGGACCAGGGCTTCCCGCGCATTGGCCTGCGGTTTGAACGGGGGATCGAACGGGACGTCAGTGGAAGATTGCATAGCTGAGGGGGATTGACTGGGGTCTATCTGTAAGTCCAGAACGGAGTGGGGGTTGCGGTTATCAACGCAAACTCCGTATCGGCAGCAGCTTTGGATCACATGAGCTTCTGCAACGGGGGGAACCGTCTCCCGCAGATTACGGTAAACCCGAAAGGAAAAATAGGGTTTCCCCAATCGCGGGGAAACCCTTTGCCGTGCCTAATTTCGCGCGTTTACTTGTACGCCTCGGCGAGCTCTGGGTCCTTCTCCGCCAGCATCTCCGCCAGCTCGACCATCACCTTGCACTGCTTCCAGGTGGCGTCGTCCTGCATCTTGCCGTCGATCATGTGGACGCCGCGGCCGTCGGGGATCGCCTCGATCACTTTCTTCGCGAACTTGACCTCGTCCGGCGGCGGGCTGAAGACCTTCTTCGCGATTCCGATCTGGACCGGGTGCAGCGACCAGGCGCCGACGCAGCCCATCAGGAAGGCGGCGCGGAACTGGGTCTCGCAGCCGGCGGTGTCCTTGATGTCGCCGAAAGGTCCGTAAAACGGCAGGATTCCGGCCGAGGTGCAGGCATCGACCATGCGGGCGATCGAGTAGTGCCAGAGGTCCTGCTGGGCTGAGACTCGGTCGGCCTCGGGGTTCTCCGGGTCGTCCGGGTCCTCCATCACCCGGTAGCCGGGGTGGCCGCCGCCGACGCGGGTCGTCTTCATCCGCCGCGCGGCCGCCAGGTCGGCCGGGCCGAAGCTCATCCCCTGCATGCGGGGGCTGGCGTTGGCGATCTCCTCGAGGTTGACCACGCCCTGCGGGGTCTCGAGGATCGCGTGAACGAGGATCGGCCGCGAGAGGTTCGCCTTGGCTTCCAACTGGGCGAGCAGGCGGTCGACGTAGTGGATGTCGTGGGCGCCCTCGACCTTCGGCACCATGATCACCTCGAGCTGATCGCCGATCTCGGTCACCAGCTGGGTGAAGTCGTCGAGAACCCAGGGGCTCTCCAGCGCGTTGACCCGGGTCCAGAGCGAGGTCTGGCCGAAGTCGTTCTCCTTCGCCGCCTGGATCAGGCCGGCGCGAGCGGCCTCCTTGCGGTCGACCGGGACCGCGTCCTCGAGGTTGCCGAGGAGGATGTCGGTTTTTTCGGCGATGGCGCCGGCCTTGGCGACCATCTTCTCGTTCGAGAAGTCGAGGAAGTGGATCATCCGCGAGGGCGTGACGGGGATCTCGCGGAGCGGCTCCGGGGCGCCGATCGCCTGCGGCAGGAAGAAGTCTCTGGGGTGTCTCAACGTGCTCCTCGGGTTGTTTCGAAGTTCGGGGCGGCTAAATCTAGTTGAGGGTGCGGATTTTGCCGCCTGCGACGACCGTAAATTGCTCACTTATCGAGGGGTCTGAGCGAGATACGACGCAGGACTGGCTGGTGCCGCGGGGCGTCGTGCCGACTGTGAGCCAACTTGAGGCGCGGATCGACGAGGCGGTTGTGATCGCTCGGGCGTCTGAGGAGGGCGTGCGGGAAGTGGGGGAGATGGCTATTGATGCGGCTCGGCAGGCGCGGCGGGCAGCTGAAGCGGCGGAGCAGAGTGCGGCTGCAGCTGCGGCGGCGGCTGCCCAAGGCGCTCGGCCGGCGGGTCCTGTCTCCGATACGGCTCCCCCGCAAAAAGGCGGGGGACCCGCATCGTCGCCACCCACCGGGAGGGGCGGGGATGGGCAGCCGCCGGCTGGGGCAGCGGAGCAGGTTCAGGCGGGGCCGACCGTTCCTCCTCGGTTCGAGGAGAGGTTTCGCAGGTTCAGTGAGAGAGCTGACTCTGTTTCGGGGCGGTTGCGGCGGCTTTGTGAGCAGGAAGGCTCCAGCGTCGGCGTAGCTCGTCGGCGAGGCGACGGCTGATCGGGCCACAGCCCGGTAGGGGGGTGCCGTCGAGGGCCGTTGCTGGTTCGATGCCGCGGATGGAGTTGGTGAGGAAGGTCTCTTCGGCGGTTTGAAGGTCCGAGGCGCGTAGCGGCTGCTCCTGGGCGTCGAAGCCCTCGGTGTGGGCGATGGCGAGGACGGCGGCGCGGGCGGTGCCGGGGAGGATGCGGCCGTCGGCGGGGGGTGTCCAGAGGGTCTCTTCGCGAACGGCGAAGAGGTTGGCCCAGCCGGCCTCCAGCAGCTCGTCGCCGTCGCAGATCAGCTGGCCGGGGCCTGCATCGGGGTGTTCCATCCCACGGCGGTCGACCCACTTGTGGGACCCGTGGCCTCCCTGCACCGAGTGCGACCGTAGCTCTGCACCCCGCTCCGGGAAGACGGCCTCCGGCACGACCTCACCGGCAATAAGGTCGTGCCGGAGGCCGTCTTCATCAGGGACGCAGGTGAGGCGGAGGCGTCCGAGGGAGATTCCGTCGGCGCCCGCGATCAGCTCCTCGCGGGCGCCCGCGGGAACATCTGAGTTGTAGATCTCGTCCAAGCTGCGCTGCAGCCGCGCTAGGTGCGCGTCGAGCTCGACGGGCTCGCCATCGACGACGAGGAGCGTCTCGAAGACGCCTTTGCTCGGGTCCGGCCGCCAGCCGTTCGTCGCCACAGGGGTATCTTGCCTGCGCGGCCCGGTCGATGCGCTCCCTGCTGATCGACAACTACGACTCCTTCACCTGGAACCTCTTCCAGCTTCTGGCCGAGGTGAACGGCAGTGAGCCCTTGATCGTGCGGAACGACGAGATGGGCTGGGAGGAGCTGGAGCGCCTCGAGTTCGACAACGTCGTCATCTCGCCGGGACCGGGGCGGCCGGAGCAGCCGGCGGATTTCGGCGTCTGCGCGGAGGTCATTCGGCGCTGCGAGCGGCCCCTCCTCGGGGTCTGCCTCGGCTTGCAGGGACTCGGTTGGGTGGAGGGGGGAATGATCGAGCAGGCGCCGGAGCCGATGCACGGCCGCGTGGTCCCGGTCGAGCACGACGGCACAGGCCTCTTCGCCGGCATCCCCAGCCCGTTCCAGACAACTCGTTACCACTCGCTAGCCCTAGCGCGCCCGCTTCCCAACGCCCTCCGTGAGACAGCCACCGCCGACGGCGTCCCCATGGCCGTCGAACACCGCCACCGCCCCCAATGGGCCGTCCAGTTCCACCCAGAGTCCGTGGCCACAGAACACGGCGCCAAGCTCCTGGCCAACTTCCGCGACCTCACCTCCCCGCGAGCCGGCCACGTGTCGACTTTGGTGCCCACAGGGGTCAAAAAATCGACACGGCCCTTCGAGACCGTGCTCCTCGTCCGCGGCTTCGACTCGCTCCCGGACCCCGAGGCCGCCTTTGTCTCGCTTTACGGCGCGAGCACGCACGCGTTCTGGCTCGACAGTTCCCGCCCCGGCACCCGTGGCCGCTTCTCCTTCATGGGAGACGCATCGGGACCGTTCGCGGAAGTAATACGCCACGAAGCCGGCAAGGGCGAGCCGCTGCTCGATCGTCTGCAACGGCGCCAGGACGAACTCCGGCCCTCCGAGGTCCCGGACCTCCCCTTCGAATTCGACTGCGGCTTCGTCGGCTATCTCGGCTACGAGCTCAAGTCTGAGTGCGGCTACCAGTCACCTCACCGCTCCGAGCATCCAGACGCCGCACTCATCTTCAGCGACCGCCTGATCGCCTTCGACCATGAGCAAAAGCAGACCTACCTTCTCTGCCTGCATGACCTCGACGGAGAGAAAGAAGCCGAGGCTTGGCTCGAGGCGACAGCCACGCAATTGGGAGCGCTACCGGTTGGCGGGACGGGTGACCCTCGCCGGACCCTCCCCGCTGTTGTCCGCCGAGGGTCCCCCGGCTCGCCCCCAGCGCCCCGAACCTCACCCGCTCCCGCGCCCAATACCTGGAAGACATCGAAGCCTCCATCGACCACCTCCTAGCCGGCGACAGCTACGAGATCTGCCTCACCAACCAAGTCAGCCTTGACCTGGACGTCGATCCGCTGGACCTCTATCACCGCCTCCGCCAAGCCAACCCAGCCCCGTTCGCCTCGTATCTGCGTCTTGGGGACCTCCACGTCCTCAGCTCCTCCCCCGAGCGCTTCCTCCGCGTGACCCGCGACGGCGAAGCCGAAGCCCGCCCGATCAAGGGCACCAGCCGCCGCGGCTCGACCCCCGGCGAAGACTCCGCCCTCGCCGCCGCCCTCGCCGCCGACGAGAAGAACCGGGCCGAGAACCTGATGATCGTCGACCTGCTCCGCAACGACCTCGGCGCCGTCTGCGAGGTCGGCAGCGTCGAGGTGCCGGAGATGATGGCCGTCGAGACCTACGAGACCGTCCACCAGCTCGTCTCCTCCGTCCGCGGCTGCCTACGCCCCGGCGCCTCCGCCACCGACGCTGTCCGCTCCTGCTTCCCACCCGGCTCAATGACCGGCGCCCCGAAGAAGCGCACGACCGAGATCCTCGATGAGCTCGAGGGCGCCGCCCGCGGCGTCTACTCGGGGGCGATCGGCTGGTTCGGGCTCGGCGGCGCCGTCGACCTCTCGGTCGCGATCCGCACCATCGTCCTCGCCAACGGCCGCGCCACGGTCGGCGCCGGCGGCGCGATCGTCCTCGACTCCGATCCCGAGCGCGAGTACGAGGAGATGCTGCTGAAGGCGGCCGCGGCGCTGCGGGCGATTGACCCCGCCGTTGACCCCGCGTCTATATCCTTGGCTTTCCAGAGCGCCGCCGCGATCGCGCCGCGCTAGCCGACCTTCCCACGACCGAAGCAGGAGCCATGGCCGTAGATACCGCCGCCTACCGCGACATGACCGACGAGCAGGAAGCCATTGTCGAAATGGTCCGCCAGTTCGCCGACGAGCAGATCATCCCCAACGCCGAGCACTACGACCATGAGGACTCCTTCCCGGAGCCGATCGTCGAGCAGATGAAAGAGCTCGGCCTCTTCGGAGTCACGATCCCCGAGGAGTACGGCGGCATGGGGCTCGACCTGACGACCTACGCGATGATCGTCGAAGAGCTCTCGCGCGGCTGGATCTCGATCTCCGGCGTCGTCAACACCCACTTCATCGGCTCCTACCTGCTGATGAAGTTCGGCACCGACGAGCAGAAGGAGTACTTCCTGCCGAAGATGGCGACCGGTGAGATTCGCGCCGCCTTCTCGCTATCCGAGCCCGAGGTCGGCTCCGACGTCCAGGGCATCAAGGCCACCGCCAAGAAAGGCGAGGACGGCAACTGGGAGCTGAACGGCCAGAAGATGTGGGTCACCAACGGCCTCGGCTCCAGCGTCGTCTTCGTGCTGATGAAGAACGACACCAAGGCCGACCCGCCCTACAAGGGGATGACCTGCTTCATCACCGAGAAGGAGGCCTGGAAGGAAACCGGCGAGGGCGACTTCAAAGGCCTCAACGTTCCGCCCAAGATCAAGAAGATGGGCTACAAGGGCGTCGAGTCGACCGAGCTCGTCTACGACGGCTACAAGTGCCCGCCGGAGCGCATCCTCGGCGGCGAGGAGGCCGGTCTCGGCCAGGGCTTCGTGCAGATGATGGACGCGCTAGAGGTCGGCCGGGTCAACGTCGCCGCCCGCGGCGTCGGTATCGGCCAGCGCGCCCTCGAGCTCGCCCTCCGCTACAGCCAGGAACGGAAGACCTTCGGCAAGACGATCTCCAACCACCAGGCGATCCAGTTCAAGCTCGCCGACATGGCGACCCAGCTCGAGGCCGCCCGCCTCGTCACCCGCAAAGCGGCGCGGATGAAGGACGCCGGCGAGCGCTCCGACCTCGAGGCCGGGATGGCCAAGCTCCTCGCCTCGGAGTGCGGCAAGTACTGCGTAGAAGAAAGCTTCCGCATCCATGGCGGCTACGGCTACTCGAAGGAGTACGAGATCGAGCGCCTCTACCGCGACGCGCCGCTGCTGCTGATCGGCGAGGGAACTTCCGAGATCCAGCGCATGGTGATCGGCAAGAAGCTGCTGCAGAGGCACAAGATCTAATGAGGGCCTTCTAGCAATGGCATCGACTTCGGACCTGATCCGCACCGCTGTCGAGCGGTTTCAGGCCGAAGTCCCAGCGCTGGCGAACCTGAAGTTGGTCTTCGGCCTCGAGCTGCGGGCAAAACACGACGTCCAGCTCTACCGGGTCGAGCTGCCGGGGCCGAAAATCACCAAGGACCTCGCCCAGGACGAGCGGCTGCTGGTCGAAATCGACCGGCCCCAGTTCAACGAGCTGGCCGAGAAAGGGACGCTGAAAAGCTACCGGCGCGCGGCCGAGACCGGCCACATCAAGACGACCGGCGACTCAAACGTGGTCAAGCTGATCACCCAGGTCGTGGAAAAGCAGGAGGAACGAAACCGCCTCCGCAAAGTCCACTAGCAAGCGTCGCTTGCAGAAAGCCTTTCGTATAAGGTTTTCTCTTATATCAACGGCAATATTAGCTCTAGGCTTATTGCGTGACCGCAAGAAAAGCCTACGTCACCTTGGTCGGGGACATGATCGGTTCTCGGGAGGTGGAAGATCGCTCGGGGCTGCAGGAGTCTCTCCGGGAGGCCCTCTGGGTGGTCAATCAGGTCCTCAGGCCCCCACAGCCGCTTGAACCGACGGTAGGAGACGAATTCCAGGGCGTATTCGCTGATGTCGGAGCAGGGATGCGGGCCACCCTTCTGGTGCGGTTGCAGCTTCTAAAGGATCGCGAGGTCGATTCCCGCTACGGCCTCGGGTTTGGGGACGTCACCGTCTTCGAAGATCGAGTGCCGATCTCCCAGGATGGCCCCGGCTGGTGGTCTGCCAGGGCCGCGATCGAACTTGCCAAGAATATGGAGAGCGATCCTCAAATGGCCTTCGTGCGCACCCGCTTCGACTCCCACCGCTTTGAGGGCTTCCAATCCGCCGCAGAGGTGGGCCTCCTGAACGCCACGCTGACCTACCGCGATGCTCTTATCGCGAAGATGCGCCCGCGAAGTCGCCGACTGCTGCTCGGAATGCTCTTGAACAAGCCGCAGTCCGCCCTGGCCAGAGAAGAGAGGATTTCGCAGTCCGCCGTTTCCCAGAACCTCGCTGCGAGTGGCGCCTATGCGATAGCGGCCGCCGATTATGAGCTGGGGAGAATGAGCTTTTGATCCTCGTCGCGCTGGGGCTGCTTGGGTTCGGCATCACCGACTTGATCCGCTGGTCTCCGGATCGGGCAGCTGCGCCGCGGGCGGTGGCCGCTGTAGCCGCTGGTGCACTCGGGATCGCGATGGTGGCGGCGCTCAGCGGAGCTTGCTTCGGCCACGTGCTCCTGGCCGCTGTGGTCTCAGCTGCCGTGTTGGCTGTCTGGGTCGGCTTCGATTATCTGCCTCCGAAGCGGAGAAGCGCCCTTCCGCTGGGATGGCTGGCGGCGATCCTGGCGGCGCTCTTTGCCGCCAGCGGCTCGGTCGCCCCAATCTCCGGCCCGCTGGAGCGTTGGTATGCCGACCTCGGGTTCGCCTTCGTGGGCGCCGTCTCGGTCGACCAGTTCATCCTCGGTCTGGCAGCGGTGGTCTTCATGACCGCGAGCGGCAACCGGATCGTTCGACTGGTTCTGGACGCCGCCGGCGTCTCCAGAAGGAGCGAAAGCGCTCTCAAGGGTGGCCGCTTGTTGGGCCCACTAGAGCGCCTGATCGTCTTTGCGATCGTCCTCGCGGGCGATCCGGCGGCGGCGGCGATAGTCGTCACCGGGAAGGGCTTGCTGCGGTTCCCCGAGATCCGAAGCGAGGCGCGTCAACCCGGGCCCGATGCCGTGACCGAGTACTTCCTGATCGGTACCTTCGTCAGTCTGCTGGTCGCTTCGCTGCTGGCGGTTCTCGTATTAGCGGCTGGCTAATAACAGGGCGCTGATAAGCCCATTGCTTATGGGTCAGAGGCGGAGGAGGTTGTCGGCCTCGATGCCGCGGGTGACGCCGCGGAAGTCGATCACCAGCGGCGCCGCCGCAACGACCGCCTCGTAGTCGACGTCGGGGTGGGCGGTGACAATCGCCGCCAGGTCCGCCTCGCGCACCGCCGCCTCAAGCTCGACCGAGCTGAGACCGTGCCCGGGCAGCTCCGGCACGAAGGAGTCGTGGTAGGAGACCTCGGCGCCGAGGTCCTGGAGGCGGCCGATGATCTTCAGCGCCGGCGATTCGCGGGTGTCGCCGACCCCGCCCTTGTAGCTAACCCCGAGGACGAGGATGCGGGAGCCGTTGACCGGCTTGCGGACGCCGTTCAGGGCCCGCTCGATCCGTTCCACGCAGAAGCTCGGCTGCGCCTGGTTCACTTTCCCGGCGAGCTCGATGAACTCGGGGTAGAAGTCGAGCTGCCGCGCCCGGAAGGCGAGGTAGAAGGGGTCGACCGGGAGGCAGTGCCCGCCCATCCCGGGACCGGGGTCGAAGCGCATGAACCCGAAGGGCTTGGTCCCCGCCGCCTCGATCACCTCCCAGACGTCGATCCCGAGCCGGTCGCAGAGCTGCGAGAGCTCGTTGACCAGGGCGATGTTGACCGAGCGGAAGATGTTCTCCAGGAGCTTCGAGAGCTCGGCCGCCTCGGGGCTGGAGAGGACGACGACGGTGTCGCAAATCTCGGCGTAGAGCTCGCGCGCCCGCTCGGTCGAGGCCTCGCTGATGCCACCGACCAGCTTCGGCGTCGTCTTCACGGTGAAGTCGGTACGCCCGGGGTCGATCCGCTCCGGCGAGAAGGCGAGGTGGAAGTCGCTGCCGGCGGTGAGGCCGGAGCCCTCGAGGATCGGCAGCAGGCGGTCGCGGGTGGTGCCGGGGTAGGTGGTCGACTCGAGCACGACCAGCTGTCCCGAGCGCAGCACCCCCGCCAGCGCCGTCGCCGACTCGATCAGGTAGGTGAGGTCCGGCTCGCGCGAGTCGCTGAGCGGGGTGGGGACGCAGAGGATCACCGCGTCGCAGCTCGCCAGCTCGGCGTAATCGCCGGTCGCCCGCAGGCGCTCACCGAGCGGCTCCAGGGCCGCGCTCGGCACGTCCTCGATGTAGCTGCGGCCAGCGTTCAGCGCCTCGACCTTGCCGCCGTCGACGTCTAGCCCCACCACATCGCAGCCCGCCTCGGCGAAGGCGACGGCGAGCGGCAGGCCGACATAGCCGAGCCCGATGATCCCGATCTGCATCGCGGGCAGTCTAGATAGAGCCCCCGGATGGGACCGGCAGATAGCATCCGGCGCCGCCAAACTTCCAAGCAGACGAAAGCGAGCAAATGAGCGAGACGTACGAGCTGACCACCGACCAGGCCGAGCGCGAGGCGACCGGCGCGCACAGCTACGGCCGCTACCTGGAGGAGTTCGAGGTCGGCGCTGTCTACAAGCACTGGCCGGCGAAGACCGTGACCGAGGCGGACGACCACCTCTTCTGCCTGATCACGATGAACCACCACCCGCTGCACATCAACGACGTCTACGCCAGCGGCTCCCAGCAGGGCAAGAACGTCGTCGTCGGGCCGCTGGTCTACTCGCTGGCGCTGGGCATGTCGGTCTCCGACATCTCGGGCAAGGCGATCGCCAACCTGGCGACCGAAGAACTCAGCCACCCGAACCCGGTCTTCCACGGCGACACCCTCTTCTGCGAGACCGAGGTTCTCGACGTCAAGCCGTCGAAATCGAAGCCCGACCGCGGCATCGTCAAGGTCCACACCCGCGTCCTCAACCAGGACGGCACCCTCGTCGCCGAGTTCAAGCGCCTGGTACTGGTCCCGAAGAAGAACCCTGGCGAGTCCCCCGAACCCGCCGCCGACAACGTCGAGTAGCTGCTTAGTGCGCCTCTCCGCTCGCGTGAGCGGGGGGGCGTGACTCCTCCGCCAGCGAGGTGATCTCGAGCTGGCCCTGGGCGGCCTCTTCGAGCACCTCGGTCGCCTCTTGCGCCGAGCGGGCGTAGAGCTCGACCAGAAGGTGGACGACGATCTGCTCGTCGTCGTGCTTGTGGAAGCGGACGTGGGTGAAGAACTCGCGGACGCCGGCGTCGCCGAAGGCGCCGTAGGTGAGGAACTCGATCGCCTCCGGGCCGGAGCAGCTCTCGACCCGGTCCTGGTCGACGGTGACGGTGCAGGAGGCGACCCAGGGGGTGCCGGCAACCATCCGCTCCCAGCGTTCGGTCGGGACAACGCGGTCGCCTTCGAAGCTGAGGTGCGGCTGGTCGTGCATGCAGTCGAGGCACTGGACGACCGATTCCTGGACCTCGTCGACGCCGTCGGCCAGCGCCCCCGACTCGGGATCGACGCGGCGGATCGCGTCGTAGTGGATCTGGATCTCGAGGTTCTGGGACCAGCAGCGGTAGCACCGCAGCCAGGCCGTCCGGTCCCCGTTCAGCTCGCTCATCGCTTCATTGTTGCGAGAGCGGAGGGCGGACGCAGTTCGGGCTATCACCCCATGGCTGGAAGTCTGAGTCGCCGGCCGGTCTGCTCAGCCTCATCTGGGGGAACGAACGCGTTGCTCTCCTCCAGCATCTGGCGGGCACGACTCAGATCGCTCCAGTCGATGGCAGCGGAGTAGTGCTGTGCAAAGTCCAGGACCCGGATGAGGGGCCGTGGGTCGCCGCCACGAGAAAGCGCTCGCAGCCCGCCGAGATAGTCCTCGCGGTAAGAGAGGGGGATGGCGATCCTCTGTTGTCCGACGGCTGAGAGCTCGGCGTTCATGAAGACCCTGCCCACGCGGCCGTTTCCGTCCTGGAACGGGTGGACCTCGGAAATGAGGAACATCAAAAAGATGGCTCGGCCGAGCCCGTCGGGAAGCGGCTCGAGGTAGCGCCAACCCTCGACCAGCGTGCCCTGCACGAGTTTGGGCGAGACGAAGCTCGTGCTGCCGGCGCGATTCGGAACCTCCTTGAAAGACCCGGGGATTGCCTGAGGTCGACGGCCGAGCATTTGGCCGTGCCGTTTGCGCAAGAGCTCGAGAAAAGCCCCAGGATCGTCAGCTCTTTCAGATCGCTGTTTGGGGTCATTGATGATTTCGTAGGTCCCCAGGACGTCATGGGCGTCCTCTTCTCGTCTTTTCGGGATTTTGCTCTCGAAGACGATTCCCTCCGCCTCCTCGACCTCGAACTCGGTCCCCTCGATCCAGTTGGAGAAGTAGGCCTCGAAGAACGACAGCGCGGGAAACGATCCATGCTGCTCCTCCCGCCTGGCAAAAGGGTGACGCAGCAGCTCTGCCTGAAGAGAGGCGAAGAGATCGATCCGGCGACTATCGAAACCGATGCCGGCCTGATGGGCTCGTGCCGCGTCCGTCTCCAGGTCGCTGTTGCGCGTGCCGAGAACCGAGCCAATCAGGTCGTCGAGCAGGTCCATCTCCTCCTCGGCTTTCAACGACGGAGCGATCTCGCGGGCTTGGTCACGCAACTCGTTCAGCCCATTCCTGCCCCGCTGTTCGATGATCCTGGAAAGCTCTGCCTCCAGCTCCGGTCGAGAGTAGGTGCGGGAGACACCTCCTCGGGCGCGGGAGGGCCGGGTGTTCTCCAGGATTGCCCGGGGTTGGCTGGCGATGTGGATCCCCATGTAGGGCATGTCCCCCTCGACGGGCCCGGTCCCCTTCCGCGGTCTCAGCTTCAGCCCGGGAACGACGGCCGGTCTGCGACCTGCGTAATCGGGCCCCGCATCGAGGAAGAGAGACCCATCAGATGCGGGTTTCGCTTCGATGGCGCTGCGATCGGCCACGACTGCGTTGGGGAAGTAGTGAGCTACGACCGTCTGCCAGTTCCGGCGCGCGATCCCCTCCAAGGGCTCCTCGACATTGCGGGTGTAGAGCCGCCCGGCGAGTTTTCGGGCTTTCCCTGCTCGGACTGCACGTTGGAGCGGTTCTGAGATCGCGGTGGAGGTGGGAAACACCTCGGGGAGGTCATCGAGGGAAAAAGTGCGCGTAGGAGGCTTCATGGGCAGGTGAAACCCAGAATAACCGCGCGTAAGGCGGCTAAAGGCAGGAAAAAGTGCGCGTAAGGGTTCAGGCGGGACTGGGGCTGCCGGCTCGCTCGCCGACGAGCTCGACGATGTCGCCCATGATCTGGTTGACGTCGAAGTCCTTCGGCGTGTAGACGCCGGCGACGCCGGCCTCGCGCAGCCGCTCGGCGTCGGCGACGGGGATGATCCCGCCGACGACCACCGGCACCTCGACGCCCTCGTCCCTCAGTAGCCGCACCACCTCGGGGATCAGCTCCAGGTGCGAGCCGGAGAGGATCGAGAGGCCGACCACGTCGACGTCCTCCTGCAGCGCCGACTCGGCGATCTCCTCGGGGGTGAGCCGGATCCCCTGGTAGATCACCTCCATGCCGACGTCGCGCGCCCGCAGCGCCACCTGCTCGGCGCCATTGGAGTGGCCGTCGAGGCCGGGCTTGCCGACCAGGATCTTGATCCGGTGGCCGATCTTCTCCGAGGTCGCGTCGACCAGGCGCCGGATCTCCTCCATCTGCTCGCGCTCGGAGGGTGCCGAGGCGCCGTCGACGCCGGTCGGGGCCCGGTAGGCGCCGAAGACATCCCGCATCGTCTGCGCCCACTCACCCGTGGTCGCGCCCGCCTTGGCGGCGGCGATCGTCGCCGGCATGATGTTGACGCTGTCGTCGGCAGCGGCCTTGGCGAGGTCCTCGAGGGCGGCCTTGACCGCGTCCTCGTCGCGCCCGGCCTTCCACTCCGCCAGCGCCTCGATCCGTTCGCGCTCGACCTCGGGGTCGGGGGTGAGGATGCCGCCGTCGGCGCCCGCCGTCAGCGGCGAGTCCTCGGTCTCTTTGAAGCTGTTCTGGCCGATCACCTTCTGCTCGCCGGCCTCGATCCGCGCCACCCGCTCGCGGTGGCTCTCGACCAAGCGCGCCTTCATGTAGGGGACGGCCTTGACGGCGCCGCCGTGCTCCTCGACCACGGCCATCTCCGCACGCGCCCCCTCGGTCAGCTCGGCGACTAGCCCGTCCATGACGACCGAGCCCTCGAAGATGTCGGGGTACTCGAGCAGGTCAGTCTCGTTCGCCAGTACCTGCTGAATTCGCAGGCTCCACTGCTGATCCCAGGGGCGGGGGAGGCCCATCGCCTCGTTCCAGGCTGGGAGCTGGATCGCCCGGGCGCGGGCGTCGCGGCTGAGCGTAACCGCCAGCGCCTCCAGCACGATCCGCTGGATGTTGTTCTCCGGCTGGGCCTCGGTCAGGCCGAGGCTGTTGACCTGGACGCCGTAGCGGAAGCGCAGCATCTTCTCGTCGGTAACGCCGTAGCGCTCGCGCCCGATCTGCTGCCAGAGCGCGCTCATCGTCCGCAGCTTGGCGATCTCCTCGACCAGCCTGATGCCGGCGTTGACGAAGAAGGAGATGCGGCCGAAGACCTTGGGGAAGTCCTCGTCGGCGACCTGGCCGCGCGCTTTCACCTCGTCGAGGACGGCGATCCCGGTCGAGAGCGCGTAGGCGATCTCCTGCACCGGCGTCGCCCCGGCCTCCTGCAGGTGGTAGCTGCAGATGTTGGTCGGGTTCCAGCTCGGCACCTCGTTGACGGTGAAGGCGACCATGTCGGCGATCAGCCGCATCGAGGGCTCCGGCGGGAAGGCGTAGGTGCCGCGCGAGAGGTACTCCTTGATGATGTCGTTCTGGGTCGTCCCCTTCAGCGCCGAGCGGTCGACCCCGTTCTCCTCGGCGACCGTCGCGTAGAGGCCCAACAACCAGGCCGCGGTGGCGTTGATCGTCATCGACGTGTTCATCTCGTCGAGCGGGATGCCGTCGAAGAGCTGGTGCATGTCGCCTTTGTGGGCGACCGAGACGCCGACCTTGCCGACCTCGCCGCGAGCGAGGACGTGGTCTGGGTCGTAGCCGGTCTGGGTCGGCAGGTCGAAGGCCACCGAGAGCCCCGTCTGGCCCTTGGCCAGGTTCTTGCGGTAGAGCTCGTTGGAGCGGCGGGCGTCGGAGTGGCCGGCGTAGGTGCGCATCACCCACGGGCGATCGGGCTGGGGAAGTCGGTGGTCGCTCATGGATCGAATGATATTTGGCGTTCAAAGCCCGCGCAGCCGCATCTTTCGGCCTCGCCTGTGTTTAGGCTGGCGACTCGTGAAGCGCCGATTTGCAGCCACCCTTCTCGCCGCGCTTGCCGTCGGCGTGCTCGCTTGCGCCGTCGCCGGGGCGGCGATGATCGGGATCTACCGCAACAGCATGGAGTCGCTCGCCCAGCGCAGCCAGCTGGTCAAGCTCTCCGGCGCCAACTGCGCCCGCGCCGGCGCCAACGGCGCGATGCGGATCACCCTCGGCAAAAAAACCGCCGCCTGCTCCTTCCGCACGCCGGTGCTCGGCCGCGACCTCGAGATCGCCGCCACCGAGCGCCTGCTCAGCGGCACCCCGGCCGATCTCCAGCGCAAGGCCTTCCTTGGACTCGAGCTGCGGGCCGGCGGTGGCTTCAAGTACCAGCTGCTCGTCTTCCCGCGCCAGAAAAAGGCGCAGCTGATCAAGATCGGCGGCGAGGACCCGCAGTACCTGGCGATCGCCAAGAACGAGAAAGCGGTAATGGGGATCAACGAAGCCAACGTCCTGCGGCTGCGCGCGGTCAACGTCACCAGCGGTCCCGAGAAAGGCCAGGCTCGCCTTTTCGCCTACGTCGGCAAGACTCTCGTCGGCGAAGCGGTGGACGACGGCGCCGGCGACCTCACCGGCCGCAACTCGGCCGTGATCGTCGGCACGATCAAGAACGGCAACGGCGTCGTCGCCTCGGTCGACGACGTCGTCGTCCGCGTGCCGAGTCCGTTTTAGTGAACCGGCTCCGCTGCCGAGTACTTCCTCAGGGGCATAATTCAAAGCGATGTCGACGAGCACGATCGAGCGCCCCAAAACTTCGGGTCCCGACTCCGGTTTAGGGGGCAACTGGCGCGTGATAGTCCGCAACGACAACCACAACACCTTCGACCACGTCGCCCAGACCCTGGCGCGGGTGATTCCCGGCGTCTCGATCGACCAGGGCTACCGGATCGCCGACACGATCCACAGCGGTGGCCAAGCGATCGTCTGGTCGGGCCCGCGGGAGCCGGCCGAGCACTACTGGGAGCAACTCGAGGGGGCGGGGCTGACGATGGCGCCGCTGGAGCGCGCGTGAATCGGGATCGGCCGACTGCCGCCGTGATCGTGGCGGCACTGGTGGCGCTTGTCGCGCTGCTTGCTGGCCCGAGCTCCGCTCTCGCCGAACCGCAGCTGCCGCAGGGCTTCCAGGACGAAGTCGTCTTCGACGGGCTCGAACAGCCGACCAACTTCCGCTTCGTCCCCGGGCCGGACGAACGCATCTTCGTCGCCGAGAAGCCGGGCCGGATCCTCGTCTTCGACGGGCCCGAGGACAAATCGGCGACCGTCTTCGCCGATCTCCGCACCCCCGTCTACGACAACGGCGACCGCGGTTTGCTCGGGCTCGAGCTCGATCCGAAATTCACCGAAGGCCGGCCCTACGTCTACGCGCTCTACACCTGGGACCACGTCCTCGGCCAGCCCTGGGACCCCACCGATCCCGAATACGGAGACCCTGGCGTCAGCGGCGACCCTGAATGCGAAGACCAGAACCCCAACCACAACTGCCTGGTCAGCGGCCGCCTCGTACGGCTGACGGAGAACGTCCTCAACCCTGACCACGCCGTCGAAGAAAGCGGCCGGCCGAAAGAAGAGCAGCTGCTCGAAGGCTGGTGCCAGCAGTTCTCGTCCCACTCCGTCGGAGAGCTTCAGTTCGGGACCGAAGGGGCGCTTTACGCCAGTGGGGGCGACGGCGCCGCTTACGAATCGATCCCCGACTACGGACAGCTCGGGACGCCGGCCAACCCGTGTGGTGACGAGCCGACGGCGATCGGGGTCAAACCCGAGAGCAGCCCCGGCAAACCGCTCCCCAACGCGACGGGGGGAGCGCTGCGCTCGCAGAACCTCGAGCTGCTGAACGGGGCGATCCTCCGCATCGATCCCGACACCGGTGAAGCTTTCCCGGGCAATCCGCTGGAAGGGGAGACCACCGATCCGAACGCTCTGCGGACGATCGCCAAGGGCTTCCGCAACCCGTTCCGCTTCGTCTTCGACGCCGAGACCGGCGAGATCTACAGCGGCAACGTCGGCTCCTCGGAGATCGAGGAGATCGACCGCTTCTCCGCCCCGCCTGCCTCGATCTACAACTCCGGCTGGCCCTGCTACGAGGGAATCGCCCCCCAATTCCAGTTCCGCAAACTGACCGAAGAAACCGGCCTCGAAATCTGTAAAGCGATGTACCCGCCGAACCCGAACCCGACCTCGCTGCCGCTCTTCAGCTACAGCCACAAGCAGACGGTGGTGCCGGGCGACGAATGCCCGACCCAGTCCGGCTCGGCGGTCAGCGGCCTCTCCTTCTACGAGGGAGCTCAGTTCCCGGCCAAATACAAAGGAGCGCTCTTCTTCGGCGACGCCGTTCGCGGCTGCGTCTGGGTGATGTATCCCGGCGCCGACGGCAAGCCCGACCCCTCGACGACCGAACGGTTCCTGCGGGAGGGCAATATCTACCCGGGCGTGAAGATCGCCGAAGGCCCCGACGGCTACCTCTACTACGCCGACCTCCTCAGCGAGGGCGGCATCGACGGCTCGATCCACCGCATCGCCTACCGGCCGAACTCGCCGGTCGCGAAACTGGAAGCGACGAAAACCTTCGGCCTCTACGACGGCAGCGACAAATTTGAAACCGAACTCGACGCCGGCGCCTCGGTCGACCCCGACGGCAAAGCCCTCACCTACGAATGGGATCTGAACGAAGACGGGACCTTCGAGTCGCCCGGCGGCGAAACCCGAGCGCTGGTCTTCACCAAGGCCGAACAGGAAGCCCGCGAAGGCAAAGGCGAAAGCCCGAACCGCGTGATCGCGGTCAGGGTCGAAGACGACGAAGGCTTCAGCAGCATCGCACGCATCACCCTCTACCCGGGGGACAAACCGCCGACGGTGGTGATCACCGAACCCAGCTCGAGCTTCAAATGGGGCGTCGGTGACGAAGTCGATCTCAACGCGCTGGGGACCGACGCCAAAGGCAACCCGATCTTCGAGCCGCTTCCCTACTACTGGGTGACCCGCATGGCGCACTGCCCGAACCTCTCGGACCCGAACGCCTGCCACGCCCATCCGCTGCAGACCTTCTCCGGGATCAAGCACGCGGAACTGCTCGCGCCCCAGCACGACTACCCGTCCTTCATCGAAGCCGTCGTCCGTGTCTCCGACAAACGCGGCCTCTCGGGAGCCGCCACGGTCAAAATCGAGCCACGTACGGTCGACCTCTCGATCTCGTCGAACCCGCCTGGGATCGAGCTTCTGGCCGGGTCCGACAGCCAGGCCGCCCCGTTCTCGACCAAAGCGATCGATGGCTCGGAAATCCTCATCTCGGCGCCGCAGACGGCCGTCATCGGCGGCAAGACCTACACCTTCGCCAACTGGTCTGACGGCGGCGGGATCGAACACCCGATCCAGGTCAGCCCATCGAACAACCGCTTCACGGCCAACTACACGACGCCCGATGAAGGCGGCGGCGGCGGTGGCGGCGGAGGTGGTGGCGATGAAGATCCGCCGAAGCCGCCCCAGACCGTGCTCGGCAAGCATCCGCCGGCCAGCACGCGCGCGACCATCGCCAAATTCACCTTCCGCAGCGCCGCCGGCGCCCGCTTTACCTGCAAGCTGGACGGCAAGCCGAAAGCGGCCTGCCGCTCGCCGAAGACCTACAAGAAGCTGAAGCCCGGCCGCCACACCTTCAAGGTCTGGGCGACGGCCAACGGGAAGACCGACCCGACGCCGGCCAAGTTCAGCTGGAAGATTCGGCGCTAGTTACTCGGCGGCGACGAGGATGTGCCAGGCGGGCAGCAGCGGGATGTCGTAGAGGTCGATGATCGCCGCCCGGGCCTGCTCGATCTCCTCCGAGTACCAGTAGCGTTCGAAGTCCGAGCGCTTCTCCCAGACCATCGTCTGGCGGAAGGCGAGCGGATCGTCGGTCGAGCGGGTCAGCGACCAGCTCTTGGCGCCGTAGGCCGGAGCCTTCGCCGCGGACGCTTCCCAGAGATCGAGGAAGCGATCGGCCCGGAAGGGGGAGATGTGCCAGTCGAGGGTGCAGACCTCCATCAGGCACCCACCTCCGCCCGAATCGCGCCGGGACCTTCCTCGTACTGACCGTCCTGCTCGTCCTCGGCGCCGACGAGGATCGCGATCTTGCCCATGTGCTTGTTTTCGTGCATCAGCTGGTGGGCGTGGGGGACGCCCTCGAAGCCCATCGTTTCCGAGAGCACCGGCCGCACCTTGCCCTCGGCCATCAGCTGGT
Organism: Solirubrobacterales bacterium; assembly: GCA_035764545.1. Classification (GTDB taxonomy): domain Bacteria; phylum Actinomycetota; class Thermoleophilia; order Solirubrobacterales; family 70-9; genus VAYN01. Next base: position 474 of record DASTYZ010000067.1, on the reverse strand, counting down.
TCGCCCGCATGCACTCGTACGCGTTGGCGAAGTGGGAGCCGATGATCTGCTTCTGCTTCATCCACAGGTAGCGGACGTCGAAGTCGAGCTGGTAGCCGGAGGTGGCGCCGCAGATGACGACTTTGCCGAACGGCTTGACGGTGAGGACCGAGGTCGGGAAGGTCGCCCGGCCGACGTGCTCGAAGACGATGTCGGGAGCGTCGCCCAGGATCTCCTTGACCCGGTTGGAGAAGGCGCGGGAGCCCTTGAAGCGCGCCTTGTCAGCGGCGGGGTCGGTGAGGTTGTCGTCGGTCCGCATCATCTCGCGGAACTCGTTGCGGTTGACGTAGTCGACGGCGCCGAGCTTCTTGATCAGCTCGCCCTTCTCATCGGAGGAGACGACGCCGACGGCGTTGGCTCCCGCTGCTTTGCAGAGCTGGACGGCGAAGACGCCGAGACCGCCCGCCGCGCCCCAGATGAGGACGTTGTGGCCGG
>DASTYZ010000066.1:0-4623 GCA_035764545.1 Solirubrobacterales bacterium | reverse complement strand
GTGGCCAAGGACGTCAGCGGACGGGGAGAGCGCGACCTGCTCTCCCTCGTTCCCGAGATGATGTACCTGGCGGTGCGGCCCTACCTCGGCGACGATGCGGCGAAGGCCGAGCTGACGGAGCCGCCGCCGGGAACCTGAATGGCGACGAAGAGAGACACCGAGCCGAAGAGCCTGCCGCGGGGCCGCCACGGCCTGCCGCGGGAGCTGGTGGTCGAGAACCAGCGCTCGCGGCTGATCAGCAGCATGATCACCACCGTCGCCGAGCTCGGCTTCGGCAAGGCGACGATCGCCAAGGTGACCGGGCCGGCGAAGATCTCGCGGCGGACCTTCTACGAGTTCTTCGACAACAAAGAGGACTGCTACCGGGCGGCGTACGAGGCGAGCTTCGAGTTCTTGCGGCAGACGACCCAGTCGGCCGCTTCGGCCGAGCAGTGGCCGAGCTCGGTCCGGGCCGGTCTCGAGGCGTTGCTGGAGACCCTGGCCGCCCACCCCGACCTGGCCGCCTTCTTCCTGATCTCCCCCGCGAGCGTCGGTGACGAGATCGCCGCCCGCCACCACCAGGCGATGCGGGAGCTGGTCGAGGCGCTGGTCGCCGAGGCGCCGGCGGCGGCAAGCGAGGACCTCGTATCCCAGACGAGGGCCGAGGCCCTCGCCGGAGGACTCACCCGCCTTACCGCGATGAAGGTCAATGCCGGCAAAGCCGGCGAGCTGCCGGCTCTGCTGCCCGACCTGGTCGAGCTTTTCCTGCGGCCCTACGTCGGCAGTGAAGAGGCCGTCCGCGTCGCCTGGGGCGACGAGCGGTCCGGCAACCGTTAGCCGGGCACTGCACGAAGTCCGGTACCTCACCTGATTCCCCGATCCCTGGTTTTCCCCTGGTCGCGAACAAACGCGACGCTGTGTCCAAAGTTAGAGAAGAAAGCATTTCCATGTCAAGTCATAAATACTCAGCACCTCAGGACTAGTGGCCAAATCTCATGGATGTAGACTTTTTCTTGTTGGCCTTCTGAGTTTCGTCAATGAACGGGGAATAGGGTCTGGCGATGGTCGTGACGCCGTGGGGGGATTCGGAGACGCTGCGGACCGGGATGCTCACCCCGGGGCCGTCGAACTCACCCGAGGCGGTCGCTGAGAACCAGCGCCAGCGCCTCTTCGGGGCGATGGTCGCCAGCGTTGCCGAGCGCGGCTATACGGACACCCGGATCTCCGACCTGGTCGAGAGCTCAGGCGTATCGCTGCGCAGCTTCTATGACCTCTTCCCCGACAAGCAGGCCTGCTTCATCGGCGCCGTCGAAGCCCTCGTGCGCTCCACGGTCGGCCCGGTTCTGGAATCCGATGGTCCCGCCGAGTGGGAGGTGGACTCGAAGCGCCGCCTCGGCACTGCCGCCGCGCTGGCCGCTGCCCAGCCCGCCGCCGCCAAGCTCTGCCTGGTCGAGACCTACGCGGCGGGGCCAGCGGTGGGTGAGTTGGTAGACGAAGCCACGGCGCGCATCGAGGGGCTGATTGCCGAGCGCCTCGAGGCCTCTCCTCGCTGGTCCGGTCTCCCCTCCGAGATCGGCACCTTCGCGATCGGCACCATCTTCGAGACCTTCAGGTCGAGGCTGATCGACGAGCAGGCGCACCGCCTGCCTGAGATCACCGACCAGCTCACCTCTCTCCTGCTCCACTACGAGCCGCCGGTGCGGCCCCTGCGCTCGGCCGCGCGGCCGCCCGAGGTTCGCCCTGAGCAGCTGGAAGCGAGCGACCACGCCGAGCGGGCGCTGCGGGCCTTCGAAGCGCTGCTGACCGAACAGGCGCTCGGCGAGACGACGATGGAGCAGGTGGCGAAACGAGCGGGAATGTCTGTTCGGACCCTCTACGCGAACTTCGGCAGCCGCCAGGATCTGATGCTCGCGGCGATCGACAGCGCCGGCGCCCAGGTCGTGGCCACGGCGCTACCCGCCTACCGCCGGGAGGCCAGCCCATCCGAGGGCATCCGCGTCGCGCTCAGCGCGACGCTCGGCCTGCTCGCCAGCCGCCCGAACCTCGCCAACCTCCTGCTCGACGCGGCTTACGCGGGCGGAGGGTCAGGGCTGCGCCGGCGGGCCGAGGCCCTGCAGCCCCTGCGGGCGCTGCTGGCGCGGGTCGCTCCCGGCAACGCCGAGGTCTCGCGGGGGTTCTTCGCCGAGGCCTTGCTCGGCGGGGTGCTCTGGCTGGCGCGACGGCGGGCCTTCGAGAACGGCCCGGGCTCCCTCCCCGGCTTGGTCCCGATCGTCACCTACATCGCGCTGGCGCCCCTGCTCGGTCCCGAGCAGGCGACCGCCGCGGCCGAAGGCAAGAGCTACAGGCGGCCGTCGATGGACCAGGCCCACTCGCTGCGCCTCCCGCTGGCTCAGCCGAACAGCGATCGCATCGCCACCTCTCTCAGCCAGGAGCCGCTGACCCTCGAGGCGATCTGTGACTCCACCCGGCTTGCGCCGGAGGAGGTCCAGCGGGAGCTCGAGAGGCTGATCGAGCTGGGGGCGGTCCAGACCGTCGCGGGTGAGGACGGCGGCCTCCTGTTCGAATCGCGCTGGCCTGTCCGGAGCACGCCGGAGTGGGAGCGGATGAGCATCTCCGAACGCGAACGGGACTCCGCCGCGATCGGCTTGGCGATCAAAGGGGAGGTCGAAGCCTCGGTCGCCGCCGGGCTCTTCGACGTCCGTCCGGAGCGCTTCCTCACCCGCTTCCCGCTCTGGGTGGACGAGCAGGGGTGGCACGAGGTCCATGAGTTCCTCGAGGTGGCGCTGGAGCAGTGCTACGCCGTCCAGCAGCGCGCCCGCAAGCGGCTGGATGAAAAGGGCGGCCAGGCTGGGGGGTTTCCGGCTCGCGTCATCCTCGCCTCCTACGAGACTCCGCCCCTGCGGGACGGCGACAGCTAACCGCTGCCTCGGCGCTGTCGATACCGTCGCGTCTTCTCGCGGTTGCCGCACTCCTCCATCGAGCACCAGGTGCGGGAGCGGTTGCGGGTGGCGTCGTAGAAGGCCCACTGGCAACCGTCATCGGTGCAGGCTTTGAGGCGGGGCCAGGCGCCCTGGGACTGGAGGCGCTCGATCGCGAGGAGGAGGCGGGCTTCGAAGCCGGTGAGGTCGGAGCGGGCAGGGGCGATCTGCAGCTCGCCGGCGGCGGAGAAGCTGGTGCGGAAGCGGCTGCGCTCGGCGGCTGCGCGGAGGGGCTCGAGGCGCCGCTCGTCGACCTGCTCGCCGTTGTGGGTTCGCAGCAGCGCCCGCAGGGACTCGCGCAGAGCGAGGACGCGGACGACGTCCTCGTCGTCGAGGGTGCCGACGTGCTCCCCGGTCTGCTCGGCGATCCAGGCCGAGAGCTCGTCGGGCGCGGCGATCGAGTCCGTCTCCTCCTCGAGATCGTGCGTGTTGACGAACTCGACCAGCAGCTCGATCTCGGGCTCCAGAGCTTTGTTAAGTTGCGTTGACACCGCCTATTCAGTTTAGCTAGTGTTGTTGACACCGGCAAATCGCTTTAGCCGGTGTACACGACGCCAGAGGAGGCCGTCATGAGATTCCTCGCCAACCTCACCATCGCCAACGCGGCCGAGTCGCAGCGGCGCCTGCGGGAAGCAGCCGATCGCGAGCGGCAGGTGCGGCAGCGCCCCCGCTAGCCGAGTTCGATCACGCCGAAAAGCAGCAGCAGGACCAGCGTCACCACGGCCGAGACCAGCAATGAGCCGGCGCAGCCGAGGTTGTTGGAGAAGAAGAGGAACACGGAGCCCCTCCCCTACCCCTGAAGCTTCTCCTTCAGTCGCAGCAGCGCGATTACCGTGGTGGCGTCGCGAATCTCCGGCAGGGCCTGCTCGATCTCGGCCAGCGGCAGGCGGACGATCTCGATCTCCTCGTCGTCGTCGCGCTCGCCGCTTGCTGGCGAGAGGCCGGTGGCCTCAAAGATCGTCACCTTCTCGGTGAGGAAGCCAGGGCTGGGGTAGACGACGTGCAGCAGGCTCCAGTGCTCGGCCCGCAGCTCGGCCTCCTCGGCCAGCTCTCGCTGCGCGGCTTCCAGCTCCCCCTCACCCTCCTTGTCCAGGGTCCCCGCCGGAATCTCCAGCAGCTCGTCCTCCTCGACCGCCTCACGCGGCTGGGCGACTAGGTAAGCGAACTCCTCGTCGTAGGCGATCACCGCGACCGAGCCCGGATGCTCGACGATCTCGCGCTCCACCTCGATGCCATCCCCACGCCGGTACCGCTTGCTGACGAAGTCGACGTGCTTGCCCTCGTGCAGAGGGCGGGTCTCGAGAAGCTCCATCGAATGGAGCTTATTTACTGCCCTTCTTCTTCCCCCCCGACCCCTTCTTCTTGCACTTCACCTTCAGGGGCGGGTTGAAGTTGGAGACCCGCCCGTTCTGGGCGGTGAAGCGGGCGGCTGCTCGGTAGGTGCGGGCGCAGATGTCGCGGCTGTTTTCGATCAGCCCCTTCTTCTTGCCGCCGCGCATCGAGAGGACGACCTTGGTGACGGGGGCGTCGGGGAAGACTTCGAAGCTGGTTCTGAGGCCTTTTCTGACCGAGTCGATGCGGGCCGCGGAGGCGACTTCGATCGGCTGGTCTGCAGGTCCTCTGACCACGGCGACCAGGTCGGGGAGTTCGTGGCTCGAGGAGCGCA
>DASTYZ010000065.1:0-13954 GCA_035764545.1 Solirubrobacterales bacterium | reverse complement strand
CAGGGTCATGGCGGGGAAAGTAGCCGAGATGGGCTCAGCAACCGGCTGGGGAGCGCTCGCCGCAAGCTCTCTCGTCATCGGCGCGGCACTCAGCTTCGTGCGCCGGTGGCCGGAGCGGCAGGTCGGCTACGTCCTCGCCTTCGGCGCCGGAGCGCTGATCAGCGCCGTCAGCTTCGAGCTCGCGGCCGAGGGGATCGAGGTGGGAGGCGCCGCCGTCACTGGGCTCGGTCTCGGCGTCGGCGCGATCACGTACTACCTCCTCGACGGCCTGATCGCCCGCCACCACTCGACCGGCCGCGGACGCAAAGGCCGGGTGGAAGGAGACGGGAGCGGCACCGCGCTGGCGCTCGGTGCCTTCCTCGACGGCATCCCCGAGCAGCTCGTGCTGGGAATCAACATCGCCGCCGGGGGTGGGGTCGGCGTCTCGCTGCTGGTCGCGATCTTCGTCTCCAACCTGCCCGAGGCGCTCGGCTCGGCCGACGACATGGCAAAGCAAGGCAAACCGCGCGAGAGGATCCTCCGCCTTTGGCTGGTCGTGGCGGCCATCTGCGCGCTGGCCAGCCTGGTTGGCTACCTGCTCGCCGACGCGGTCAGCGGCGACGGCAAGGCGGCGATCGACGGCTTCGCCGCCGGCGCCCTGCTGGTGATGCTGATCGACTCGATGATCCCCGACGCCCGCAAAGACGCCGGCCGCGGCGCCGGCCTCGTCACCGTCCTCGGCTTCGCTGTCGCTGCAGGCCTCTCCAGCCTCAGCTAGTTGGTCAAACGGGGCAGGACCAACGCAGGCCCGGGAAACGGCCGAAGCCGCGGTCAGCAGTGACAAGCTCACTCCCGGACTCGATCGCCAGGGCAGCGAGGTGTGCGTCGGGGACATCGTTGCCCCTTGCCCCCACGAGCGAGCAGAGATCGGTGAAGAGGGCCCAGTGTCTCGCGCCGGGGCTCAAGTGGATCGCCCCAGGCTGCTTTCGTAAGTCTTCAATTGCCTGGAGGGCCACCCGCAGGGGCGTAGGCTCGTCAAAGATGCGGCTGTTGGTGACGATCCGAAGAAAACCCGTCAGGCTGGCATCGCAGAGGGCGTAGCGACGGCCCGATTCGATCTCCGCCCCCAGCCAGGTGGAGTAAAGGTCATGCTGAGGCAGGTCCTCGCGATGGGCGTAGACGAGGACATTGACATCGGCCAGGATCACTTTGGGAAGTCCTGATCCAGCAGATCCCTGGTGGCGCGGTTGTCATCCAGGTCAACTCCCCGCCGGACCCCGCCTTTCCCGTAGGTGGTGAGCTGAAAAGGCTCCAGGCTCGTCTCCCGAGGTCGAGTGGCCAGGCGCTCCCGAAGCGATTCGTCAAGCAGCTGCGTCAAGGTGATGCCCTGCTCGGCCGCGTGCACCTTTGCCTTCTTGAGGAGGGCGTCGTCGAGTCGGACCGTCGTTCTCATATGTCAAAGCATATCAATACGACATATTGATGCTAGACGTGTAGCTCGAACTCGTGCTCGCCTACGCGGACGTCGTCGCCGGCTTCGAACCCGGCGCGATCGAGGGCGGCGAGGACGCCCATCTCCTTCAGCCGCTGCTCCAGGTAGGCGAGCGCCTCCTCGTTTTTGGTGTCGTGGCGCTCGAACAGCAGCTCGACGCCGCGGCCGAGGATGCGGAAGCCGCCGTCGGCCTCGCGCTCGACCCAGTAGCCGCCCTCGCCGGCCGGTCGGTAGACCCGGTGCTCGGCCTCGAACTCCTCAGTCGGCTCAGCCCCTGGCTGCGGAGCGGGCTGTAGCTCGGGGAGCTGCGCGAGGATTCGGGCCCGCAGTTCATCCAGCCCCTCTCCCGTCGCCGAGGAGGCGGCGAGGACGCCGAGGGCTCTCTCGCCGACCCGCTCCTGCCACTCGGCCACCGCCGCCTCGATGTCCTCCGGCGGCATCAGGTCGCGCTTGCTGAGGACGACGAGCTCGGGCAATCGCTCGAGCCCGGCGCCGTGAGCCGCCAGCTCGCTGCGCACGGTTTCGTAGTTGGCGAGCGGCTCGCCTTCGGTCGGGGCGACGTCGACGAGATGGACCAGCATCGAGCAGCGCTCGATGTGGGCGAGGAACTCGTGACCGAGGCCGGCACCCGCCGCCGCCCCTTCGATCAGGCCAGGAATGTCGGCGACGATCGCCTGGCGGTCTTCGCCTTCGATCGTTCCCAGCACCGGCGAGAGCGTCGTGAAGGGGTAGTCGGCGACCTTCGGCGCTGCCCGCGTCAGGCGGCTCAGCAGCGAGGACTTGCCGGCGTTCGGCAGCCCCACGAGGCCGACATCCGCGAGCAGCTTCAGCCGCAGCTCGATCCAGTCCGCTTCCCCCGAAGTCCCTTTCTCGGCGAAGCGCGGCGCCTGCCGCGTCGAGCTGGTGAAGCGCCTGTTCCCGTGCCCACCGCGTCCACCGCGGGCGACCACCGCCCGCTGCCCTGCCGCGACCAGGTCGATCGAGCTGCCGTCGACCGCGCTCGCCTGCGTCCCCGGCGGCACCGGGATCTCCCGGTCCTCCCCGCGCGCCCCCTGCCGGTTCGACCCTTCCCCATGCCGCCCCCGCTGAGCCCGAAAGTGCTTGCTCCCCCTCAGCGCCCCAAGATCGCGGCGCGAGGGATCACATACGAGCACAACGTCACCACCGTGCCCGCCGTCGCCGCCGTCGGGTCCGCCTCGAGGGACATGGGCCTCACGGCGGAAAGAGATCGAGCCGTTCCCACCGGCTCCTCCCTCGACCCAGATTTTCGCCTTGTCGTACATCAGTCCCGAAGAAAATAGAGCGAGAGGGGCGCCAGCCCCTCTCGCTCAGCACTGCGTCGATCGCGCTGCGTTTATCTAACGATGATCTTCGACTTCGCCGCCTTACCGGGGCTGCCCTTGACCTGGAAGGTGAGCTTGTCGGTGCCCTCGTCGGCGGCCGGCTTCACTTTCACCTTCAGCGTCAGCGTCTTCTTACCGCGGCCTTTGAGGCCTAGCTTCTTGCACTTCGGCGCTTTCAGGTCATCCTTGGCGGCCTTCGGCAGCTTCACGCAGAGCTTCGCGTTCTTCTTCGCTGCCAGGTCGCCCTGGTTGACCGCCTTGACCTTGAAGGTGACGAGGTCGCCCGCGTCGGCTTTCGCCTTCTTCTTGGTCGTCAGCTTGACCTTCGCGGCTTTGACGTTGACCACGGAGCTGGTCTGCGATGCGGAGCCCACGGGGTTTGAGCCCGTGACCGTGCAGCTGTACTGGCCAGCTGATTTGGCGACGAACGTCGATGCCGTGGCGTTGGCGATCGGCGCCCCGTTTCGCAGCCACTGGTAGGCAAACGCGTTTGGGGCCTGGTAGACGTTGCCCCCTGCCGCGTCGGCGCCCCAGCTGCCGTTGGAGCAGGTCAGCTCGGCACGATTTTTCGGGTTGCGAGTGGTCAGCGGCGCGCCGGTCCCGGTCGGACTCTTGACGATCACCGGATCCTGGGGTCCTATTGCCGGCGCCGCTGAAGACGGCGTTATCGAGCCACCGCCGCCGCTCAGCCGGACAAACCCGATGGCGCCGGCGTTTTCGCCATTGCCACCGTCGTAGTTACCCCAGTAGACGGTCCCATTCGCCGGGTCCAGCGCTAGGCCGTAGGCGCTGCGGATGTCGGCGCCGGTGAGGTCGATGGCGCCGCCCGATCCACCGTTGACGCTGACGTAGTTGAGGTCGTCTCCTTCAGTCCAGTAGAGCCTGCCGGCGGCTGAATCAACCGTGAAGCCGTTGACGCCGCCGAGCGTGGGAGCGCCGGAAAGATTCAGCGTGCCGCCGCCGCTGCCGTTGACGTTGGCGAACGCGATGGTGTCCGTCGTGCCGATTTCGTCGTACCAGAAGACTTTGCCGGTCGTCGGGTCGAAAGCAAGCCGGTACGGACTGTCGAACGCAGGGGCGCCGGCGGTGTTGAGCAGCCCGCCGCCGCTGCCGTCGAGGCGCGCATAGGCGACCGAGCCGTTGCCGGAGCCTTCCGTGTTAAGCCAGTAGATCAGCCGGTTGACTGGGTCCACGGCTACTCCCATCGGTTCATCCACCACGGCGCCCGTCGTGTTCAGCACTCCGGCGCCGCTGCCGTTGATGTTGGCCCAGATGATCTGGCCTTTTTTGTCGGGGCCGCTTTCGTAGCCGGCTACGAAGATGCGTCCGCTGACGGAGTCGTAGGCCATCCCTTCCGGCCCAGCCAGCTCGACGCCCGCGAGGTTGAGCGCAGCACCCCCGGCACCGCTGATGTCGGAGAAGCCGATGCTGTCCGGGTCACCCGAGTAGTTGTCCCAGAAGATGGTTTCGGTGGCCTCGGCGCGGCTGACCAGCGCCAGCGTTACGAGGAGGACGAGGGCAATCGACGCGGAGACCGTGTAGAGCCGGCCCCTGCGCTCAGTAACGAGCGGCAATGGAGTTCCTTTCTTAGTCCTGGAGGACGCTGATCGTACGCCCCTTGCGGGACGGCTTGAACTCCACCACGCCTTCGCGGGTGGCGAAGATCGTGTGGTCGCGGCCGATGCCGACGCCGTCGCCGGGCCAGAAGCGGGTGCCGCGCTGGCGGACGATGATCTCGCCGCCGTTGACGCGCTGGCCGGCGAAGACCTTGACGCCGAGCATGTTCGGGTTGGATTCGCGGCCGTTGCGGCTGGAGCCGAGGCCTTTCTTGTGGGCCATGCCTAGCCTTTCCCTTTCAGTTTCGTGACCTCGAGCCGGGTCAGCTCGGAACGATGGCCGGCACGGCGGCGGTAGCCCTTCTTCGCCTTGTATTTGAAGACTTTGATCTTGGGCCCGCGCAGATGCTCGGTGACTTTCGCCTCGACTTTGACTTTCTCCAGGTCTTTGCCGCCGGCGAGAACGTCGTCGCCGCGGAAGAGGACCGGGCGGAGGTTGACTTTGTCTCCCTCCTTCGCGTCCAGCCGATCGACGAGCAGGGACGAGCCCTCCTCGACTTTGTACTGCTTGCCACCGCTCTCTATGACTGCGTAAGTGCTCATTCGTCCTTGCTGCCTTGTTTGGCGCGCGAACGTCCACGGCCGCCCCGGCGGCCACGGCTGCGTTTGCGCGAAGAGGCGGAGGATTCTAGCTGGGAGCCGTTCTCCTCGCCTCCACCGGAGCCGTTGGGGGAATCGCCCCCCAGCAGGGAGGCGATTGCGGCCGAGCGCTCGACCTCGTCGATCCGCACCAGCTTGCGCTCGCCGACGAAGCGACCGCCGCCGGTGACGCTGACGATGTAGGAGTCGATCCGGGCGACGGCGTCGTCGGCGTTGTACATGTGGGGCTCGTCGATCTTGACCAGCACCTCCTCGCCGACTTTGAACGGCAGCGCCCGCTCCTCGATCTCCCCCCTGCTGCCGGACTCGACCAGCTCGAAGGTGTCGATCGGCAGCGCGTCGCCGCCCTCGAAGTGGAACCGCTTGCCGGTTTCATCCTCGAGCTCGGTCAGGCCGCTGTCGGGATCGGTCAGCTCATGGGCGACTTTCGGGTTGACCCGGAGCAGGAACGCCTCGGCGTCACCCTTCTCGGCGGCGATGTCCCGCATCTTCGTCAGCCCTTCCAGGGCGACGGTCTCGGCGGAGAGCACGACGCCCTCGCCGTGGCAGGTCGGGCAGGGCGCCGTCAGGATCTCTCGCACGCCGTCGGTGACGTTCTGGCGGGTCATCTCGACCAAGCCCAGCGGCGAGACCTCGACGACGTAGCTCTTCGACTTGTCGGTGTCGAGCGCTTTGCGCATCGTCTTCAGGACCTTGTCGCGGTTGCTGGCCCGGGCCATGTCGATGAAGTCGACGACGATGATGCCGCCGATGTCGCGCAGCCGCAGCTGCCGCACAGCCTCCTCGGCCGCCTCGGTGTTGACTTTGGTGATCGTCTCCTCGAGACCGCCTTTGCCGCGGCCGGTGAAGGAACCGCTGTTGACGTCGATCACCGTCAGCGCCTCGGCGTAGTCGATGATCAGGTAGCCGCCGGAGGGCAGATCGACGCGCCGGTTCAGGGTCGACTCGATCGCCTCGTTGACCTTCCATTTGTCGAACAGCGGTTTCGTGCCCTCGTAAAGCTCGACGCCGTCGACAAGCTCGGGAGCGGTGCGCTGGAAGAAGCTCGTCACCCGCTCGAACTGCTTCGGCGAGTCGATCACGGCTTTTTCGAACTCGTTGAGGAAGATGTCGCGGAGGACGCGGACCGAGAGGTCGGCCTCCTGGAAGACCAGCGACGGCGCCTTGGTCGACTCGGCCCGCCGCACCAGCACCTCGTTCAGCTTCTGCAGGTAGCCGATCTCCCGCACGAAGTCGGCTTTTTTCGCCCCGTGGGCGGCGGTGCGGACGATCAGCCCGCCCGGGCCTTTGTAGGTGCGGTCGACCATTTTGCGCAGCCGGTCGCGCTCTTTGTCGGCGAGGCGGCGGCTGACGCCGACCCCGCTCCCCTGCGGCGCGTAGACGAGGTAGCGGCCGGCGATCGAGAGGTTCATCGAGAGCCGCGCGCCCTTCGTCTTCAACGGGTCCTTGACGACGGCGACCAGGATCTCCTGGCCGGGCTTGATCAGCTCGTTGATGCGACGGCCGCTGCCGCGACCGCGCTTCGGCGCTTGTTCCCCGTTCGGGAGGACGATCTCGTCGACGTGAAGGAAGCCGTTTCGCTCGAGGCCGATGTCGACGAAGGCGGCCTCCATGCCGGGAAGGACGTTGTCGACCTTCCCCTTGTAGATGTTGCCGACGATCGAGCGTCGGCCGCGGCGCTCGATGTAGAGCTCGGCGACGTCTCTCTTGCCGCCTTTCTGCTTTGCCTCGAGGACGGCCACACGGGTCTCACCGCGCTCGGCGGAGACCAGAATCGTTTTTTTCATTTGTTGTTCAGCTCAGTTCGGTTAGGTACGCATCGCCGGACCTCATTCAAGAGATCACCAGGCGAACCTTCCCTTCTGGCTGAGATGCGCTTGGACGTTGATGCTCTGAAGAACTCCGATTGCCAGAAAAGTAGCGAGCACGGAGGACCCTCCGTAGCTCATCAACGGCAGGGGGATCCCAGTGATCGGCATGATCCCGAGGTTCATCCCCACGTTGACGAAGGTCTGGAACAGCAGCGCGACGGCGATGCCGCCGGCCACGAGGGTTCCGTATGAGTTCTTCGAGAGCGTCGTTATCCGCAGCGCCCGCCAGAAGAGCAGGGCGTAAAGGGATAGGACTAACGCGGCTCCCATGAAGCCGTAGCGCTCACCGATCACCGCGAAGATGAAGTCGGTGTGCCGCTCGGGCACGAAGTCGAGCCGCGTCTGGGTGGCTTTGTCGCCGCGGCCGGTCACTTGACCGGAGCCGATGGCGACTTTGGATTGGTTCTGCTGGTAGCCCGCGCCGCTTTCGTGCTCGTGCGGGTCGAGGAAGGACGTAAGCCTTTCCTCCTGGTAGCTCTTGAGGACCGGAACACCGGCCTTCGGAGCGACGACCAGGACCAGCGCGACAAGTGCGACGAGGACGCCGCCGATGACCGCGAAGTGCGTCCAGGGGACGCCTCCGAAGTACATGACGGCAAGGGTGGCGACCACGTACACCAATGACGTGCCGAGGTCGGGCTGCAGGAAGACGAGCGCAGCCGGTGCCAGGCCGAGGCAGAGGTAGCGCACGGTGCGCTGCACCTCTGATCCGCGCCTGGCGCCATCGATCACGAACCCGGCAAGCGCAAGCACGAGCAGGAGCTTGCCGAGCTCCGATGGCTGAAAGGAGAAGAAGGGAAGTTCGAAGGCGCGCCGCGAGCCGCGGGCGGCGAAGCCGAAGACGAAGACGAGCGAGACGCTGGCGCAGAGGAAGGTGTAGATGCCGACCCGCAGCTCGCGGAAGCGCGAGTAGTCGATCCGCGTCAGCAGCACCATCCCGACGATGCCGAGCAGGGCGTAGATCGTCTGTCGCTCGAGGAAGTATTTGGGGTCGCCGGGGACGTCGTTCTGCGTCGCCTGCCCGAGGGTGAAGATGCTGAAGGCGATCAGGGCGACGGCGGCGATCGTCAGCGGCCAGTCCATGTGGGCGAGGCCGAGCCGCTCGCCAAGGCCGACGTGGACCGTGAACGGCTCCGGTCGCGAGTTCCTGGTTCGAGTGGCGTAGGTGTTCATTCGGCTCCACCGCCGCTGGCGACTTCCGAGGCCTGTTTGTCGTAGATCGCTTCGAGGATGTCGAGGACGACTGGGGCGGCGGATTCAGCTCCGAAGCCGCCTTCCTCGACGGTGGCAATAGTCACGATACGCGGGTTGGGGTACGGGGAGAGCGCGGCGAACCAGGATTGGTCGGCGTGGCCGGGTCGTTGCGCGGTCCCCGTCTTGCCGGCGATCTCGATCGGGAAGCCGCCGAAGACACCGGCGGCGGTGCCGTCGCCTTCCTGCGCGGCAGCGTGCAGCCCTTCCAGGATCGCGGTGCGGTAGCCAGGGTCGATGTGGATTTTGCGCTGGGGCTTGAAGTCGAATTCCTTCAGCACCCGCCCGGCCGCGTCCTCGACTTCCAGCCCCACGTGCGGGGTCGGGATCTTGCCGCCGTTGCCCAGCGCCGCATAGGCGAGCGCCATCTGCAACGGGTTGGTCTGCAGGTCTCCCTGCCCGGTTGCGAGCTGGATGTTGTCGCCGGAGGACCAGGGTCGGTCTTCGAGGGCGAGCCCTTCCTTCACCAGCTGTTCGCGCCAGGCTTTGCTCGGCAGCAGCGTTTCCCCTTCCTCCGGCAGATCGAGGCCGGCTGGCCGGCCGATCCCTAGTTTGTGCGCCCATTCCTGCAGCTCGTCCGTCTTCCACATGTCGAGGCCGAGCAGGTAGAAGTAGACATCGGAGGAGACCTGCAGCGCGCGGCGCAGTTCGACGGCGCCATGGGCGACTTCGCCGGCGTTTTTGAATTCCTGAGTGCCGACTTCGATCTTGCCGTTGTCGACGACGACCTCGTCGGGCGTGATCTCGCCGTTTTCCAGCGCCGCCAGGGCAGTGATGATCTTGAAGATCGAGCCCGTCGGATAGGCACTTTCGGTCGCCCGGTTAACCAGCGGCGCCAGCACCGGGTCGCGGTAAAGTTCGTTCACCTGCTGCTGGCTCATCGGCGGAGTCAGCACGGATGGGTCGTAGGTCGGGTTCGAGCCCATCGCGAGGATTTCGCCGGTGTAGATGTCCATCGAGATGAAGGCCCCCGGCAGCCCGCGGGCGCCGAGCCCGCCTTCGCCGGCGGCCTGGACGTCGCCGTCGATCGTCAGCTTCAGGTTGTCCCCCGGGGTCGGTGGTTCGGAGACGAGCTGACCCCCCGGGGTCGGCTCCCCCAGCGCGTTGACCTGGATCCGGGTGTGGCCCGGGTCGCCGCGGAGGAACTTGTCGTAGGAGTACTCGACCCCTCCCTTGCCGACTTCGTCACCGGGCTCGAGGTCCTTGAACTCGGCCTGCTTCAGCTCTTCGTCGTTGATCTCGCCGACGCTGCCGACCACGTGGGCGGCGCGGGTCCCATCCGGGTAATGGCGGACGAAGAGCCGTTGCACGGCGACGCCGGGGAAGTCCTCCTGGTTCTCTTCGATGTAGGCGATCAGGTCGAAGCCGACGTCGCGCCGCAGCGTTACCGGAGCGCCGGCGGCGACTTCTTCCTCTTCGGCGATCGTCCGGCGGACCTTGCGCACCGACATTTGCGCCAGCGCGCCCAACCGCGCCAGCTCGGCCTTTTCCTCGGCTGGGTCTTCGGGCAGTTTCGAGGTGTTGAGCTGCAGCGCCAGGCTGGTCCGGTTGTCGACGAGGACTTCGCCGTCGCGGTCGAGGATGTCGCCGCGAGGGGCGATCACTTTGACCTCGCGGGTGCGGTTGTTCTGCGCCTCGGCGAGGTACTGGTCGCCGGAGAGCACCTGCAGGTTCCAGAGCCGGAAGAAGAGGATCGCGAAGAGGACGACGCCGACGCCGCCGGCGACCGCCACCCGCAGCGAGAGGCGGCTGCCCTGGGGACGGGAGTCGTTGCGCAGGTACATGGTCTTAGGTTCCCAACACGGTCGGGCGGCGATTGCGTCGCAATGCCGGCTCCTCGACGAGGGCGGGTCGCAGCGCCCGACGCGCACCGACATAGATCGCCCAGCCGCCGAAGAAGGCGAAGACGCTCTTCAGCAGTATGTCGCGGACGACGAGGGTGCTGACCGGGGCGTCGATTCCGAGCATCAGCTCGACGGCGCCGAAACCGAGCTCGGCGAAGAGGGTCCCGCCCATGCAGAGCAGCGGCGGCACCAGCGGGCTGTGGATTTCGAAGCGCTCGCGGAAGAGGCCCGCTAGGTAGCCGGTTGCAAGCAGGACGAGCGAGCCGCCGCCGAGCGGCACGATCAACAGGCAGTCGAGCAGGAAGCCGGCGGAGAAGCCGCAGACGGCACCGGTTAGCGAGCCGCCGAGGAGGCCGAGGACGACGATCAGCGCCGGCAGCAGGTCGGGGCTGACGTGGAAGAGGGCGACCTGGGAGAAGAAGGTCAGCTGCAGGATCACGCCGCCGACGACGATCGCGACCAAACGGGCGAGGATGTTCGGGGTGAGGATCACCCGCGCGAGCCCCCGGTCAGGACCTGGACCAGGTCGAGGTTGCGGAGGTCGGCGTAGGGCTTGATGTGGACCTGCTGCTGGGCCTCCTGCTCGAGCAGAGGGGCTTCGACGACTTCCCCGATCGGCAGGTTCGGCGGGTAGCCGGACTCGTAGCCGATCGCGCGGAAGCCGGAGGTGACGACCGACTGGCCTTTGCCGACCAGCTTTTCGCTGTCGAGGAAGTCGAGGATGAGGTCTTCGGGGTCGCCGACCGAGGGCTTCATCAGCCCCTGGGTCCCGCTCGGCACCAGCTTGGCGGCGACGGCGCTGGAGTGGTCGACGATCAGCGTCACCCGGGCCGTGCCGCCGGTGACCGCGGCGACGGTGCCGACGAGGCCGTCGCCGTTGACGACCGGATCGTCGACCCCGACGCCGTCGCCGGAGCCGACGTCGATCGTCACGTCGGAGAACCAGACGGTCGGGGAGCGCAAGATCACCCGGCCGGTGACGGGGGTGTAGCCGCCGGGGATGGCGCCGCTGTTGTCGAGGCCGACTAGTTTGCGCAGCTGCTCGTTTTCGGCCAGCGCCGCCTTCACCCCGACCGCCTGGCGGCGGGCCGTTTCGAGTTCGGAATGGAGGTCCTCGTTCTCCCCCTTCGCGTCGAAGGTCTCGTCGAACCAGTTGACCATGTCCCGCGCCGGCTTCAAGGCACGGTCGGCGACCGAGACGATCGGGCTGAAGATGGTGCTGACGCCCCGCTGCATGCCGTCGTTGCCCTGCCGATAGGTGATCGTGAGCAGGGCGAAGGAGCCGACGATCAACAGCGCGAGGACCGCCCTACGGCGGCGTACTTGCTTTCGATACACGTTTGAGACCTAAGTTCGTTCGCATGGGGTGGCAATCACCAGGGGCCGGGCTTCGTCGTTCGCCACGCACCTCAATGGCGACTCTGCCAGCTTGCAGGGCGCCTGGCACTACTCGCCCGGACCGTGCTCCAGTCCTTGCAGGAGCAGGGACGATGATTGCAAACGCGTCTTAGCGTTTTGTAAGCCTCATCTAGGCGCGTTCGAACAACTCCGGCGCCAACTCCGCCAGCAGCCCAACCGGCAGCCCCACCACGTTAGAAACACTCCCCTCAACCCGCTCCACCAGCGAAGACCCAAGCGTCTGGATCGCATAACCCCCGGAGCGCCCTTCCCACTCCCCGAACCTCACGTAGCGCTCTTTTTCCGCATCAGAGAGCCGCTTGAACAGCACCGTCGTCTTCTCGACTCCGACCCGCTCCTCCCCATCAGCAACCACAACCAGCCCACTCATCACCGTATGAGCCCGCCCACTCATCCGATCCAAGTAAGCCCGCGCGTCCGAAGCATCAGCCGGCTTCCCGAGCACCTCGTCATCGAGAACCACATCGGTGTCGCACGCAATAACAAGGCGGTCCGGTGGGGAGGGCGGGGTGCCGAGCACGTTGTTGGCGCGCGCAGGTACCCCGCCCTCCCTTAGCGCCCTCGCCTTAGAGAGCGCGTTCAAGCGAACAAGCTGTTCCGGATCCCCACTCGAGAGCTCCTCTACGCCGGGAACCACAACCTCAAACGCGAGGCCCAGCTTCTCGAGGATCTCCTTCCGCTGAGGAGATCCAGATGCAAGGACTACCTTCAGGACAGCTCTGGGAACCAGATCCCAATCTCACGCTCAGCCGACTCATCCGAATCGGACCCATGAACCATGTTGAAGGTCACCTCAAGCGCGAAGTCCCCGCGAATCGAACCAGGAGCCGCCTCAACCGGATTAGTAGCCCCGATCAGCTGTCTCGCAGCCTTAACCGCTTCGGGCCCCTCGAGCACCATCGCCACCAAAGTGCCACCGGTAATAAACGAGACCAGCTCGCCGAAGAAAGGCTTGTCGGTGTGCTCGGCGTAGTGCTGATTGGCGATCGACTCGTCGGCGCGCATCGTCTTCAGGGCGGCGATCCGCAACCCCTTGCGCTCGAAGCGGGCGATCACCTCTCCGGTGAGGGCGCGTTCGAAGGCGTCAGGCTTGACGAGGATCAGGGTCCGGCTCACGGCGGGGGCTCCTTTGCTCTTTGGTTACCGAGTCCCCTTGGTCAGCCTCCGGCGGCGCTTTCCTGCGGCGCGGCTGGGCCTGGCGCTGCTGCTGTGGCTGCGCCTGGCGCTCTTCGGGGTCTCTACGTTTGCGGCGCGGCCGCTCGCCGCCGCCGCCAAGGCTGGTCTCGCAGAAGGGACAGAGGCCCCAGCGCGGATCGACCGGTTTGCTGCAGGTCGGGCACGGATCCTTGAGCCGGCGCTGGCAGCTCGGGCAGCGCAGGTAGTTCTTCTCGATCGGGTACTCGCAGTTGGGGCAGGACTGGTCCTCCAGCTGCCGCACCCGCAACTCTGCCGCTTTGATCTCCAGCTCGCGCTCGTGCGCGTCCTCCAAGAACTCCGGCGGGCGGACGATCGCGTAGACGGCGGTGCCGATGAAGGGGAAGAACGAGGCGACGGTGGCGCAGGCGACCAGGAAAGGATCGGAGATGCGGCGGCGGGCGTCGAGGTAGGTGTAGACGATCAGCGCCAGCCAGAGGACGACCAGCATCAGCAGGAAGAGGGTGGCGACCAGATTGAGGCCGTCGTTGGTGATGCCGAAGATCGCTAGGGGCATAGGCAGGTAGAGAAGGTCGGGGGCGCCGGGGGCCGGCAGTCTACTTCGCCATAGGTGACGCCAACCCTGTTGTTAAAGAAAGAGCCTTCCGAACAGGTAGCCGACTCCGAAGAAGACCAGGATCACGATCGCGACTACAGCCGCGACCAGCCCCATCATCGAGAGTAGTTCGGTACCGGCACTGCGAGGACGATCCATCGCCGAATCCTCGCATAGTCAGGCAGCGAGGAACGCTCGCGCGGGGGCGATTGCATAGTGAGAACCGGCGATCAGGAGAACCCCCTCGGGCGGCCCCAGGGCGAGCGAGCGAGCGCGCTCGAGGGCGGCCTCGAGCCGCGGCTCCGCCTCGGCCCGCAGGCCTACCCGCTCGCAGAGCGCGGCCAGCTCGGCAGCTGGGTGGGAACGCGCGCCCGGACGGCCATGGCCTTCCAGGGCCGCGGCCGGCAGCTCGGTGCAGACGACCCGGTCGAGAGCAGGCGCCAGCGCGGCGATCATCGCCGCCGCGTCCTTGTCGGCGATGATCGCCAGGCAGGCGACGACCCTCTGCCCCGCCGCCACCGCCGGCAGCGACTCGGCCAGCGCCGCCGCTCCGGCTGGGTTATGGGCGGCGTCGAGGTAGATCGGCGGCCCCTCGGCGATCAGCTCGAGGCGGCCGGGGACTGTCACCGTCGCCGCCACCTGGGCCGCCAGACCGCGATCCAGCGGCCGCTTCAGGAATGCCTCGGCGGCAACGCGGGCGGTAGCGAAGTTACGCCGCTGGAAGGCGCCCGGAGCGCGCGTCGCCATCTCTGTGCCTGCTCCGACCTGGACCACGGTGGCCCCTCGCTC
>DASTYZ010000064.1:0-4878 GCA_035764545.1 Solirubrobacterales bacterium | reverse complement strand
CCCGGTCGAGGATCACCGAGGCGTAGTACTCCTCGGCGATGTCCGAGCCGCCCTCGATCCAGACCTGATCGACGCGGAAGGGCCCCTCGCCGTGGGGGCCGACGATGTCCATGCCGAGGATCGCGTCAGCGTGCTCGCGCGCCTCCTCGGCGGCTTTCGCGATCTTGATCCCGCCCGCCTTGCCACGGCCGCCGATCAGGACCTGGGCCTTGATCGCGCAGGGGTAGCCGATCTTCTCCGCCGCGGCGACGGCGGCGTCGACGGTGTCGGCGACTTCGCCGCTCGGCACGGGGATGCCGTGCTTGGCGAACAGCTGCTTGCCTTGGTACTCGAGGAGGTCCATAAAGAGAGGTGCTCTGCGGGGGGAGCGCGCGGCAGACTATCCGAATGCCATAATGCCGCGCTCTCTCATGCCCCTCCCAAGCCTCAAAAACATCAAATGGGTGACCACCGACTGCTACGGCACCCTCATCGACTGGGAGAAAGGCATCATCGAGGCCTGCAAGAAAGAGGCGGCCAAAGACGGCTTCAGCTTCGAAGAGGAGCCCTTCCTCGCCCGCTTCATGGAAGTGCAGGCGGAAATCATGGCCGGCTCTTACGAGCTCTACGCCGAGGTCCTGCGCCGCACGATCGTCAAAGTCGCCGGCGAGATCGGCTGGGAGGTGGAGCCCTCGCGGGCCCAGTTCCTGCCCAACAGCGTCGCCTACTGGCTGCCGTTCCGCGAGTCCAACGCGGCGATGGACCGGTTGGGGAAGAAGTACGACATCGGGATCATCTCCAACATCGACGACAAACTGCTCGGGATCAGCCGCCGCCACCTGCGGACCGAACTCGACCTCGTCGTCACCGCCCAGCAGGTCCGCAGCTACAAGCCTGACCCCGTCCACTTCAAAGAGTGCGCGCGGCGGATCGGCGGCAAGAAAGGCTGGCTCCACATCGGCTGCGACTACGCGACCGACATCGCCCCGGTGCTGAAAATGAACGTGCCGGTGATCTGGGTCAACCGCCACGGCGAGAAACTGGAAGGCCGCAAAGCCCCCAGCGCCACGGTGAAAAACTTCCGCGAAGCAGTCAAAAAGCTCGGCGCCTCCTGAGCGTCTTCGGCGTCTTCTAGCTTTCAGGCCGCAACTCAGGCGTGAGGCGCCGGTTTCGGGTGGGACACCACCCCGAGCTACCCGATGCAGAACTTCGCTCCAAAAGCCAGTCTTTCGCGTGCCCCTGAGAGGGCGCGGCTGATCGTCGCCGCGGCCCTGGTGGCGCTGCTGGCGAGCCTTGTCTTCGCCGCGCTTCCCAGCGCCGAGGTCGCCCGCTCGGCGGAACAGAAACCGAGCTTCGTCGTCATCCAGACCGACGACGAGACGCTCGACCAGCTCTACGCCAGCCTCAACGTCGGCGGCATCGATGTGCAGGCGATGCCCTATACGCAGGCCCTGATCGCCGGCCGCGGCGTCACCTTCAACCGCTACTACGTGCCCTACCCCCTCTGCTGCCCCTCGCGGGTCAGCCTGCTGACGGGCCGCTACTCGCACAACAACAACGTCAAGGGCAACGTGCCGCCTAACGGCGGCTTCACCGGCTTCAAAGCGCGCCAGGCCTACAGCCACAACCTCCCCGTCTGGTTGCAGAGCGCCGGCTACCGGACGATCCACATCGGCAAGTTCTTGAACGGCTACGGCGACGAACCGTTCGACGAAGGCAAAGACGTGCCGCCGGGCTGGAGCTCTTGGCACAGCGTCCTGCGGGCCGACACCAACCACTACTTCTACGGCTACACGCTCAACAACAACGGCACCCTCGACGGCCCCTACGGCGACCCTGGGAGCTGGGAGACCCGCGAATACGGCGAACGCGACGACTTCGGCTGCCCGAGCGCGCCGCTGAACGGCAAACCCTGCTTCTACGAGACGGACATCTTCAACACCCTCGCCTACCAGGAGCTGACCCAGACCTCGCCCGAACAGCCCTTCTATCTGCAGGTCGACTACACCGCCCCCCACGGCGACTTCCGCCGCCCGGCCGGGCCGGAGCCGGCTCTGCGCCACTACAACACCTTCGCCGGCGCCCCTTACCCGCACGGCCGCGCCGAAGGGTTCAACGAGGGCAACGTCAACGACAAGCCCCGCTTCATCCGCGAAGCGCCCTACCTCTCGCTGAACGAGATCCACACCTACCGCGTCTACTACCAGAAGGCGCTGGAGTCGCTGCGCTCGGTCGACGAAGGCGTGAAACTGATCGTCGACACGCTCGGCGGCCTGCACCGGCTGCGCAACACCTACATCATCTTCACCTCGGACAACGGCTTCTTCTACGGCGAGCACCGCCTCACCGGCGGCAAGTTCCTCGCCTACGAGCCGGCCACCCATCTGCCGCTACTGATCCGGGGTCCCGGGATCAAAGCCGGCACCTCGACCGGCGAGCTGGCCGCCAACATCGACATCGCTCCGACGATCCTCGACCTCGCCGAAGTCGAAGCCGACAAAAGCATCGACGGCCGCTCGCTCGTGCCCTACATGCGGGACTCGAGCCTGAGGACGCGGCGGCCGATCCTCTTCGAGTCCTTCGTCGAGACCGCCGACGTCGAAGCCAACGGCGAACCGACCGCCCAGCGCGCCCGCCTCAGCAGCGCCGGCCGCGGCCCCAAGGCATCAACCTCGATCGTGGCCCCGCCCAAGGACTACCTCGGAATCCGCCTCGGCCCCTACAAGTACATCGAGTGGCCGAGCGGCGAGAAAGAGCTCTACGACATCACCAAGGATCCCTACGAGCTCAACAACCTCGTCCGCGTCACCAACCTCTCCCCCATCCGCGCCTTCCTCCACGCCCAGCTGATCCGCCTAGAGGGCTGCGTCGGGCGCACCTGCCAGGAAGTGGCGCCGAAATTCCCGCTCACGCGTGAGCAGCAGCGCAAGGTCGACAAGCAACGGCGCGAAGAAGAACGGCAGAAGGAAAAGGAACGCGAAGAAAAGCGTCACCACAAACGCAAAGGCTGAGAAGCCGAAGCGTTACTTGATGACGGCAAGGGTGTCGCCGCTGCCTACGGCGGCGCCTTCGGAGATGGGGAGCTCCTCTACTTTGCCGGAGCGGTGGGCGGTGATCTCGTTCTCCATCTTCATTGCCTCGATGACGCAGATCAGGTCGCCCTCGGAGACCTCGGCGCCCTGCTCGACGGCGACTTTGAGGATGGTGCCCTGCAGCGGCGAGGGGAGGGCCTCGCTGGAGGCGGTGGGGCCGCTGCCGCCCTTGCGCTCGCGCTTCGGCGGCTTCTTGCCGCCGCCTGCGGCCGGGGCGGCGACGCCGCCCGCCGGGGCCTCGCCGATCACCTTGACGTCGAAGAGCTTGCCGCTGACCTCGACCTTGTAGTCGCGGGTCAGCATCTCGCCGCCGTCCTCGCTGGGCTGCGGCGGGGCGGCGTCGGTGGGAGCGGTCGTCTTCAGCCACTCCTTGTCTTCCATCAGGTCGCGGCAGGTCTCCCCGCGCGCCCACTGCTCGGTGGCGAGGATCGCTTCGTGGAAGGGGATCAGGGTGGTGAGGCCGCCGGAGTCGTATTCGCCGAGGGCGCGCAGCATGCGGCGCGTCGCCTTCTCGCGGTCGACGTCCCAGACGATCAGCTTGGCCACCATCGGGTCGTACATCGGCGTCACCTCTCCGCCGCCCTCGACCCCGGAGTCGACGCGGACGCCCGGACCGGAGGGCTCGCGGTAGGAGTCGCTGATCGGCCCCGGCGCCGGGGCGAAGTTCTTGTGCGCGGCCTCGGCGTTGATCCGGCACTCGATCGACCAGCCGTTCAGCTTCACGTCCTGCTGGGCGATCGAGAGCTGCTCGCCGGCGGCGATCAGGATCTGCTCGCGGACGATGTCGATGCCGGTGACCATCTCGGTCACGCAGTGCTCGACTTGGACGCGGGTGTTCATCTCGAGGAAGAAGTACTCGTCGCCGACCTGCATTCCCTCGATCGTGCCGGCACCGCGGTAGCCGACGGCGGCAGCCGCGTCGGTGGCGATCTTGCCGATCCGCTCGCGCATCTCCTCGTCGACGTGGGGGCCCGGCGCCTCCTCGACCACCTTCTGGTGGCGGCGCTGCAACGAGCAGTCGCGCTCGCCGAGGTGGATCACGTTGCCGTGGGAGTCGGCGAGCACCTGGACCTCGACGTGGCGCGGGTCCTCGAGGTAGCGCTCGACGTAGACGCGCGGGTCGGAGAAGAACTTCTCGCCTTCGCGCGAGGAGCCCTCGTAGGCCTCCTGCAGGTCGTCAGGCGTCATTGCGACGCGGAAGCCCTTGCCGCCACCACCGCCCGCGGCCTTGCAGGCGACCGGGTAGCCGGCTTCGTCGGCCTGGCGCTTGGCGTCCTCGAGACCCTCGGCGACCTCGGTCGAGCCAGGAACGATCGGCACGCCGGCCTTCTCCATGATCTCGCGGGCCCGAGTCTTCGAGCCCATCGCTTCGATCGACTCCGGCGGCGGCCCGATCCAGGTGATCCCGGCCTCGTCGCAGGCACGGGCCATCTCGGCGTTCTCGGCGAGGAAGCCGTAGCCGGGGTGGATCCCTTCGGCGCCCGCTTCCTTCGCGGTCTCGATGATCTTCGGGATGTTCAGGTAGCTCTCAGCCGGGACCGCGGGGCCGATCAGAAAGGCCTCGTCGGCCTCGCGCACGTGGGGGGCGTCGCGGTCGATCTCCGAGTAGACGGCGACCGAGGTGATGCCCATCTCCTTGAGGGTGCGGGCTACGCGGATGGCTATCTCGCCGCGGTTGGCTATTAGAACCTTCTGGAACACGGCGGCGCAGTCTATTTATTTGGGCGGCGTGGCGAGGGTCGGGAGACCCCTTCCCAGGGGCACCGGCCTGGCGGCCGTGCTGAAGTCCCTGGGAAGGGGTCTCCCG
>DASTYZ010000063.1:0-6978 GCA_035764545.1 Solirubrobacterales bacterium | reverse complement strand
CAAGGCGGAGCTGGAGCGGGTCGGGCTCGCCGCCGAGGCCAACCGCCGTCCCTCGCAGCTCTCCGGCGGCATGCAGCAGCGGGTGGCCCTGGCGCGAGCGCTGGTCAACCTGCCGAAGGTCCTCCTCCTCGACGAGCCGCTCGGGGCATTGGACCTGAAGCTGCGCAAGGAACTGCAGGTCGAGCTGAAGCGGATCCAGCGCGACGTCGGCATCACCTTCGTCTACGTCACCCACGACCAGGAGGAGGCGCTGACGATGAGTGACCGGATCGCGGTGATGAACCGCGGCCGGGTCGAGCAGATCGCGGCGCCCGAGCAGGTCTACGACCGCCCGGCGACGACCTTCGTCGCGGGCTTCATCGGCGTCTCCAACCTGATGCCGGCGACGGTCACCGGTAGCCAGGAGGTGAAGCTCGACGAGGGGACGACGATCTCGGCTTCGACCGACGGGTTCTCCCAGGGCGACCGCTGCCACGCGGTGGTGAGGCCGGAGAAGCTGCGGGTCGAGACGGACGGGGACGGCAACAGCAGCGCCGACCTGCCGCGGGTCGAGGGCACCGTCACCAGCTCGCTCTACCTCGGCACCGCGACCCAGATCGCGGTCGACCTCGGCGAGGGAGTGAGGATGACCGTCCTCGTCCCCAACGCCGACGAGGCCGAGCGCCAGCGCCTGCCCGGCGGCGGCGCCCGCGTCGCCCTCAGCTGGGAGCCCGAGCACATGCATCTTGTCCGCGAGTCGCCGAACGGCGCACCCGCGAGAAGTACCGACGGCGCCAGCGCCGAGGACCAGTCGCAGAAACTGGAAACGAGCCAGGGAGGTTGACCCGCAGATGTTGAGCAGCAAGAAGGACCTACGCAGGAGCCCGGCGATGCTTGCCGTCCTGATTGCGATCGCGGCACTGACCCTCGGGCTCGCTGCCTGCGGTGGCGGCGGCGACAGCATCAACGGCGGCGACACCGAATCCGAAGAAGTGAAACTCGAAGGCAAAGCCTCGGGCGACTTGACGATCTCCAACTGGCCGCTCTACATCGACAAGCAGACCGTGCCGGACTTCGAAAAGGAAACCGGCGTCTCGGTCAAATACATCGAGGACGTCAACGCCAACGAAGAGTTCTTCGCGAAGATGGACCCGCTGCTCAAACAGGGGGAATCAGGCGGCCGCAGCCTCTTCGTCGTCACCGACTGGATGGCGAACAAAATGCACGAACTCGGCTACCTGCAGAACTTCGACAAGTCGGCGCTGCCGAACTTCGAAAAGAACCTCGTCGCCAACCTGAAAGAACCCGCCTACGACCCGAAGCGCGAATTCAGCGCTCCCTGGCAGAGCGGGATGACCGGGATCATCGTCCGCAAGGACCTGGCCCCGGACGTGAAGTCGATCTGCGACCTCTTCGACCCCCAGTACAAGGGCAAGGTCGAGATGCTGAACGAACTCCGCGACACGGTGCCGCTGGTGATGAAGTGCCTCGGCATCGATCCCACCAACGCCGACGAAGAGGACTGGCTGAAGGCGATCGACAAAATCGAATCCGCCGCCAACTCGGGGCAGATCCGCCGCTTCACCGGCAACGACTACGGCGGTGACCTGACCAGCGGCAACGCGGTCGCGGTGATCGGCTGGTCCGGCGACGCCGTCCAGCTGCAGGCCGACAACCCGGACATCGAATGGCGGATGCCGACCGAGGGCTGCATCCTCTGGTCGGACAACATGGTGATCCCGGTCGGGGCGCCGAACCCGACCGCGGCCGAGGCGTTCATGAACTACGTCTACGACCCTGAGAACCAGGCGCAGATCGAGGCCTACGTCAACTACGTCAGCCCGGTGGAAAACGTGAAACCGATCCTGCTGAAGGAAGAACCGGAAATCGCGAAGAACCAGCTGATCTTCCCGGATCAGTCCTTCACCAAGAACTGCACGATCCAGCCGTCGCCGACCGGGGAAGAAGAACAGAACCTGAACCGCGCCTTCAACGCGGTGCTCAACGGTTGAGCCGATGAGACGCCGGGTCGCTCCCTACCTACTGCTCGGGCCGGGAGCGGCCTGGCTGCTTCTGTTCTTCGTCATCCCGCTCTATTACCTGGCGGAACTCTCGCTCAACTCCGGCGTCTTCGGCTCCTACGAATTCAACTGGCACTGGGAGAACTACTCCGACGCCCTGCAGCTCTACGACAGCCAGTTCGTGCGCTCATTCGTTTATGCCGGCCTGGCGACGCTGTTCGCGCTCCTGCTCGCCTACCCGCTGGCCTACACGATCGCCTTCAAGGCGGGGCGCTGGCGCAACGTCTTCCTCTTCGCGGTGGTGGCCCCGTTCTTCACGACCTACCTGATCCGGACCCTGGCCTGGGAGACGATCCTCTCCGACCAGAGCCCGGTGGTGGGCGTGCTCGACTTCCTCGGCCTGGCGCCGGAAGGGCACGTGCTGGCGACCGGGGGCGCCGTGATCGCCGGCCTCACCTACAACTTCCTCCCCTTCATGGTGCTGCCGATCTACGCCAGCCTTGAGCGGATCGACGCGCGGCTGATCGAGGCCGGGAAGGACCTCTACGCCTCCGCCACCCAGACCTTCCTGCGGGTGACGCTGCCGCTCTCGGCGCCGGGGGTGGTGGCGGGGACGCTGCTGACCTTCATCCCCGCCTCCGGTGACTACGTCAACGCCCAGTTCCTCGGCAGCGCCAGCAACCAGATGATCGGCAACGTGATCCAGTCGCTCTACCTCAAACAGTCCGACTACCCCGCCGCGGCGGCGCTCTCCTTCGTGCTGATGGCGGCGATCCTGATCCTCGTCCTCATCTACATCCGCTTCGCCGGCTCCGAGGCGCTGATGGGCGAGGAGGCGGTCTGATGAGCGGCGGAGGGGCCTGGCGCTGGCTGCGCGAGCACGCGGTCCAGATCGTCGCCGTGCTCGTCGTCCTCTACATGCTGATCCCGATCGCGGTCATCTTCGGCTTCTCCTTCAACGATCCGGCCGGGCGTTACAACTTCACCTGGGTCGGCTTCACGCTCGAGCACTGGAGCAACGCCTTTGGGATTCCGGAGCTGAACGAAGCGCTGGTGACGAGCCTCAAACTGGCGGTCCTGGCAACCCTGATCTCGACCGTGATCGGAACCCTGATGGCGATGGCGCTGGTCCGCTACGAGTTCTTCGGCCGCCGCCCCGCCAACTTCTTGATCGTGATCCCGATGGCGACGCCCGAGGTGGTGATGGGCTCGGCCCTGCTCTCCTTCTTCCTCCTGATCGGCAGCTTCAGCCTCGGCTTCCAGACGCTGCTGATCGCCCACGTGATGTTCTGCATCAGCTTCGTCGTCGTCGTCGTCCGCTCGCGGCTGATCGGTTTCGACCGCAACCTCGAGGAGGCGGCGAAGGACCTGGGGGCGAACTCCTTCGAAACCTTCCGCCTCGTCACCCTGCCGCTGATCATGCCCGGCATCTTCGGCGCCGCGATGCTCGCCTTCGCGCTCTCGATCGACGACTTCGTGATCTCCAACTTCAACTCCGGCACCACCGTCACCTTCCCGCTCTACATCTTCGGCGCCGCCCAGCGCGGGATTCCGGTCGAGGTCAACGTGATCGCGATGATCCTCTTCTTCTTCACCTGCGCGACGATGGGCCTCGCCACCTGGCAGCAGCGCCGGGCCGAAAAGCTGACGAGCGTGCGGCCCGAGCAAGAGGGCGGCGTCGGCACCGGAGTTCCGGCCGGCGCGCCGGCGGCTACCTAGCGGCCTATGTGGAAGCCGATCAGCTCGGGGACCTTCGCAACGGCTGAGGCGACCCGTCCGGGCTGACGGTCGTCCATCTCCGCTTCCTCCTTCTTGAGGAGCGCCAGGCGGATGGCCTCGCCGCCGACCCAGTGGAAGGGCTCGGGCGGGAGGCGTGGGGAGTCGGTGTCGACGAAGGCGAGGTGGGTGTGCTCGTCGTCGCTGGCCAGGGCGAGGGAGGCGAGGGTGCGGCCGACCATGTTGCTGGGGCCGACGCCGTTGCCGGTGTAGCCGGCGGCTACCCAGGCGCGTTGCTGGGGGAGCGAGGTGACGGCGGGAAGGTGGGTCGGGGAGGCGTCGATCGGGCCGCCCCAGGCGTGGGTAATGCGGCGGCCACGGAGGGCTGGGAAGTAGTCGTGGAGGTGCTCGGTGGCGGCGGCGATGACCTCGGGGTCGACCTCGGCGCGGCCCTTGGTGCGAGCGCCCATCGCGATCCGGCCGCCGCCCCAGCCGAAGGCGATGCGGCCGTCGCGGGTGGTGCGGAAGTAGTGGAGCAGGGAGCGGGAGTCGGTAATGCAGTCGCCGTTGCTCCAGCCGATCTCCTCCAGCACCTCGGGCACCGGCTCGGTGAGGACGATGTGGGAGGAGGCGACGGTGAGGCGTCCGCGCAGGGGGCCACGGCGTCCCTTGGCAGCGCTGCCGATCGCGAGCACACCCCGCTGGGCACGGATCCGGCCGCGCGCCGTCTCGGCCTCCACCCCGTCGCCGCTCTCCCTGAACGAAGTGACCGGCGAGGACTCGTAGACCTCTACCCCCGCCGCCAGCAGCTGCTCGCGCAGCCCCAGCGCCAGCCGTGCCGGCTGCACCGTCGCCGAGGTCGGCGAGACGGCGCCGCCGCGGAAGGCCGGTGACTGGCAGCGCTCGGCGACCTCGGCTTCGCTCAGCGGCTGCAGCATCTCCGGCACGCCGAGCTCACGGCAGGCCTCCACCGCCCGCGCCCAGGACTCATCGTGCGCCGGGGTCGTCGAGACCTGGACGTAGCCGGCCGGCTTGAACCAGGCGTCGACGTCGTGCTCCTCGCAGAAGGCGCCGATCCGGGCCACCGCCTGCTCAGCCGCCTGCGCGACCTGCAGTGCCGGCACCTCTCCCCAGCAATCCCGCATCGAGGCGAGGGAGAACCACATCGCATTGCAGAAGCCGCCGTTGCGGCCGCTCGGCCCGCGCCCGCAGACCGGTTCGGCCTCGAGCAGGACGACCCGCGCCTCGGGCTCGAGCTGCTTCGCGTACCAGGCGCTCCACATCCCCGTGTAGCCGCCGCCGACGACGAGGACGTCGGCCTCGACCTGGCCGCTCAGCGGCGATCGGGGCTTGGCTTCGCCGGCCTCCTCGATCCAGTAGCCCAGGCGCGTGTGCTTCATCCCTGGATTCTCCAGCACTCGGATCGTCGGCTCTGTCTAAAGATCGGCCGCAGATTTATCCAGTCGTCCCGAGGCCGACCCGTAGACTCGGATCGATGCCAGGAGATGGTCAGGCCTCCACTCCTTACGTCGACGCGATGCTCGCCTACGCGAAGCGCGACCCGGCTCGCTTCCAGGTGCCGGGACACAAGGGCGGGATCGGCGCCGACCCGGCCGAGCTGGCGCTGATCGGCGAGGTGGGGCTTCGCAACGACATCCCGTCGGTGACCGAAGGGGTCGACATCGGCCCCGAGCCGACCCCGTTCCAGCAGGCCCAGCAGCTCGCCGCCGAAGCCTGGGGCGCGGGCCGGACCTGGTTCCTCGGCAACGGCGCCTCGCAGGGCAACCACGCCGCCTGCATGGCGCTCGCCCACGGCGGCAACCGCGTCGTCGTCCAGCGCAACGTCCACTCCTCGGTCATCGACGGCCTCGTCCTCAGCGGCATGCGCCCGACCTTCGTCGCCCCGGAGCTCGACCCCGAGCTGGGGATCGCCCACGGGCTGACGCCGGACTCGCTGGCGGCGGCGCTGGACGAAACGCCGGACGCGGTGGCGGCGATGGTCGTCTCCCCTACCTACTTTGGCGCCTGCGCCGACGTCGCCGGGATGGCCGAGGTGGCGCACTCGCGCGGAGTGCCGCTGGTGGTCGACGAGGCCTGGGGCGCCCACCTCCACTTCCATCCCGAACTGCCGACCGACGCGCTCGCCTGCGGCGCCGACCTCGTCACCTCCTCGACCCACAAGATCATCGGCAGCCTCACCCAGTCGGCGATGCTGCACCTCGGCCGCGGCGGCCGCATCGACGGCGCCGTCGTCGACCGCTGCGTCAGCCTGGTCGAGACGACCAGCCCCAGCGGCCTGCTCGCCGGCTCGCTCGACGCGGCTCGTCGCCACATGTACGTGCACGGCGAGGAGATGCTGAGCGAGGCGCTGGCGGGGCTGGCGAAGACGCGGGAGAAGATCCGGGAGATCCCCGGGCTGGATGTCCTCGACGAGCGGATGGTCGGGCGGCCGGGGGTCACCGGCTGGGACCCGCTGCGCCTCGGGATCGACGTCCGCGGCACCGGCTCCAGCGCCCAGCGGCTCTGGAAAACCGCCTTCCACGTCAGCGACATCGACCTCGAGCTCTACTCGGGCAACGTCGTCGTCGCCATCTTCGGGGTCGGCGAGCGGGCCGAGGAGAGCGGCGAGCGGCTGGTCGCGGGGCTGCGCAAGGCGGTGGCGGAGCTGGAGGAGACGCCGGGAGCGCCGGACGAGAAGCTGGCGCCGGCGCCGCCCTGGGGGGAGTTAGTGCTGACGCCGCGCGAAGCGTTTTTGGGGCCGCAGGAGGTGGTTCCCTTCGAGGCCGCGGCGGGGCGGGTTGCGGCGGAGGGGCTGGCGGCCTACCCGCCGGGGATCCCGAATGTTCTTCCGGGGGAGCGGTTGACTAACGAGACGCTGGAGTTCATTCGGGAAAGCTTGGATCACGGTGGATATGTCCGTGGGGGTAGCGACCGGGAGTTGAAGACGCTTCGGGTGGCGTTGTAGGGACGGTTGGGGTGGGGGTCGGCGGACAACAGCGGGGAGGGTCCGGCGACCCCCACCCCAACCGTCTAGGCTCGGGCCGTGGCTAGTTTCGATGCAATCGCGGATCTGCCCCTTCGGATCGAGGGGTGTGAGTTCGAGGGGCTTAGCCTCGATACGGGGGCCTTTGAACGGCTGACGACGATCGTGAGGTTGCGGGGTGCTGGCGAGGAGGGGATCGGTGAGGACGTCGTTTACGACGCGGTCGATCACATCGCTCAGCAGGATCACGGACCCCCGGCAGGGCTGGAGGGGGAGCTC
>DASTYZ010000062.1:0-10149 GCA_035764545.1 Solirubrobacterales bacterium | reverse complement strand
CAGGTCGGCATTCTTGACCCTCCAGCTCAGGGCTTCGCGAACCATCTCCTGGATCAGGTCGAATGAAGTTTCCCCTGAGCGGGCGTTTTCGCGCAGTCGCGTCGCGATCATCGCGTAACCGGTCATGTAGTCGCGGATGATCTCGGCGAGGATGTCCTGCTTGTCGTCGAAGTTGTTGTAGACGGTTGCCCGGGCCACCTGCGCCGTCCGCGCGATGTCCCCCATCGAAGTCTCCGAAAACCCTCGTCTGGCAAACAACCTGCGGCTGGCCTCGAGGATCTTCGTCCTGGCGCGCGGCTCTCCCCGGCGTGGGCGAGTCACCATTGCCCCTTCCGGAGACGATTAGTCAGCCTTCTCACATGGGCGAGACTATCCAATAGATGTGACATGACCATTTTCACTGGACTTCCTCGGGAATCTCGTACCAGCGCTTCCGCTCCCCGATGCGGGACCGCAGCTTCCACCGGCGCGTCTTGGGGACACTGTCTAGTTCTGCGCGGAGCCGCCGCAGACGCTCGGCAACGAGCTCAGCGTTTTCGAAGCCGGGCAGTTCAAGGGCAAACCGTGCGCTGCGCTCGGCCACCATTCCCATGGTTTTCCAGAGCCCCCAGTCACCGGCCCCCAAGTGAGATATATACGCGGAGTTGACTCCGCTCTCATCGACGGTGAGGTCGTGATCGGCAAAGATCGCGCAGAGGTCGAGATAGTCCTTTTCGTTGGTCTCGACGATCTGGAGCTTCAACACAGTGAGGTCCGCGAGCGAGAGGGTCAGCGGCACGGTATCGATCCGACCCTTCAGGTCTATCCGGTGACAGAGGTTCGCCTCGTCGACGAATACGTCGACCTGTCGTTGGTTGCTCTCGTCCCAGAAGAAGAGACGACGATGGCCGTGGAGGATGTTGAACTCTCGGTCTCCCGTGTAACCAAAAGATTCCATCAACTCGACCACACTCTCCTTGGCGGACCCGATGGTGGCAAAGTCGATATCGGCGTAATCCCGCTGCAACGGCGGCCGCCGGCCGCTCGGGCAGAGGATCGCAACCGCGACCCCACCCAGTACTCGCAACGGCAGGCCCCGCTCTGCGGCACCTTCCGCTATCCGGATTCCCTCGGCGACGGGTTCCGAGAGCGGCTTGGCTTCGCCGCCGGCCACTACTCCGGCGGAATCTCCGCCGCCAGCTTGTCGACGTCGACACCTTGACGCAGGCGGGCGGCGCGAGCGATGAAGAACGTCAGCAGCGCTGCGCCGAGGATGATCGCGCAGTCACGGAAGTACTGCCCCTTGTCGATGCCGAGGTCGGGGTAGTGCAGGAAGACGTAATAGAGGCCGGCCAGCAGAATCGCGACAAGCCCGCCGGCGACCGCGACCACCGGGATCCCGAGCAGCTGTCGGGTGGTCGCCGAAGAGCGCCAGGCCTCGGGCTGCCGGTACGGAAGCAGCACGGCCGAGACCCCGATCAGGATCATCGTCACCAGCTGCAGGAGGATGGCCTCGACGAGGACGCTCTGGAAGCCCTCGTTGTTGAAGACCGCCCAGCCGAGAACGACGATGCTGAGAGCGACCGTGAGGCCGATCGCGTAGTGGGGAGCATGGGTCCGGGAGGAGACCTGGGCAAACCGGGTCGGCAGCAGGCCGTCCAACGCCCAGGCGAAAAAGGTACGGACCGCGATCGTGATGTTGGGGATCATCAGCAGCGGAAACGCCGCAGCGAAAGCGATGAAGAGCCACCAGGCGAGCAGGGTGCTGCCGCCTGCAATCGAGGCCAAGAAGGTGTAGTAGGGCGGCGCCGCAAAGGGATAGCTTTCGCCCAGCGAGTTGATCGCGATGAAGAAGTCGTGGCCGAACCTGGAGAAGAAGAGGACGGCGAGGATCGCCGCGATCCCGATGTGGAGAACGGCCCCGAGGCTCATCACTTTCATCTGGGTCGTGTCCCTCGCTCGCCGCACCTCCCCCGAGATGTAGATCGAGAGCCAGCCGAACAGGGAGAGGCCGCAGATGGATGCCCAGACCGGCCAGGTGTTGTCCATGCTGAAGGCAGGACTGGTGTCGATCCCTTCTTCATGGGCGCTGTCGATCACCGTGCGGTAGGTGTCCGGTTCGCCCGTGATCGAACCGGCAAACTGGTTGAAGCTGTTGACGAAGCCATCGTGGCTCTTGAAGAGGAGCACCAGGAACACCGTCGCCAGGCCGAGCATGGTGATCGCCCAGAGCCCGTTCATGATTCGCGTCGTCCAGCGCCAACCTCCGGCCAGCAGCACCGCGGAGCCGAGGATCAGCGCGGTGCCGATTCCGAACTGCCAGCCCTTGCTGACCAGGATGTCTTCGCCGGCGGTTACGAGCGAGCCCTCTCCGCTGACCAATCCCACGGCCGTCAGCGACGGTCCGAGCGCGACCGTGACGAAGGCCAGGGCGATGAAGGCGATCGAGAGAATCACCCCGGAGGTCCAGAAGAACGATGACACCAAGCCGATCACCGGATGGGTGACACGGCCGACGAGGACGTAGTCACCACCGCTGCGTGGAATCGCGGAGGTGAAGAGGCCGTAACAGACGCAGATCACGATCGCGACCACAAGGGCCATCGCAAAGCCGAGCCAGATCGACCCCCCGGGGTAGAGCCCGAGGGTGAAGAAGATCGAGATCGCGAGAAAGACCGCCGTCGGCTGCCCGGCCATGTTGAAAACCAGCGTCGAGAACGGCGAGACTTCCCGCACCAAACCGGTTGCCCGGCGCGCATAGATCCCCGTCGACTCCCCGTGCGAGGCCATCTCTTCCCCTTTCGTCCCCGTCTTCAACCCGACACCAAATACCGGTTCACTACACGATCGGCCGCCAGGTGCACGAGGCAGCCGTCGAGGTGGCCGCTACCGTAATCGGAACCGGGGTTGATTGCCACCGTATGTCCGATTTTCGTCACACCTTTGCTCTCGTGGATGTGACCGTGCAGGCTCAAGAGCGGCTGCGTCTCTTCGATGATCTGGCGAACGGCCGGGCTGCCGGTGGCGATCTCGTGCGGGCGCCCTCCCTTGGTCACGTAACGAAGATCCTCGCCAACCTCGTAAGCGGTGTCGAGGTTGCTCTCCCAAGGCGGGACGTGGATATTGAAGATCGCCCGTTCCGGAGCCTCCAGCTGATCGGCGAGATGCTTCAACCGTGAGTAGATCTCGTCCTCGTCCAGCTCTCGAGGGGTATGCCACGGGGTGCGGTTGGAATATCCGAAGGAGATCATCTCGTGCGGTCCCACCATCCGGATCGTCTCGTCGCAGGCATCGACGCAGGTTCCCGACGCGAGCACTTCGTCGATCGACCACGGGTCGTCGTTGCCGGGAATGACGTAGGCCCGGGCTTCGCCCCCGGAGAGGCGCTCGTCGGCGAACTCGATCCAGAGCCGCAGCTCGTCCAGCAGCGCCCTCTCGAAAGCCTGGTCCCGCTTGGCGGAGTCCTCGCGCAGGCTGCGCGCCTCATCCTGATCGACGATCAGCGCGTACATCCCGCTCGTCGAAATCGCCTGCTGCAACTGATCGAGCTCCTCGGCGGTGCGGGCGACCCGCCACTCGCCGATCACCCGGGCCCTGTAGGAGCCGTCGCCTTCGCGCACGATCGGGACCAAGGCCTTTCCGGTCAGGTCTCCGCCCATGACCAGAGCGTCTGCCGGGTAGTGGGCGGCCGCGTTGATGAACTTCTTCCAGCAGACCCGTGACCCGTGCACGTCTCCCGCGTAGAAGATTCGCGTGATGCTCCGATTCTGACGCCGCCTGAACATCTTCCTCCTCAGATCCCTTTCCGGTAATCATCGAGTATTGCCCGGACCACTGCCGCCCCCTGATCTGCCTCTGAGTGGTCTCCGTGTCTAGTTTTTGGCGAGCTGGAGCTCCTGCTGCAGCAGGCGGAGCGCGGCATCGGGCGCTTCCGTCGCAAGCAGACCGGCAGCCGCGAGGATGTACTTGCGGTCGATGCCGATCTCGGCGTTTCGAGGTGCCAGCGAGCGAGGAGCGCGTCGCGCGAGTGCCTCCCGGAGGACCCACTCCCCGTCGTCTCGGTGGGCAAAAACCCCGCCAGTACCCAACACCCGCGTCACCTCGCGGAGGTCAGGCCCGGATCGCACCAGCGTCGGCGGCCCCGCTTCGCTGCGACTGAGCAGCATCGTCCCGCAGTGCCGGGTGAGGGCGTGGGCCGCGCAACCCACCGCCAGGAGGCCGTCGAACCGGGCCTCCTCCGCGTCCTCGGGAATCCACTCGGGGCTCTCGGCTCGATACGAGACAGTTCGTCTGATCGCCTCGTCGCCCACCCCCGACTCCGCCTCGATCCAGGGGCGGTCGGCGGCGAGGACGCCCGGCGCACCGGCCCTGAGACCGAGGTCCCCCTCGACCGTGCGAAGCGTCGGCGGAGGCGGCAGCAACGGATCCTCCACCCCCGGCGCCGCCACCTCGTCGGCACGATCGGAGTGGACGTCGGTGGTGGCGCCGCCGATGTCGACCACGATCAGGTCGCCGAGGCCGGGCTGGGCATCGGTGCCACGGGCAAGGAGCCGCGTCGCCTCGAGGACGGCCTCCGGGGTCGGCATCCTCACCATCCGGGCGAACTCGCCATCGGTGCTTAGCCCCTTGCCGCCGATCACGTGGCCGAGAAAGGCGCGCAGGATCGCTTCGCGGGCCGAGTCGATCTCCAGCCTCCCCAGCTCCGGCATCACGTTGCCGGCCACCTCCGCTCCGATGCCCGAGGCGCGCAGCAGGCCCGCCGCATCCTCGGCCACCTCCGCATTGCAGGCGACGACGACAAACCCGTCGAGATGCCGCGAGGCGAGACGGCGGGCGTTTTCCATGACCAGGTCGGCCTGGCCGCCATCGGTGCCGCCGGCGAAGAGGACGATCTCGGGCCGGACCGCCTCCAGCTCGTCGAGCTGCTCCTCCTCCAGGCTCCCGGCGAGGACGCTCTCGACTCGCGCCCCTGCGTTCAGCGCCGTCTGGCGCGCCGCGGCGGCCGTCATGTCCGCCACCAGGCCGACCGCTGCCACCCTGAGCCCGCCCCCGGCGCTGGAGACGGCGAGCTGCTGCTCGATCGACACCGGCCCCTCAGCCGACTTCATCGCCGCTTGGAGCGCCGCGGTGTATCCATCCATCAGATCGGTGCCGATGCTGGTGGGCGCCTCGGCCTGCGCCAGCAGCCGCCCCTCGCCAGGGTCAACCAGGCGGACCTTGGTGTAGGTGCTGCCGAAGTCCGCGAGCGCGACGACGCTCACGCGCTCGTCACGCGGCGACCCCGCCGCCGTGCCTCTGGCCGAGGGCGTCGACGAGGCGGTCGATCGTGCCCGGCGTGCCGATCCCGTTTGCGTTGAGGTCGGCGCTGACGTCGATCGGGATCTCGGAGCCGTCGACGTCTTCGTTGAGGACGCCGCCCATGAAAACGGCGACGCCTCCGGCGCCGGCGGCGTCGAGCTCCCCCATCAGGCGCTGCCCGAAAGAGCGGGCGACGCCGTTGTGGGTGCTGATGACGACGGCGTCGGCATCGGTCTCGATCACCGCTTTGACGATGTCCTCGGGGTCGCGGTTGATGCCGAAGTCGATCACCTCGGCCCCGACCGCGGAGAGCGTCGAGGAGAGCAGGAACTCGGCGAACTCGTGGACGTCGGTGGAGGTGACGAGCACCTTCATCCCGCGGATCGCCTCCTCTTCGCTGCGACCGCGCAGCTCGGCAAGGAGCCGCTCGCGCTCCTGCATCGTGCTCCTCACCAGGTCGGTTTCGAGGACCGGGCGGCGGCCGCGGGGGTACTCGGGGTCCGGCGTCCCGGCTCCGAACAGCTCCTCGCAGCGGGCCGAGCCGAGCCTTTTCACCACCAGCAGCAGCTGCGCCGGGTCGCGGACGTCGATGCCCGCGCTCGAGAGACCGGCGATCGCCGCCTCGAAGAAGGCGCGACCGCCGCGGACGAGCTCGTCGCGCATCGCCTCGATCTTCCCCCAGTCGACGACCGGGTCGACCATCGGCGCGTAGTCCTCCAGTCGGCGGCTGATCGTCTGCACCGTCGCCACCTCGTCCCAGGAGGGAATCCGTTCGGTCTCGGTGACGGGGACCGCGATCGGGGCGGTGCCGAGGCGGTAGCGCCGGTCGACCATCTTCATGAAGAGGACGTCGGTGTTGAGCACCGCCATGTTGGCGTCGAAATCCGGCGTGTTGCCGATCGTGTCGCCCTGGACGTAGGAAAGGGGGACCCGGTCGGGGTTGACCGCTTCCAGAGCCAACGTAACCGCGGACTTGACCACCGGGTTCTGCGTCAGGCCGCCCCAGGAAGGGGAGTAGGCGGCGCCGATCAGCTCTTCGCTGATGTAGCGCTCGAGGATCGCCCAGCCGATGTAGTTGGCGTAGTCGTGGAAGACCCCGGGGTAGCCGTCCTCGAGGTAGGAGTCGAAGATGACGCCGTCGTCTTTGAAGGCCGCGAGCAGCCCGGCAGCCTTCAGCACCTCCATCGTCTGGGTGACGTCGTCGTCGAAGTAGGGCCAGCGCCAGGAGTACTGGGAGAGGACACCGATGGTGGTGATCCCGGCCCGCAGCGCATCGACGGCGTTCTCCACCGAGCCCGGTCCGCCGATCGTGTTGTCAGCGGCCTCGGGCTGGATCGGCACCGTGTGGGCGAGCTCCCACCAGTCCTGCTCGGTAATCATCACCGGGCCGGTTTCCTGCGCCGCCTCGGCACGCTTGTCTTTCGGCAGCCCCATCCGTCGCTCGGCGATCAGGTTGAAGCGGTCGGGCGGCCGCACGCCGCGCGAGAGCGCGTCTTCGTGGATCAGCCCGAGGGCCTCGCGGGTGTCGGCCCAGGTCGCCAGGCCGATGTTCATGCAGGTGCAGGCGAAGCCCTCGCTGCGGGCCCGTTCGCGCCACTCGCGCTCCGAGGAGACCCCCTTCTCCTCGCAGAAGAGAGAGCGGGAGCGCTCGACCTCGCGAGCCATTTCTCTTCCCTCCTCAACCGCCTCCCGGCCATCGGGCAGATCCGGGGGAAGCAGCGCGGTCAGATCAACGTCGATTTCGGTCATCGCAGATAAAGCTAGCGCCCCCGGAAGTCCTACATCGGCGTTTCCAAGACAGCGCATTTCCCAGCTGCGATTACCCCCGGTGCGATAGACAAACAGCCCCTTGGAATCCCCGGGTGCCATCTTCCTCCGCTTTCTCAAGTTCGGTTGCCTTGCCTGGGGAGGACCGGCGGCGCAGATCGCGATGATCAAGCGCGAGTGCGTCGACGAGGAGAAGTGGATCGACGAGCTCAGCTTCCAGCGCCTGCTCGCCGTCTACCAGGTGCTGCCGGGGCCGGAGGCGCATGAGCTCTGCGTCTACTTCGGGCGGATCCGCGGCGGCAAGCTCGGCGGCCTGATGGCGGGGCTTGGCTTCATGCTGCCGGGCTTCCTGCTGATGCTGGGGCTCTCGGCGCTCTACGTCGAGGCCGACATCGCCGAACACCTCGACGCCCTCTTTTACGGACTCAGCGCCGCGGTCGGGGCGCTGGTCGCGCGAGCGCTGGTCCGTCTCAGCACCTCCTTCATCAAGGACGTGCCGCTGGGCCTGATCGCGATCGCCGGCTTCGCCCTCACCTTCTTCGCCGACGCGAGCTTCGTGCTCGTCCTCCTCGGCGGCGGCATCGCCTATGAGCTCTGGCGCGGAGCCCGCGGCTGGCTCGACGGCGCCCCGTCGATCGCCATCGGCCTGCCGGCGCTGCCCTGGATCGCCGCCGGGGCGATCACGATCGGCCTCACCGGGGAGATCCTGCTCGAGGGCCTGAAGGCGGGACTACTCACCTTCGGCGGCGCCTACACCGTGGTGCCGCTGCTCCATTCCAGCGCCGTCGAAGGGCACCACTGGCTGACCGAGAGCCAGTTCGTCGACGGCCTCGCGATCGGCGGCATCCTCCCCGCCCCGCTGATCATCTTCGCCACCTTCGTCGGCTACCTGGCCGGGGGCCTCGTGGGCGCCATCGTCATCACCCTCGGCATCTTCGTCCCCGCCTTCCTCTTCCCCATCTTCCTCCACCGCCAGCTCGTCGCAATCGCCGAAAACGATCGCCTCCACCAGTTCCTCCTCGGCATCGCCGCCGGCGTAATCGGCCTGATCGCCGCCGTCACCGTGGAAATCCTCGACACCAGCGTCGTCGACGGCTACACCGCGGCTCTGGCCCTCGGCGCCTTCCTGGCACTCAACCGCTGGCACGGGAAACTGACGGTGCTGTGGGTGGTGCTCAGCTGCGGGGCAATCGGGGCGGCGCTCCAGCTGACCGTCGCCTAGGCCGGAACGCCCCCGGGCGGTCCCCCGCCCTTCCCTTTGAGACTCAGCATCTTCGCCAGAGTTATCACCCCGCCGGGCAGGGCCATCAGTCGCCAGCCGAACGGGGCCGCCGACCCGGTGACGGTCCCGTAGACCACCTCGAAAAGCGGGATCGCGACGGCGAGGGCTATGCCGACAATCAGGAGGACATTTGCCAGCTCCGCGCTTTTCGCCTCCGCCTCCTCCACCCGGGTCCGCGCGTCTTCCCGGCGCCTTTTGAACGTATCGAGGAGATGAGGTCCTCCCCTCGCCGAGCGGGACGCTGGTTCCGGGGTCGGGACCGGTCTGGATGCGGCCCATTCGCAGGATCGGCTCTCCTCCTGATTGGGGCAGCTGCCCACTTCGGAGCACCTGAGCCCGCTTTTCACGTCGCAGAGACCAGGTGCGGCCTGCCAGGGGCAGGTGGAGCCGATGTAGCCGGCGCTCATCTACCGGCTCAAGTCACGGGGTGCCATGCGTGGCGGCGGCGTAGAGAGAAAAATCCGCCTCCGGCAAAGTCGTCCTTCCCGATGAACTCGATGGAAATTGACCGCACGCTTCCCTCCTTTATGGCTGACCCGTAGGCGAAGGATAACTGGGGTTACCTATTTGGCCAACTCTGAGACCAATTTGGGACCAAAATGTCCTATTTCGTTATCTATCTGGTGACGTATCTGTATCGTCCCGTGCCTCGGTGACTGACGAAATGACCCCATCCGACGACCTGATCCGCCTCAACGAAACCGATCAGAAGCTGCTCGACCTGCTCGAAGAAGACGCGAGAGAGAGCACTGGCAAGATCGCGAAACAGCTGCAGATCAGCCCCGGGATGGTCCGGCGGCGGATGGCGGAGCTGAGGCGCAAGGGCGTGATTAGGAAATACACGGTGGTCGTCGACCACTGGAAGATCGGCCGCCGCATCGAGGCGTACGTCCTCCTCAAGCTCGAGGTTGGAGCCGACTTGGAGAAGCTGCTGGAAAAGATCGTCAACCTCCCGGCGGTACGCGAGGCCGCGACCCTGGCCGGAGACGAGGACGCTCTGATCCGCTTGCGCGTCGAGGACCCCGCCAAGCTACGCGAAGCGGTCGAGAAGATCCGCCACCTGACCGGCGTCCTGGAGACGAAAACGCTGGTCGCCCTGGATCGCAAGCGCCACATCCCCGAACCGCCTGCCGACGGCAGTTGATGGGGCGGGCTGGACTCGAACCAGCGACCAAGGGATTATGAGTCCCGTGCTCTAACCAACTGAGCTACCGCCCCGCGCGCCGAGCGTACCGCGAGGGTGAGGCTAGGCGCTGAAGAGCTGGGCGAGGGAGCGACCGACGTCGGGTGGCTCCTCTTCGCCTTTAGCGGCTGCCGCGGCGCCGTCGGCGAGGGCTTTGGCGGCGTCGGCGATCTGGTGGTCGCGGCCGCCGCGGATCGTGCCGGTCTTTTTCGCTTCGGCGAGGTCGGACTCCATCAGGCCGGCGAGCTCGGCGAGGCGGCGGAGGCCGATGACGCTGGCCGTGCCCTTGAGGGCGTGGGCTTCGGCGCGCATCGTCTCGAAGTCGGTGGTGGCGGTGGCGAGGCCGGCGGAGATCACGTCGCAGCGCCGCTTCGCCTCGTCGGCGAAGGACTGCAGGAGCTCTCCGTCAATTGCTGATTTCTCGTTCATCTCGCGATCGGGTGGGAATTCCGCGCTTGCGGCCGCTCTCCTCCAGCGAAGTCTTTTTCGCAGACCCGACTCTGCCAGAACCCGGGGGTCGCAAACAAGAGCACAACTAGTTCCCGGGTGAGGCGGTGGCACGCATCGGCGCCATGTTATGGAGAGATAGGGTGCGCAGGGTTCGCGACAGAAGGAGATGGGGATGGCTGAGCGTGCGGCA
>DASTYZ010000061.1:0-2775 GCA_035764545.1 Solirubrobacterales bacterium | reverse complement strand
TGGCGCAAGCGCGCCGAGCGCGAAGCGACCTCGGCTTAACGCGGCTTAGACGAGGTGCTCGCGCATCCGCTCGACCGCCTCTTCGATCCGCTCGTCGGGGGCGGTCAGAGCAATGCGGAAGAAGCCCTCTCCACTCGGCCCGTACATCGAGCCGGGTGAGATGACGACGGCTGCCTCCTCGAGCACGAGCTCACAGAAGGAGGTCGAGGTGTGGCCCTCGGGGACCGGCGCCCAGACGTAGATCGTCCCCTTCGGGGAGGCGACGTCGACGCCGATCTCAGCGAGGGCGGAGACGACGAGGTCTCGGCGGCGGGCGTAGGTCTCGTTCATCTCCTCGAGCGGCTCGCTCGGGCCCTCCAGGGCGGCGACACCGGCCATCTGAATCGCCTCGAAGAGGCCGGAATCGACGTTGGTCTTCAGTCGCCAGTAGGTCTGGATCGCCTCGGCATTGCCGAGAATCGCGGCGCAGCGCCAGCCGGTCATGTTGTAGCCCTTGGAGAGCGAGAAGACCTCGACCCCGACCTCCTTGGCGCCGGGCGTGGCGAGGAAGCTCGGGGCGACGTAGCCGTCGTAGGTGGTCTCCGAGTACGCGTTGTCGTGGACGACCAGGATCTGGTGCTCCTTGGCGAAGGAGACGACCGTCTCGAAGAAGCCCTCGGGGACGATCGCGCCGGTCGGGTTGTTCGGGTAGTTGATGAACATCAGCCGGGCGCGGGCGGCGACCTCGGCCGGGACGGCGCTGAGGTCCGGGGCGAAGCCGAGCTCGGGGACCAGCGGCAGCAGCTCGGCCTCGGCGCCGGCGAGGATCGGTCCGCCGGTGTAGACGGGGTAGCCGGGGTCGGAGGCAAGGGCCACGTCGCCCGGGTCGAGGAAGGCGAAGCAGAGGTTGTAGATGCACTCCTTGGCGCCGATCGCCGGGATCACCTCGCCGTTGGGGTCGATCTCGACCCCGAAGCGGCGGTCGTAGAACTGGGCGAAGGCCTGGCGGAACTCGTCGCGGCCGCGGTTGCTCGGGTACTGGTGGTAGGCGGGATTCGCCACCGCCTCCCGCATCGCCTCGACGACGTGGGGATAGGTCGGTTGGTCCGGGTCGCCGATGCCGAGGCTGATCACGTCGATGCCGGCGGCGCGCTTGTCAGCGATCTGCTGCTCGAGTTCCTGGAACTTGTACGGCGGGATGGCCTCGAGGCGTTTCGATGGATCGGCGATGCCCATGGGCGCGGGAATCTATGCGATCAGGGTGATCCGTCGCGTTAGCGACGCGTCAGTTGCCGTCCAGCTCGGCGAGCGCCTGGAGCAGCTCTGGAGAAAGCTCACCGGCGAAGACCGGCTCGGCCCAGCCGTCGAGCCGCACTGCGAGATCCTCGGCAATCTCGACCTGCAGCTCGCCGCCTTCGAGCTCGACCACGAGCTGGCCGGGAGCGCCACGGAGGAAGGCGGTGACGGCGGCACCGCTGGCGCCGGTGCCGGAGGAGAGCGTCTCCCCCACCCCGCGCTCGAAGATCCGCGCCCGCACCCTGTCGCCCTCGACGGCGAGGAAGCTGACGTTGGAGCGGTTGGGGAAGAGCTCGTGCCCTTCGATGCCCGGGCCGATCTCGCCGAGGTCGAGCTCGTCGAGCTCGGCGGCGTCGACGACGATCGCGCACTGCGGGTTGCCGATCGAGACGTGCTGGAACTCCCACGTGCGGCCCCCGGCTTCGAGCGTGCCTCGGCCGTCTTCCGGACCGGAAGGAAAGTCCTTCGAGGTGGTCGAGGCGCGACCCATGTCGACCGAGCAGGTCAACTCACCGGTGATCGTCGGCCGGATCGGGCCGGCGACGGTCTTGATCGCGAACTCGTCCGCATCGGTCCAACCGTGGCGCCGCAGGTAGAGGATCGCCTCGCGGGCGCCGTTGCCGGAGAGCTCGGCTTCGGAGCCGTCCGGGTTGAAGATCCGCAGCTCGGCGACGAACTCGGGGTCCTCGCTGCGCGAGAGCAGCAGCACGCCGTCGGAGCCGATCCCGAAGTGCTGGTCGCAGAGCCACTCGATCCGGGCCTCGCTCAGCTCCCATGGCAGCCGCTCCTGCTCGAAGATCAGATAGTCGTTGCCCAGCGCCTGCCACTTCTCGAACTTCACGGCGCCAGCCTATTGAGAATCGTCGCCGCGACTTCCTCGTCGCCGATGCCGGTCCGGTCGAGGAACTCGAGATCGGGGATTTTCCGCATCCAGGTGAGCTGGCGGCGGGCGTAGTTGCGGGAGCGCTTCTTCATCGCCTCGACATCACCCGAGAGGAGCTCATCGAAGCCGAGAGCTTTGCGGGCGGTGCGACCGGGACCGAGGACGTCGGCGCGGCGGGCCTCCTCGGCGGCGCCGGCGGCAACTATCGCCTCGGTTCGGGCGTTGATCCGCTCGTAGAGCTGCTCGCGGTCCATGTCGAGGCCGAAGATCGTCGTCGGGTGCCGGGTCTCTGGCGACCACAGCTCCGACTCCTCGGCCTCGGGCGGCACCTTTTGCAGTGAGAGCTCGGCGACCGCTGCCCGCAGATAGAGACCCGTTCCCCCGACCACGATCGGCCGCCGTTCCGCTGCGAGGGCGGCGTCGATCTCGCGGTGGGCGAGCGGCATGTAATCACCGATCGAAAAGTCGGCGGTAACTGGGACGACGCCGAGCAGGCGGTGCTCCAGCCGCGCCTGCTCCTCGGCGCTCGCGATCCCCGTCAGGACCTCCAGTCCTTCATAGACCTGCAGGGCGTCGCAGTTGATCGCGACCGGATCCTCGCCACGCTCGCGCAGCAG
>DASTYZ010000060.1:0-7353 GCA_035764545.1 Solirubrobacterales bacterium | reverse complement strand
GCCAGCCCGTCCAGCGGCG
The DNA here is from genome assembly GCA_035764545.1 of Solirubrobacterales bacterium. GTDB lineage: Bacteria > Actinomycetota > Thermoleophilia > Solirubrobacterales > 70-9 > VAYN01. The sequence goes on along the minus strand of DASTYZ010000060.1, from coordinate 7,334 downwards.
TCGCGTCGCCGCGCCCGCGCCGCTGCGGCCGCCGGTCCGCGACCAGCATCGCCGCCGCGCCCGCGAGCAGCCCGTAGGCCGTCGCCCGCGGACCGCCGAGGTGGCGCTCGATCGGGCGCTCGAGCGTGTAGCCGACGATCGCCGCCGGCAGGAAGGAGAGGCCGAGCAGCAGCGCCCGGCGGCCTTCGAACTCCCGCAGCTCCTCGGCGATCACCCGCCGCTGGCCGATCAGCAGCGCCGCCGCAGCGCCGGTGTGGAGCGCGACCTCGAAGCTCTTGCGCAGCTCCGGGTCGATCGCCTCCCAGTCCCAGCCGGCGAGCCAGGGGACAAGGACGATGTGGGCCGAGCTCGAGACCGGCAGCAGCTCCGCCGGGCCCTGGACGAACCCGAGCGCGACAGCGCGCCGGGCCGGAAGACCGCTCAAGCCTCGGTCGCGCTCGCCGCTTCGGCCGGCGGGCGGCGGCGGCGCCTGATCAACAGGTAGACGAGCCCGGCGACGACCGCGACCACGACCAGGTAGTCGAGGTAGTGCAGATGGTCGCGCCACTCTTCCCAGTTCTCGCCGACGCTCTTGCCGACCAGCGCCAGCATCAGCACCCAGGGGATGCAGCCGAGCGTGGTCAGCACGGTGAAACGCCAGAACGGCATTTTCGCCACCCCGGCCGGGAGCGAGATGAAGGTGCGGATGATCGGCAGCATCCGCGAGAAGAAGATCGTCGCGTCGCCGTAGCGGGCGAAGAAGTCGTCGGCCCATTTCAGGTGCTTGGGGCTGATGTGGATCAGCTTGTTTTTTTCCAGCAGGTCGATGCGACCGTAGTAGCCGGCCGCATAGGCGATCCAGGAGCCGACGAGGTTGCCGAGGACCCCGGCGGCGACGACCCCGAACAGGGTCAGGTCGCCGGCGGCGACGCTGGAGCCGGCGAAGAGCATGATCGCCTCGCTCGGGACCGGCAGGCAGGCGGACTCGAGCGTCATCAGGATGAACACGGCCGGCAGGCCGGTGCTGCTGATGAAGTCGGTTCCCCAGTTGACGATCGGGTCGAGGAAGAAGTCGGTAACGCTGGCGAGGAGGGTGGGCGGCATTCGTGAGGGCGTGATTCTAGGGAGAGCGCTAAGCAGCAACTAAACTGGGCCGTTCATGCGCCGGTTGAACCACCCCGTCTACCGCAACCGGGTTCTACAGGTGGCGGCCGACGCCGCGCTCGTCGCCCTGGCCTACTTCCTCGCCTTCCAGCTGCGTTTCCTCGATCAGCCGCACGGCTGGCCGCACCGCTACGAGGTTCTCTTCGCCCAGTCGGTCGGCTTCGTCGTCGCCGGCAAGCTGATCGTCTTCGCTGCCTTCGGGCTCTACCAGAAGTGGTGGCGCTACGTCAGCGGTCGCGACTTCATGCTGATCTTCCGCGCCGTCGCCGTCGCCAGCGCCCTGCTCGTCGTCGTCTTCGCCGTCGCCAAGCCCTTCGAGCACACGCTGCCGCGCTCGGTCGAGGTGATCGACTTCATCCTCACCCTGATCCTCGTCGCCGGCGCCCGCCTCGCCGTGCGGCTGATCGTCGAACGGCCGAGCCGCGGCGCGCGACTGCCCAAGCACGAGGTGCTGGTCGTCGGCGCCGGCTCCGGCGGCCAGATGGTCGTCCGCGAGCTGCAGCTCAACCCCAACCTCGGCGCCACCGCGATCGGCTTCGTCGACGACGACGCGCGCAAGCGGGGGATGCGGATGCTGGGCCTGAAGGTGCTCGGCTCGACCAAGCAGATCACCAAGATCCTGGACGAGACCAAACCCGACGAGGTGGTGATCGCGATTCCCTCGGCGCCGGGCGACCTGCGCGGGCGGATCGTCGCCGCCTGCCGCGACCGCGAGATCGCGGTGCGGACCCTGCCGACCGTCTTCGAGCTCCTCCGCGGCGGCGTCCAGCTCAACAAACAGCTGCGCGAGGTCCGGGTCGAGGACGTGCTCGGGCGCGAGCCGATCGTCCGTGAGCTCGACCGCGTCGGCGCCTACCTGCGCGACCGCATCGTCCTCGTCACCGGCGCCGGCGGCTCGATCGGTTCCGAGCTCTGCCGCCAGATCGCCCAGGTGAAGCCGCGCCTGCTGGTGATGCTCGACCACGCCGAGGACAACCTCTTCGAGATCGACCGCGAGATGGTCGAGGAGCGCCACTTCGCCAGCTGCGAGTCGGTGCTGGCCGACTGCAAGGAGCCGCACCGGATGTTGGAGGTGATGCAGCGCTTCAAACCCGATGTCGTCTTCCATGCCGCCGCCTACAAGCACGTGCCGCTGATGGAGTCGAACCCGCTGGAGGCGGTCCGCAACAACGCGATCGCGACCCGGGTCACCGCCGAGACCGCCGCCGCCTCCAAGGTCGAGCGCTTCGTCCTCATCTCCACCGACAAGGCGGTCAACCCGCAGACGGTGATGGGCGCCTCGAAGGCGATGGCCGAGTGGATCGTCCAGGCGGCGGGGGAGAAGTACCCGGAGACGCGCTTCGCCTCGGTCCGCTTCGGCAACGTCCTCGCCTCCTCGGGCAGCGTGGTGCCGATCTTCCGCAGCCAGATCGAGCGCGGCGGCCCGGTCACCGTCACCCACCCGGAGATGAGCCGCTACTTCATGACGATCCCCGAGGCGGTGCAGCTGGTGATCCGGACCGGCGACATCGGCGCCGGCAAGGGCGAGGTCTTCGTCCTCGACATGGGTGAGCCGGTGAAGATCGTCGACCTCGCCCACAACATGATCCGGCTGGCCGGCTATGAGCCGGAGACCGACATCGCGGTCGAGTTCACGCAGCCGCGACCGGGGGAGAAGCTGCACGAGACCCTCTTCGCCGAAGAGGAGGACGTGCAGCCGACGGCGGCGCGGCGGATCAACCGGGCGGTGCGCAAGAAGGCGATCGACCAGGAGTGGGTCGAGTCGACGCTGAACTCGCTCGAACACCTGGTGATGGCCGGCGACGAGGCCAATCTGGCCGAGCGGGTGGTCGAGATGATCGCCTCACCCGGCGGCGACGCTGCGACGGTCGTCCCCAACGAATAGCCTCTCGCAGCCACCTTGGTCCACGCGATCGAACAAATCGGCGCCTTCGCCGGGCTGGCCGCGTTCCTCGGGCTCGCCGTCCTGGCGCTCCTCTCGTTCACCCACGGGCGTGACATCCGCCGCCTGCGCGAGTGGGCGGGATCGGCCCCTGAGCGCGACGCCGAGCGCAAGGAGCAGACCTCGACGATCGCCGCGCAGCGGGCCGAGGAGCTGCGGGCGCTGGAGGAGGCGCGGACGGCCGAACACGAGTCCGTCTCCAATCGCGAGGAGCGCCGTCGCCGTCGCGAGGAAGGGCTGCCGGAACAGAGCCGCGGCGAACGTCTGCGCGGCCGCTTCTCCGGCCTCGGCGAGACGGCCTCGCGGCCGAGCTCCCTGGTCGCTCTCTTCATCGTCATCCTCGCCATCGTCGGCGGCGCCGCCTACCTGCTGCTGAGCGGCGAGGACGAAAGCAAGGGCGGTGGTGGCTCGAAGCAGGCGGCGGCGCAGGTGAAGCCGGGTGAAATCGAGGTCACCGTCCTCAACGGCACCTCCGTCGACGGCCTCGCCGCCGTCTATGGCGACAAAGTCGAGGCCAAGGACTTCGACCTCGGCGCGATCACCAACAGCAGCGCCAGCTTCGAAGAAAGCGTCGTCATGTTCAGGCGCGGGCACAAGATGGAAGCGCGCAAGGTCGGCAAGCAGCTGGGGATCTCGAAGCTGCAGCTGATGAATGGAGAAATCGAATCCGTCTCGGCCGGAGCCGACGTCGCCGTAATCGTCGGCGAGGACAATGCCGAAGCGGCTGAATGAGGTCGTCTTCGCCCTCCTCGTCCTCGCCACGGTAGGGGCGTTCGCCTACTCGCAGCGGGTCAAGCGCGACCCGCTCGTCCTCGACAAAGTCAGCTTCGTCGGGGCGCCGGTCCTCCAACCCAAGGACCCCGTCCACCCCTTCACGCCGAACGGCGACTGCGTCTATGACCGGGTGCGGATCCGCTTCCGGACGACGATCAGCGATGACGGCACCGTGCAGGTGATCAAGCCCGGCGGCAGGGTCGTCGTCACCCTCGACCGCGACACCTTCCTCAAGCGCTACACCTTCCACACCTACTTCTGGGACGGCCGCCAGCGGGGCGGCGGCACCGCGCCCCCGGGCCGCTACAAGCTGCGGGTCCGGCTCGGTAGCGAGCGGACGCTGGTGACGCCGGGCGTGATCCGTCTCCACCGCTCGTCGAAGAAGGCGAAGAACCGGTGCTGAGCGACGTCCTCGCCGGGACCGGGCTTGTCCTTGCCGCCGGGGCGAGCGCCGCCGCGATCCTGCTGCCGCCCGGGCGCCTGCGCGCGGTCCTGATGGTGGCGGCGATGGCGCTCTTCCCGGTCCTGATCCTCGGTGACCAGTGGCACACGGCGCAGATCGTCGACCTCCGCCACGACGAGGGCCGGATCGTCGCCCTGATGGCGATCGCCGCCACCGTCGTTGGCGCCCTCGCCTACGCCTTCCGCCGCTGGCCGATCCTGATGCCGCTGGCGATCGTCTTCGCGATCCCCTTCCGGGTGCCGCTGGAGGCCGGGGGGGACACCGCCAACCTGCTGGTCCCGCTCTACCTGGTGATCGCCGCGGCGGTCGTGGCGACGCTGCTGCGCGACTGGTCCGACCCGCCGCCGGGGCACGCGCCGCGGCCGCTCGCCTGGCTGCTGGCGGCGGTCGTCGTCCTCTACGCGCTGCAGGCGCTCTACTCGGAGGACTTCTCGAAGGGGCTGCAGAACGTCTGCTTCTTCTTCGTTCCTTTCACGGTCGCCTACCGGCTGTTGCGCGAGGTCGAGTGGGACGGGAGGCTGTTGAAGTGGGCGCTGGTCGTGATCGGGGTCGAGGCGAGCGCCTTCGTCCTCATCGGCAGCGTCGAGTACCTGACCCGCAGCCTCTTCTGGAACGACCAGATCATCCGCTCGAACGAATTCCACACCTACTTTCGGGTCAACTCGGTCTTCTGGGACCCGAACGTCTACGGGCGCTACCTGGCGCTGGCGACGACGATCGCGGCGGCGGCGATGCTCTGGGCGCGAACGCGGGAGACCTTCTGGCTCCTTACCGGCCTGCTCCTCGTCCTCTGGATCGGCCTCTTCTCGACCTTCTCGCAATCGAGCTTCCTCGCCCTCCTTGCCGGCCTGGCGGTGCTGGCGGCAATTCGCTGGAGCTGGCGCTGGACCCTGGCGGCCGTCGCCGTCGGCCTTGTCGGCGCCATCCTCGTCGTCCTCCTCGTCGGCGGCTCCGGCAAGATCACCAGCGACCGCCTCAACGTCGACTTGAGCGGCCGCGGCAGCCTCGTCTCCGGCGGAGTGGACCTCTTCGCGGAAAAGCCCGTCCAGGGCTACGGCTCCGGTTCTTTCCAGGCCGCATATAGGGATCACCGAGACAACAAAGACGCCCCGGTGACCGTCTCCCATACGGAGCCGGTCACTGTGGCAGCAGAGCAAGGCCTCCTAGGACTGCTCGCCTACCTCGCCCTGATCATTGTCGCCCTCGGAACCCTGAGCCGCGGCCTCTTCTCCGCCCCCACCGCCGCGCGGGCGGCAGTCTTAGCCGCCTTCGTCGCCCTCCTCGTCCACACCTTGGCCTACGCCGGTTTCTTCGAGGATCCGATTACGTGGGTGCTGTTGGCTGTCGGTGCTTCGTTAGCCCATGCGGCGGCTGGCGATGACCCCGTAATCCGCCGCCCCGCGTAGGGTCCGCGCATGTCGGGATACCTGCGCCGGCTGGCGACGACCGGTGCCGCCTACTCGGCGGCAAGCATCCTCAGCAAGGTCATCGCCGTCGCGCTGCTGCCGCTCTACACGCGGCACCTCTCGCTGGAGGACTACGGGTTCGCCGAGGTCCTCTTCGCCGCCGTCGTCTTCGCCAGCATCGTCGTCCGCCTTGGCCTGATCGAGGCGATCCTGCGCTTCTACTACCTGGAGGACGAGGATCCCCGCCGGGTCGTCGCCGGCACCTTCGCCGGCCTCTTCTGGCTCTCGACGCTCGCCGCTCTTCTCGCGCTCCCATTCGCCGGCCCGCTCTCCGAACTCCTGCTCGAGGAATCGGCGCCCGAGCTGATGCGGATCGCGATCGGCGGCCTCTGGGTGCTGACGATGTGGGAGTTCATGCTGACCCTGTTCCGGCTCGAAGAGCGGGCGCGCGCCTTCTTCGTGACGACGATCCTCAACGTCCTTGCCGCGATCGCGCTCACGGTCGTCCTCGTCGTCGGCCTCGACGAGGGGGCGCGCGGACTCCTGCTCGGCAGCTACGCGACCGGCGGCGCCTTCGTCCTCGCCCTGATCGCCCTGCAGTGGCGCCAGCTCTCGCTGCGCTTCGACCCGGCACTGCTGCGCCGCCTCTTCCGCTTCGGCCTGCCGACGATGCCGGCCGAGGTCTCCCTCTACGCGCTCAACTTCGTCGACCGCCTGATCATCCTCCGCTCGGTCGGCGCCGCCGAGGCCGGGCTCTACTCGCTCGCGGTCAAGTTCGCGCAGGCGGTCAACGTCCTCGTCCGCGGCTTCCAGCTCGCCTGGCCGCCGCTCGCCTACTCGATCCGCGACGACGAGGAGGCCCGCCGCGTCTACGCAACCGTCGTCACCCTCTTCGTCGCCGCCTGCGCCTTCGTCGTCACCGGCATGTGGCTGTTCTCGCGCTGGATCGTCCGCGCCCTGGCGGCGCCGAAGTTCTTCGACTCCTGGGAAGCGATCGGCCTCGTCTCCACCGCCGTCACCCTCTACGCGCTCTACCTCGTCCTCGTCGTCATCCTCGGTCGCACCGGCCGCACCGAGTTCAACCTCCCGGCCGCGGTCGGCGCCCTCGTCGCCAACATCGCCCTCAACCTGGCGCTGGTGCCCTCACTGGGAATCGTCGGCGCCGGCCTCGCCCTCGTCGCCTCCTACATGGTCGTGCTCGGCCTGATGTACGTCTTCACCCAGCGCCTCTTCCCGGTCCCCTACGAGTGGGGCCGACTGCTGCGGGTGACGCTGACGGTGGCGGCGCTGGTCGGCATCGCCGAGCTGCTGGCGCCGACCGAGGGCGCGCTCGGCCTCCTCCTCCGCGCCGTCCTCTTCGCCGCCTACCCGCTGGTCCTCTGGCTCAGCGGCTTCTTCAGCGCCGAAGAGCGCGAGTGGATCGAGCGCCTGCGCCACCCGCGCGAGGTGATGGCGAGCTTCGCCGCGCTTCGCGCTCAGCCGGCCGCTGTCGACGGTCGGATTCCGGAGACCTACGAGGTCGAGCGAATGGATGAGGATCTACGGAACTGAGCGCGGTCCCGCAGTGATTCGCCACGGCCCGGGAACAGCGCCTGGCGGGCGTGGG
>DASTYZ010000059.1:0-6695 GCA_035764545.1 Solirubrobacterales bacterium | reverse complement strand
TGGCACAATGCGGCTGATGTTCAGGTTGGCCGTTTCATGCGTTTTCGTCGTTGTGTTGAACGTTGTCAAGCCGGTTCCAGCCTGCGCGCTGGCGCCCGCCGCCATCACCGCGCTCAGTGCGGTCATCGCCACCAGGGCGAGACCGAACGTCTTGAGAATGCGAGTCATGGATCTTCCTTTCGGTTCTTTGCAGTCCGGGATCAGGTGACCCCGGCTGCGATACCTCTAGGAGGACCAGCGTGTTTGGTCAAGCAATTCCGCTCCATTGGTAACACCGGCTCCATCTCCGACAAAATTATGAGATGAGTTTCCTGCAAATGCCGATTATCAACCCCGCGCGTAGGCCGAAACCGTGCGCGTCGCCTCAACTGGTGGAGCAGCTGCGAATGGCTCGCTAGAACCCGCGCTCCTCATTAAGGCTTCGAGTCCGCGGCGCGCGGTTGATGAGCTCGGTAGGCGAAGGGGGGGTGAGCACAAAAAAAAGCCCGGGCCGTACGGCCCGGGCTCTATCGGTCAAGCAGGGTTTCAGGGTGCAGTTACGGCATAGGTCCCCTTCGCGCTTCCGTTACCCAAAAGGAAGAAGGTGAGCACGGCCCCCGCCGTCGAAGCTCCAGTCACGTCACTGTCGGCTCGGGAGATCGTCACGTTCGCGGCCAGCACATTGGCTTCTTTGCCGGCGTAGATGCAGAGATGGCCCGGGTCGGCCGTTGGCGCAGCCGCTGACCCATGGCAATAGGTTGAGGCTTTGGCCACTTCTTCTCCAGTCACCTCTTCACCTGCTGCATTGAGGTAATGGACCTGGCAGGTGTCCGGCTGGTCTGGCGCCGCAACGTCACAAGCGCCGGCACTGCTGTATTCGAGCGCGGAGGGCAGTGGCAAGAAGAAGGGGATCGGGATGCTGGTTTGGAAGTCGCTGGCCGGAAATGGTCCGAACGCCCAGGCGCCGGTCTCGGTCTCACCTGACGGCAGAGTGCCTCCAGCCGTCCAGGGGTCGCCTTCGGGACCCTCGGGGCCTTCTGGGCCTTCTTCGCCGTTGCAAATGGTTTTTTTGACGCCGGAGCCTTCGACTTCGACGGTCATGCCGCCGTTTTCTTCACACGGGTTCCCGGTCGGTTCGGTGCCGCCCGAGAAGCTGGTGGTGGTGACGGATTTGCCGGGTGCTCCGGGGGCCCCGTCCTGACCGTCGGTGCCATTTGAGCCGTCTTTGCCTGCTGCGCCGGCGGGGCCTGCTGGTCCTGCCGGTCCGGCGGGTCCGGCCGCGCCGTTTTTGCCGTCTTTGCCGGCGAACTTCTTGGCGATGGCCTTTACTTCCTTCTTCTGGGTGCCGTTGAGCTTGGCCGCTGCGAAGGCGGTTCCGGCAAGTGCGGCGATGAGGGCCAGTATGGCCACGGCAAAACCGGCGGTACCCAATTTTTGGTGAAGTCGCGAGATCGTCATCGGATCATCTCTCCCTGTTGTCGCGGTGACTCCCGATGGACGGGTACCTGCGCAGGCTCGAGTTCCCGCCCTGCAGGGGTGAAGTTCTGTTTTCCCCCGGTCCCCAAATCGGTGGCGCCACCTGTTCCTCCTGGTATCCCCAGGTTGGGGGGACGCTACTGGAACAGAAAAGGCGTTGTCAAGGTACGGAAGCGTCTACGACGTTTGGCTCTGCATTCGAAAAAGGGCTTGGTGAAGGGCTTCCAGGCAGGTCAGGGCAAGGCGGGAGTCCCCGCCTATCTCCAGCTCGGCGGGCTTGCCTTCGATCACCGTCCGCAGCCAGGCAGCGGCGGAGCCGCCAGCCCAGGCGGAGGCCTCTCCGCGGAGGTGGGAGACGCAGGAGACGACCTGCCCGGCCTCGACCTCGACGAGCACACCCGTGAGGCCGCCGTTCCCACTCCGGGTCTCGACAGCGAACCTGCAGGTTCCGGAGAGGTCCTGCGGCAGGCTCAGCATCGGAACCACCAAGAGGAACGAGGCCTCGATGTCGTGACGGCCGATCGGCGCGGAGCCGTCCGCCATGAAGCGACGCTCCCAGCGGGCGGCGGCCGCCAGGGGCGCGATCGCCGCACGCAGCCAGGGCGTCGCCGTGTACATGGTGCTCTGACCCGGGCTCTCGACGGGCGCGACGAGGCCCGCCAGCCGCATCGCCCGCAGTCGCCGCTCCAGGGACGGATAGTTGAGGCTGGAGATGAGGCCGTTGAGGTCGATGAGGCAGAGCGGGCGGGCGGCGATCGCGCGGACGATCGAAGACGACCAGCCGTCCACGAGGGCCTTGATCAGACGCTTAGAGGGCGGCGTGCCCGGATGCTGTGGACCGCTAGGGGCGGCCGCCAGCCACGACTCGAGGACGTCGGCCACGAGCAGGAGCTGACGGCCCGCGGGAGTGAGCTCGCACTCGACGGTTCCCGGAAACGCCTCCTGCTTGCGGCGGCTGACTATGCCTCCCGCCTCGAAATCGTTCAGGTAGCTGCGCAGGGTGGTCGGCGAGGGCGAGCCGACGCTGGTGCGAAGCGCGGTCACCGACTGCGGCCCGGAGCGGAGCGCGGTCAGGAGACCATAGTTGAGAGGCGCGGAAAGCAGAGACAGCGCGGTGGTCCCAGCACGCCCTGAGACGGATCCTCCCCCATTGACGGCCACGGCAGGCAACACCGTTTATATACAAGACTCCGAGGGTTCCCGTCAAATATCCCTGTGCAACAGGTCGTACTGCTCAGTCCAGGAGCGGCTCCCGCTCCAGCAGGGTGCTGCGCAAGCCGTTGGCGATCGCCTCCGCCAGCTCGATGTCGCCGCCGACGTCGACTTCGCGCTCGTGATGGGTGATCCAGCGGGACCAGTCGAAGACGGTGCCGGTCGCCCAGGCGTCGGGCTGGCCTTCGAGGCGGGAGACGCAGGAGGTGACCTTGCCCTCCTCGACGCCGACCATGACGCCGGCGAAGTCGAGCTCGCCTTCCTTGCGGAGCTCGACCGAGAGGCGGCAGCTGCCGGTGACCTCTGCCGGGAGCTCGAGCAGGGGGACGGCCAGGAGGAAGACGGACTCGATGTCGGTGCGGGCGATCGCCGGCACGTGGTCGGCGGCGTGGCGGCGCTCCCAGCAGGCCGCGGCGGCAACGGGAGTTACGGCGGCGCGCATCCACCCGCTCACCTCGTACGGGACGGCGCGGCCGTTGCGGTTGGGGCAGTGCCGAATCAGCCCGGTGGTGCGCATTGCCGCCAGGCGCCGCTCGAGGGTCGGGTAGTTGATGCCGTTGATCACCCTGCTCAGATCGGTGAGGGAGAGGGGGCGGGCAGCGAGAGCACGGACGATCTGCGCCGACCAGCCGTCGACGAGTGCCTTGGTGGTGCTCTTCGCCGCCGTGCTCCCCAGCAGGATCGGTCCGCCCGGGGCCTCGCTGAGCCAGCGCTGCAGAACCTCCCCCACCGCCAGGAGCTTTTCGCCGGAGCGGGTCAGCTCGTAGTCGACGGCGCCGGGGAACTGGAGCTGCTGGCGGCGTTGCACCACGCCGAGCTCGGTGAGTGTTCGCAGGTAGACCCGGAGCGTGCTCTGCGGCGGCGAGCCGACCGCGCGGTGGAGCTCGGACAGGCCGAGCGGCCCCGGCTCCAGCGCCTTCAGCAGGTGGACGTGGAGCGGTGCTGCCAACAGCGATAGCGCGCGGACGACGGAACGCATTTATCCCCCCTTGGAACTCGATCAACCCTCTGCCACCCGATCCCCTCAGGGACCAGGCTTGCTCAAGAAGAGCGGAGCATTAAGGGGGAGTCAAGGCACCGGGGGGTGCCCCCCTTAGGAGGTGACAAATGTCACCCGCAGCGCCCTCAGTCAACCAGCTTCACATCGCTGATCTCGACCTGATACCGCCCTTCCTGTTCCTGCGAGGGCGCCGCTTTCGTGAACCAGAGCAGGAAGTACTTGGCGGGAGAGCCGAGATGAAGGTCGATTTCCTCGTCCTTCTGGGCGTCGGTGACGTCGCCGACCGGTTCGCCCCATTCGGACAGTTCTTCCGGTGGGCCCGATGGGGATGCGTAGACCTCGGCGTCCCAGCCGGGGGAGGGGGAGCGGACGATCATCTCGCTCGGGGTGGTGGTCGACTTGGCGACGACGTAGAGGCCGACGCCGGGGTTGGGGCCCGACTTGGTTCCGGCGAAGTCCTCGCTGTCGTAGTGCTCGCTGCTCCAGGCGGTGGTAGTCGGGTCGCCGTCGACGGCGAAGCTGACGGTTTCCGGATCCTCCGATTCGTCCCCCTGGGGGTCGTAGTCGGAGGCTTCGGCGAGCGGGACCGGAGTCCCCTTGCCCTTCAGCGCCCCGCCGCCGCCTGGGCCGTTGCCACTGCCGATCAGCTGCACCGCCGCCAGAACCGCAGCGGCGGCCAGCACCACAACCGCAATCGCGATCCATGAGCGGCGACCGCCTCCGCCGCCGAGCTTGCGTTCGGCCGGCGGCACCGCCTCGAGCACGCTGGTCGCCTCGCCGGTGGTCGAGCCCGCCCGCGCCGCCTCGACCTCGAGCGCGGTAGAGAGATCGTCGATCAGCTCGCCGACCCGCTGGTAGCGCTGGTCGGGGTCCTTCGCCGTCGCCCGCTCGACCACCATCGCCGCCGCCGCGGAGAGCTCCGGCCGTCGCTGCTGGACGTCGGGCAGTTCCTCGTTGACGTGTTTCATCGCCACTCCGACCTGGCTGTCGGCTTGGAAGGGGACCTGGCCGACCAACATCTCGTAGAGGACGACGCCGAGTGAGTAGATGTCGGAGCGCTGGTCGACCGGGTGGCCCATCGCCTGCTCGGGGGCGACGTAGTCGGTGGTGCCGAGGACGCGGCCGGTCGCCGTCATCCCGTCCTGCTCGAGCTGGCGCGAGATCCCGAAGTCGGTCAGCTTCGCCCGCCCCTCGGCGTCGATGAGGACGTTCTGCGGCTTGATGTCGCGGTGGACCATGTTGCGGGCGTGGGCGACGGTGAGGCCACGGGCGACCTCGATCGCATAGGCGAGCGCCTCCTGGGGGTCGAGCGCGCCGACCCGGTTGATCCGCTGCTTCAGCGTCTCCCCTTCGACGTACTCGAAGACGATGTAGGGGTGGCCGCCGTCCTCGCCGGCGTCGATCACGGCGACGACGTTGGGGTGGGAGAGCTTCGCCACCGCCCGCGCCTCCTGGCGGAAGCGCTCGAGCTGGTCGGCCTGCTCGGACATCTCCCGGTGCATCACCTTCACCGCGACCTGGCGGTCGAGCGTGGTGTCGCGCGCCAGGTAGACGGTCGACATGCCGCCGCTGCCGAGCTTCGCCTCCAGCTTGTAACGGCCGGAGAGCACGGTCCCGATCATCTGCGAGCTAGTGGAGGGGCGGTTGGGCACTTAGGCCGCCAACGTTACGACGCCGGGCGCTGTCAGGAGGCTTAGAGGATCCTGCGTGGTCCATCGGTTGCGCGCCCGACCCGCCTGGCGTCCGGGTAGTGGGCTCGCAGCAGCTCCAGCGCGGCGGATGCGTCACCCGCCGGAACGACGACGCAGAAGCCGCAACCCATGTTGAAGACCTCGCTCATCTCCTCGTCGGAGACGCCACCGCGCTCCTGGATCAGCTCGAAGATCGGCGGCGCCGGCAGCGGCTCGTCGATCTCGTAGCCGACCTCGGCGGCGAGGCGGAGCAGGTTCTTGGTGCCACCGGAGGTGATGTGGGCGAGGCCGTGGACGTCGACCTCGGAGCGCAGCAGCTCGACGATCGGCTTGACGTAGATCTCGGTCGGCTCCAGCAGGACGTCGCCGAGCGGGCGGCCGAGGCGGTCGTCGTCGAGGGAGATGTCGGCGAGGGCAGAGCGGGCGAGCGTGTAGCCGTTGGAGTGCAGGCCGGTCGAGGGGAGGCCGATGACGACGTCGCCCGGCTCGACCGCGGAGCCGTCGATGATCGCGTCGAGGGCGACGGTGCCGAAGCAGGCGCCGGAGACGTCGACGCCGCGGACCAGCTGCCCGAGCTGGGCGAGCTCCCCGCCGGGGATCTCGATCCCGGCCTTCTCGGCGCCGCGCGCCAGGCCGACGCCGATTTCCTCGCAGACCGCCGGGTCGGCCTTCTCGATCGCAATGTAGTCCAGCATCGCCAGCGGCTCGGCGCCGACGCAGATGACGTCGTTGACGTTCATCGCCACGCAGTCGATCCCAACCGTGTCGAAGCGGCCGAGCTGCTCGGCGAGGACGAGCTTGGTGCCGACGCCGTCGGTGGAGAGGGCGATCCCGAGCTGCTCGCCGATCTTGATCACGCTCGCGTAGTGCCCCGGCAGCGGCACCTGCGCCGAGGGGCGCCCGAGGTCGATCGCGCCGAGCGCCCGGACCAGGCCGGCCACGGCCGAGTCCGCCGCCCCCTGGTCGACTCCGGCCTTCGCGTAGGCGTCGCTCGCGCTCACTTGCGCCCTAGCTTTGCAAGAACGACGGAGGCGAGGCCGATCCGGTAGGCGGCGTAGGGCCAGAGCGCGCGGTCGCGCTCGACCAGCTCGATCAACCGCTGCGAGGCGAGGGTGGAGGCGAAGGAGGCGGCGATCCCGAGGGCGAGGGCGCGGCGCAGCTCCGGCGTCGTCCCACGGCGGGCGAGGCGGGTGCCCTTCAGCGCCGTCGCGCCGACGATGATCGGCAGCGCGATCGTGCGCGAGAGCAGGTTGGCCTGGTCGCGGGAGAAGCGGCGCCAGCGCGCCGCCGCCAAGGTGACGCCGTTGCGCGAGACCCCGGGGGCCAGCGCCGCCGCC
>DASTYZ010000058.1:0-3574 GCA_035764545.1 Solirubrobacterales bacterium | reverse complement strand
GCCGGTGATCGGCTACGTCCACACCGGGATCGAAAAGTCCTGCGAGGACAAGAGCTACTGGAAGGTCATCCCCTTCGTCGAGCGGATGGACTACGTCTCCTACTTCTTCCAGATGGAGGCCTACTGCGGCGCCGTCGAGCGGCTGATCGACCTCGAGATCCCGCCCCGCGCCAAATACCTGCGGACGCTCTTCCTCGAGCTCAACCGGATCCACTCACACCTCGTCTGGCTGGGGACGACGGCGCTCGACCTCGGGGCGATCTCGATGCTCTGGTACTGCTTCCGCGAGCGCGACAAGATCCTCGACCTCTTCGAGATGGCGACCGGGCAGCGCATGCACACCCGCTACTTCCAGGTCGGCGGCGTGATCGAGGACATCCCCGTCGGCTTCGAGGCCAAGTGCCGCAAGTTCGCCGAGGAAATGCCGATCCGGGTCGGCCAGTACGAAGACCTGCTCGACCGCAACGAGGTCTTCCTGCAGCGGACCAAAGGGACCGGGATCGTCCCCCGTGAGCGGCTGCTGGAGCTGGGCGTGACCGGGCCGCTGCTGCGCGCCGCCGGCGAGCCCTGGGACCTGCGCAAGGCCTTCGACTACCTCGCCTATCCGGAGATGGACTTCAAGATCCCGGTCGGCACCGTCGGCGACAACTACGACCGCTACCGGGTCCGGGTGGCGGAGATGGTCGAGTCCAGCCGGATCATCGGCCAGTGCCTCGACGCCCTCCCGGAGGGCCCCTACATCGCCGACGACCGCAAGTACGTGCTGCCGCCGCGCTCGGAGCTCTCGACCTCGATGGAGAGCCTGATCCACCACTTCAAGCTCGTCACCGAGGGCTACCGGGTGGCGCCCGGCGAGGTCTACTACTCGATCGAGGGACCGCGCGGGGAGCTCGGCTGCTTCGTCCTCGCCGACGGCTCGGCGAAGCCGGCCCGGGTCCACTTCCGCGATCCCTCCTTCGTCAACCTGCAGGCCTTCCGCGAGATGGCGCTCGACGGCTACGTCGCCGACATGATCGCCAGCCTCGGCATGCTCGACCCGATCCTCGGAGGTGTCGACCGATGAGCCCCGTCGACGGTGCCGGGCGGAGCAACCCGAAACTGCCGGTCGACCCGGCGGTCAACCAGGGCCGCGTCCCCGGCCGCGCCGAGGAGGAGATCCCCGAGCGCCACGAAGTCGACTGCCCGCCGGAGCTGGCGGAGCGGATCGAGACCCTGATGAGCCGCTACCCCGACCGCCGCTCGGCCTCGATCCCGGCGCTGTGGGCGGTGCAGGAGCGCTACGGCTGGTGCACCCCGGAGGGGATCCGCCAGGCCGCCGCGGTGATGCGGGTGACGCCCGCCTACCTGGAGTCGGTCGCGAGCTTCTACGACCTCCTGCACACCGAGCCGGTCGGGACCCACCGGATCGAGGTCTGCACCAACATCAGCTGCTGGATGCGCGGCGGCGACCGCCTCCTCGACGCCTTCAAGGAGGCCGCCGAGGGCGACGACGACAACTTCTTCGTCACCGGCTTCGAGTGCCTCGGCGCCTGCGACATCGCCCCGATGGCCTCGATCGACCAGCGCTACTACGGGCCGCTGGAGGCGGCCGAGGCGGGGGTCGCGATCGAGCAGCTGCGGGCCGGCGACGAGGTGCTGCCGGAGAAGGCGCTGGCCAAGCGCGGGCTGGCGGGGGACCGCTGATGCCGCACCAGCTGGAGAAGCGCGTCCTGCTCGAGCACGCCGAGGACCCGGCGCTGCGCACGCTCGACGGCTACCGGCGCCTCGCCGGCGGCTATGCGACGCAGGAGCGCGCCTACAAGGAGATGGAGCAGGACGAGGTCCTCCAGCAGCTCGAAGACTCGGGCCTGCGCGGCCGCGGCGGCGCCGGCTTCTCGATGGGCAAAAAGGCCTCCTTCCTGCCCCGCGGCGACATGGCCAAGTACCTCTGCTGCAACGCCGACGAGTCCGAGCCCGGCGCCTTCAAGGACCGCGAGTTGATGCAGCGCAACCCCCACCAGCTGATCGAGGGGATCGCGATCGCCGCCCTCGCCGCCGACGCCGGCCACGCCTTCATCTTCATCCGCGGCGAGTACGACGAGCAGGCCGACATCCTCGACGCCGCCGTCGCCGAAGCGTATGAGGCCGGCTACCTGGGGACGAACATCCTCGGGAGCCACCGCGACCTCGAGCTGGTCGTCCACCGCGGCGCCGGCGCCTACATCTGCGGCGAGGAGACGGCGCTGCTGGACGCGCTCGAGGGCAAGCGCGGCAACCCGCGCCTGAAGCCGCCGTTCCCGGCGGTCCAGGGCCTCTACGGCGGGCCGACCCTGATCAACAACGTCGAGACCCTCTCCAACGTCCCCCACATCGTCCGCCGCGGCGCCGAGTGGTTCAAAGGCTTCGGCACCGAGCAGTCGCCCGGGACCAAGGTCGTCTCCGTCTCCGGCGGCGTCCGCCGCCCCGGCAACTACGAGGTCGAGCTTGGGATCCCGACCCGGGAGCTGATCTACGACCTCGCCGGCGGCCCTGAGGATGGCCACGAGATCAAGGCCTTCTTCCCCGGCGGATCGTCGTCACCGGTGCTGACCGCCGAAGAGGGCATCGACCTCCCCTACAGCTTCGAGGCGATGGCTGAGGCGGGCTCGATGCTCGGCTCCGGCTCGATCATCGTCTGCGACGACCGCGTCTCGATCCCACACCTAGCCCTGCGGACGGCGCGCTTCTACCACCACGAGTCCTGTGGCAAGTGCGTCCCCTGCCGCGAGGGCACCAACTGGACCGTGAAGATGCTGGAGCGGATGGTCCGCGGCGAGGCGACGCCGATGGACCTCGACATCGTCAGCTCGGTCCAGCAGAACATCATCGGCCACTGCCTCTGCGTCCTCGGCGACTCGATGGCGATGCCGGTCGGGGCGATGGTCCGCAAGTTCCGAGAGGAGTTCGAGCAAGTGATGGCCAACCCGGAGCTGGTTCTCGACCCCCACGCCGTCGTCCGCGGCGCGCCGGAGACGCTGGGAGCGACGACGTGAGCCCCGCCGGTCGAGAGGTGACGATCACGATCGACGGCCGCGAGGTGCCTGCGGTCGAGGGCGAGATGCTCCACGACGCCGCCCGCAAGGGCGACGTCGAGATCCCCTACTTCTGTTACGAACCGAAACTCGGCGACCCGGTCGGCGCCTGCCGCATGTGCCTGGTCGAGATCGAGGGGATCCCGAAACTGCAGACCTCCTGCTCGACGCCGGTCCGCGAGGGGATGGTCGTCCACACCCGCACCGAGCAGGTCAAAGAGGCGCAGAGCTCGGTCGTCGAGTTCCTCCTCGTCAACCACCCGCTCGACTGCCCCGTCTGCGACAAGGGCGGGGAGTGCCCGCTGCAGGACATCACCTACGGCTGGGGGCCGGGCACGTCGCGGTTCATCGAGCCAAAGCGCCACTTCCGCAAGCCGCTCGAGCTCTCGCCGCTGATCGCGATCGACCGCGAGCGCTGCATCCTCTGCTACCGCTGCGTGCGCTTCAGCCAGGAGGTCGCCGAGGACGAGCAGCTCCAGCTGCTCGAGCGCGGCGACCGCACCTTCGTCGGCACCTTCGACGAG
>DASTYZ010000057.1:0-2177 GCA_035764545.1 Solirubrobacterales bacterium | reverse complement strand
ACCCACACCCACATGCCAAGTAGGTGTGGGTGACGGCCCTGTGAGCGCGGTTGGGGTGGGAGGGACGTGGGCGCTTTACCCTTCGGAGCGTGGAACGAGAGCTCTTCGAGCACTATCTGGCGGATGAGAGCCGGCGGGGGCCGGTTGTCGATGGGGCCTTTACGGGTGCTGCGGGTGGGGCTGCTTGTGGAGATCTGTCGCGGATCTCATTCACCGTCGTGGATGGGCGGATCAAAAACCCCACGTTCGACGCTGAGGGCTGCGGGGCCACCAAGGCGGCTACCGCTGCTGTCGCAGAGACGATCGATGGCGCCCCCGTCCTCGACGCCGCGCTTCTCGACATCGACACCGTCGACACCGCCATCGGCGGTCTCACTCCCGCCAAGCGCCACGCCGCCCAACTCGCCACTGACGCCCTCCATCGCGCCCTCCAAGGCGTTGCGTCTTCCTCCTTGTCATTGATCTCCTCTTCGAAGTCAGCCGAGCGCCGCGTAGCCGTAGCCATGTCCGGCGGCGTCGACAGCGCTGTCGCCGCCCTCCTGGCCCGCGAGGAAGGCGCCGAGGTGATCGGGATCACGGTCAAGCTCTGGAGCGACCCCGACACCGATGGCGCCAAGGCCTGCTGCTCGCCCGAGGCGGTCCTCGGGGCGCGGGGGCTCGCCCACCAGCTCGGAATGCCGCACTTCACCCTCGACCTCGAGGAGGACTTCCGCCGCCGGGTTGTCGATCGCTTTATCGGCGGCTACACGGAGGGCACCACTCCGAACCCCTGCATCCTCTGTAACGGCGAGGTTCGCCTCGCGGCGATGATCGACCTCGCCGAGCGGGTTGGGGCGGAGCGGCTGCTGACCGGCCACTACGCGCGGATCGTCGAGGACGGCGATGGGCCGCTGCTCGCCGCCGCCGCCGACAAGGCAAAGGACCAGAGCTACATGCTGGCGGCGCTACCGCCGGAGCTGCTCGGCCGCCTCTGCTTTCCGCTGACCGAGCTGACCAAGCCCGAGGTGCGGGAGATCGCCGCCCGGCACGGCCTCGCCGTCGCCCGCAAGGCCGAGAGCCAGGACCTCTGCTTCCTCGCCGGCCAGGGCAAGCGCGGGTTCCTCCGCCGCCACGGCGGCTTGCGCGAGCGCGATGGGGCGATCGTCGATTCGGCCGGTCGCACCCTCGGTCGCCACCGCGGCCACCACGACTACACCGTCGGCCAGCGTCGCGGCATCGGCGTCTCGGCTCCCGAGGCCCTCTACGTGCTCGCCACCGACGCGGCCGCCAACACGGTCACCGTCGGCACCCGCGCCGAGCTGGAGAAGCGCAGCGTCCGCCTCCGCGACGTGGTCCTCCACCGCGATGGCGATGCGGTCGACGCGGTGAAGCTGCGCTACCGCTCGCGCGCCCTCCCCGCCACCGTCTCGGCGGCGGCGGGGATCGGGCGGCATCCCTCCCTGGGTGTAAATCTGGGCGAGGCCTTCCCTGGCGTGGCCCCGGGCCAGACGGCGGTGCTGATGACCGGCGATCGGATCGTCGGCCACGGCACCATCGCCGCTTAGGTCAAAGAACTAGGTCAGGCGACCGAGCTGGTCGTCACCGTCGCGTTCTCTTCCCGACGCATCTGGTTGACGCCTTTGACGCAGTTGCTGAAGGGAGTCCCCTTCACGCCTTTGACGTGCTTCTTGCTCAGCGTCTTGCACGCTTTGCGCGCCGTCAGGTCGTCGTTCTTGTCAGCCTGAGCCATCGCTTTCACGCAGCGGCTGAAGGCGGTGCCTTTCTCGCCTTTGACGTGTTTCTTGCTCTGGCCACGGCAGTAGTAGCCGTAGGCCTTGCCTTTGGGCGCCGACTTCGGCCCCTGCGGCGTGGTTGGGTGATCCGGCTGGTATTTGGGGCCTTCCGGGGTGTAGTCCGGCCCGTCGGCCATGCCCGCCCCGGGCAGCAGCCCCAGCGAGAACACCGCGAGTCCCATCACAAGCATCATGCGCAGCTTCATATTTGCCTCCTTCGACAACGTCGAACGAACATCAGGTCCCCTTGAAACGCACCCGTGAGGGTGTCTGTAAGGGCAAACATTTCGGAGCAGGCGCCTTCCCGTGCCTGACCGGACAGGTGTCCGATCGGACAAATATTTAGGCTTCCTAACATGAGGGCGAAGGAGATTCGGGAGACGTACCTGTCTTTCTTTGCCGAGC
>DASTYZ010000056.1:0-10712 GCA_035764545.1 Solirubrobacterales bacterium | reverse complement strand
AGCAGGAAACCTCAAAAGTGGCCCCCCCTTTTGCTGGTGCTGAACTCCCCATGCTGCCTCCGGCGGGAAAAATCGGACGTCGGCCGGGCTGCCTTGGACTGCCCACTCAGCCCGAGTTGAACCTTCGACTTCTACCCGCTTGAAGACGACATAACACAGCAGTTTTTAGAAAAATATGGCTTCGCGCGCGAGGTCTGGGAGGGGCGCCGCGAGGCCCCCTACCCGCGCCTGCCGAAGCTGTGTCCAGCGGGCGTCACCGCGCGGAGTTCGGCCACCGCGCGCTCGCGAGGTCGGACCCGAGGTCTGCCTCGGGTGGCGTCAGCGTTTTGCCCGTTGGGCTCTAGGGACTCCAAACTGGCGACGACGACGTTGATCGTCCCTTCCCGCCGCTCGAGCCTGCCGCGGGCGCGGAGCAGCGGCGCGGCGCGGACCAGGGGGCGGTGGCGGTCGTAGACCGGCGGCGGCACGATCAGGTTGACCGAGCCGCGCTCGTCCTCGAGCAGCAGGAAGGTGATGCCGTTGGCGGTCTCGGGGCGCTGGCGGGCGGTGACCATGCCGGCGATCTCGACGCTGGCGCCGTGGTCGATCCCGGCCAGGTCGCTGCTGCGGACCAGCTTCGGGTCGAGGCCGGGACGGAGCAGCTTCATCGGGTGCTTCTCGACCGTCATCCCGGTCGAGCGGTAGTCGGCGATCAGCTTCCCCCATTCGCCCAGCGGCTCCAGCTCGGGCGGTCGCGGCGGCTCCATCGGCAGCGCCAGCTGGGTGCCGCTGCCGGTAAGTCTGCCGGCAGCGGCGACGCCGACGCGCCACAGCGCCTCGCGGCGCTCGGCTCCCGAACCGGCCGGGATGCCGTCGAGCGCGCCGGCCCAGGCGAGCCGTTCCAGGCTCGGGAGCCCGGCGCCTGAGCGGGAGGCGAGCTCGGCGATCCCCTCGTAGGGACCGCCCCGCTCGCGCTCGGCGACGAGCGCCTCCATCTCCTCCTTCTTCACCCCCTTCACGTAGCCGAGGCCGACCCGCACCACCAGCCCGCCGCGAACGTCGTCTTCGGCGCGCGGGGATTCGACGTGGCAGAGCACCTTGCTGCGGTTCGCGCTGGGGGGAGCGACGCGAATGCCGCGGCGCTGGGCCTCGTGGACCAGCGAGTCCGGCGGGTAGAAGCCCATCGGCTGCTCGTTCAGCAGCGAGCAGAGGAACTCGGGGCCGTAGTGGAGTCGCAGCCAGGCCGACTGGTAGGCGAGCAGGCCGAAGGCGGCCGAATGGGCCTTCGGAAAGCCGAAGCCGGAGAAGCCCTGGATCTGGTTCCAGACCCGCTCGGCGACTTCCTCGGAGACGCCGTTGGCGGCCGCCCCGGCGAGGAAGCGGCGGCGGTGCTCGGCGATCGCCTGCTCCGAGCGCTTGCGGCTCATCGCCCGGCGCAACCCCTCCGCCTCGGAGGAGGAAAAGCCGGAAAGCGCCATCGCCACCTCTATTACCTGCTCTTGGAAGACGATCGTCCCCAGCGTCTCCTCCAGCACCGGCTCCAGCAGGGGGTGCTCGTAGGGGATCGCGAACTCCGGGTTCTCGCGCCGCAGCTTTCTCCTCTCGATATAGGGATGGATGGCGCCGCCCTGGATCGGCCCCGGCCGCACCAGCGCCACCTGGACGACGACGTCGTCGAGGTCGCGCGGCTGGGTCCGCGGCAGCATCTGCATCTGCGCCCGGCTCTCGATCTGGAAGACGCCGGTGGTGTCGGCGGCGCGAATCGACTCGTAGACCTCCTCGTCGTCGAGCGGGATGCGCGAGAGGTCGAGCCGCTCGCCGCGCGCCCGGCCGATCTCCTCGACGCAGCGCTCGACCGCCGAGAGCATCCCCAAGCCCAGCAGGTCGATCTTGAGGAAGCCGGCGTCGGCGCAGGAGTCCTTGTCCCACTGGACGGTCTGCCGCCCCGCCATCGCCGCCGGCACCACCGGGCAGACGTCGACCAGCGGCCGGGTCGAGATCACCATCCCACCGGGGTGCTGGGAGGAGTGGCGGGGCAGGCCCATGATCTCGTCGGCAAGCTCGAGCAGCACCCGCCAGCGCGGCTCCTTCGCCCGCTCAGGTCCAAGGGAGGCGAGGAGGTCGCGCTCGATCTCGGCGGCAGTCCGCTCGTGGAAGCCGACCGTCTTCGCCACTTTGTCGATCTCCACCGGCGGCAGTCCCAGCGCCTTGCCGAGGTCGCGAACCGCCCCCTTCGGCCGGTAGGTCGGGAAGGCGGCGACCAGCGCCGAGTGCTCGTGGCCGTAGCGCTCGTGGATGCGCGGGATCAGGACCTCGCGGATGTCGCGCGGAAAATCGAGGTCGATGTCCGGCATCGAGGTCGTTTCCTCGTTGAGGAAGCGGCCGGAGAAGAGGTCGGCCTCGACCGGGTCGACGTGGGAGAGGCCGGTCAGGTAACAGACGATCGAGCTGACGCTGGAGCCGCGGCCCCGGCCCGGCGGCAGCACGGCGCGGGCCGACTCCGGGCCGCGCACCTCGGCGGCGACCTCGCGGGCCAGCTCGAGCAGGTCGCGGTGGAGGAGGAAGAAGCCCGAGAGGCCGAGCTTGCGGATGATCGCCAGCTCCTCCTCCAGCCGCCACTGCGCCTCGAGCAGGCGGGCGTTGCCGCTGTAGCGCTCGCCGAGGTGGTGGTTGCAGACGCGGGCGAGCTCGGCGTCGGCCCCCGGGTCCTCGCTGCCGGGATAGCGGTAGCCGAGCTGCTCGGTGAGGTCGAAGCGCAGCCGCTCGGCGATCCGCTCGGTCTCGGTGACCGCCTGGGGGTATTCGGCGAAGCGAGCGGCCATCGCCCCGGGCGAGGTGAGGGCGGAAGTCGAGTTGCCGCGGCGGCGGGGCTCGGACTCCTCCAGCGTCTCGCAGAGGCCGATCGCGACCAGCGCATCCTGGAGCGGCGCCCGGCGGCGATCGTGGGAGTGGACGTTGCCGGTGGCGATGCAGGGGATCTCGAGTCGCTCTGCGAGCAGCGCCAGCCAGCGGTTGCGGGCGCGGTCGCGGCGCCAGTAGGGCCGCTGCAGCTCGATCCGGAAGCGGTCACGGCCGAAGGCGGCGAGGAGCCGGCGGGCGAGCCGCTCCCCCTCAGCGGTGTCGCCGCGTTCAAAGGCTCCGGCTGAGGCCCCGTCCCGGGCGCACCCCGAGAGGCAGACCAGCCCCTCCGCGTACTCCTCGACCTGCTCGAGCGTCGCCCACGGTTGTGTCTGGGAGCGGGTCGTGTTGTCGCGAGTGTGGGAGTGGGCAGCGGTGAGCAGCCGGCAGAGGTTCCGGTACCCCGCTTCGTCCTCGACCAGCAAGGTGACGTGGAGGTCGCGCTGTCCCTCCCGCACCGTCAGCTCGGCGCCGGTTATCGGGCGGATGCCGAAGCCCTTGCAGGCGTGGGCGAACTCCATCGAGCCCCAGACGCCGTCGTGGTCGGTGAGGGCGAAGGCGGGATATCCCTGGGCGGCCGCGGCGGCGGCCAGCTCCATCGGAGACGAGGCGCCGTCGAGGAAGGAGAAGGCGGAGTGGGCGTGCAGCTCGACGTACAAAGCAGCCCCCCCTACGCTCGCTGCCTGTACCAGCGCTGTGCGCGAGCGGTGCGAAAGACGGTGAGAGCGCGGCCGTCGCAGAGCGCCAGGTCGAAGTAGTGGCGCCGCAGCGGCTGCGGCGTCCACCAGCGATCCTCGACCAGCCACTCCTCGCGGACGGCCTCGACCGCGATCCCCTCGACGGCTATCGGTGCCCCCCGAGGATCGGTCTGAACCTTCACCCGCTGGGGGGCATATAAACGACGAACCAAGCGCGGCGACGGCATCAGAGTCCCGGGTGGGGGGTCAGCACAGCCCGGCGCTCGGGCACCCGAGATTCATTGTCGACCGGAAGGATCTTCAGCAGCGCCTCGGAGCCCTGCGTCGCCCCCAGCTCGCGGAGAGCCGCTCGGAGCCGATCCCGTCGATCTCCGCCAACTAGGTCCAGCTGGTCTATGGCGACTGAACCAAGGCCGATTGCCCGCAGGCGCAGAGCCGTTGCCGGCTGCGGCAACTCCCCTAGTCGCAGTGCGAGCAGGCTGTAGAGCACTCGGGCTGAAGCCGTTGGCTGGCCTAGCCCCTGCTCGATAGCCCAACTGCCACCACTTGCGAAACGGGCGCCGAATCGCAGACCGAGAATGGTTCGGCCTTTTCGGCGTGGCGCAGCCAAGAGTCGATCAACGAGCAGTTCTAGCGCCCGGTTGAGCTGAAGACCCGCCGACTCCTCCGGCAGCTCTATCTCCTCCACCAACTCCTCGTGAGGCGCACGGGGACGAAGCGGACCTTCTTCTCCGAAGCAGATCCTTTGCGCTCGTGACCCAAGCGGTCCGAAGCGATCCGCAACCTTGTCTGCTGGAAGGCGAGATAGGGCCTGAAGAGTTGTTATCCCAAGACGCTCAAGCGCGTCTACAAACTCGTCGGCCTCACGCTCGGAAATCCCCAGCCGCCTTCGCAGCGCCGAAACTGGAACCGGCTGCGGCCATCGGCCGGCGTGAATAAAGGCACCGAGTCGGGTGCAGCCGAGCCCGATTCGCCAGCCCTCCCCCACGGCTCGCTCGGCGGCTTGGACAACCCCCGCTGAGTTGCCTCCATAGAGCCCGCGCAGGCCATCGACGATGAAGAAGATCTCTCCGCTGGAATCGGACTCGACACCGGCTCCGAGCGCCTCAAGCTGCCGGACCGCTATCTCAGTTCTTTCGGAAGCCCCGAGGGGATCACGGTGATGGTCAAGCCAGTCGGATAACGCACAAGCGAACTCCATACGAACGCATGTTCGTATGGAGTTCAGAGAAAATCAAGCCCGGTACGACGGATTGCGGAAGTTGAACTAGGGTCGCCGGGGATGGCGAGCAGGTTTCAGGCACCCCGTGGAACGTTCGACGTCCTCCCCGGCCAGGGGCGGGCGCGGGCGCGCCTGGAGCGCGCGGCGGCAGAGATATTCGCCCGCGCCGGCTACGAGCCGATCGCCACCCCGGCCTTCGAGGACACGGCGCTGTTCGAACGCGGGGTCGGCAAGTCGACGGACATCGTCCGCAAGGAGATGTTCACCTTCGAGGACAAAGGCGCACGGAGCCTGACCCTGCGGCCCGAGGGAACGGCGCCGATCTGCCGCGCCTACCTCGAGCACGGGATGCACAAACTGGCGCAGCCGGTCAAGCTCTCCTACCTCGGCCCCTTCTTCCGCCACGAGCGCCCGCAGGCCGGTCGCTACCGCCAGTTCCACCAACTCGGGATCGAGTGCATCGGCGCCGATTCGCCGCTCGCCGACGCCGAGGCGATCATGCTCCTCGGCGATCTCCTCGCCGAGCTCGGCGTGCCCGGGGTGGAGCTTCGGCTGGGAAGCCTCGGCTCGCTCGATTCAAGGCGTGAGTACCTGGACGCACTGAAGGCGCATCTGCGGGCGCACGAAGGCGACCTTTCAGCGGACGTGCGCGAGCGGATCGACCTCAACCCACTGCGCGCCTTCGACTCCGACCACGAGGGGACGCGGGCGGTGATGGCGAGCGCGCCGACCATCGTCGGCGCGCTCGAGGACGAGGACGCCGAGCACTTCGCCGAGGTGAAGTCCCTGCTCGACGCCGCCGGGATCGCCTATGTCGTCGACCCGACCCTGGTCCGCGGCCTCGACTACTACAGCCGCACGATCTTCTCCTTCGTCTGCGACCGGCTCGGGGCGCAGTCGGAGATCGGCGGCGGTGGCCGCTACGACGGCCTGATCGAGCAGCTCGGCGGCGCCCCGACCCCGGCCGTGGGCTTCGCCGCCGGGATCGAGCGCATCCTCCTGGCGCTGGACGAAGAGGTGCCTGCAGCGGGCCGGGACGCCTTCATCGCCGTGGCCGATCCGAGCCAGAACGAGCGGGCGATGAGGCTGGCCGCCGAGCTGCGCCATGCAGGCATATCAGCCGAGGTTGATCTCGTTGGCCGCGCCCTCAGAAGCCAGCTCAAGCACGCCGACCGGATCGGCGCCCGCCGTGTCCTCATCCTCGACGGCGACGGCAGCGCCCAGCTACGCGAGATGGATAGTGGTGAGCAGCGTGAGTTCGACGCCAGCCAGGTCATCGAGAAAATGAGAGAGCGGTGAGCTGCAGGAAAGAGGTGCGGCCCCAGAGGGGCAATCCCTGTCACACCTTCTTCGCGACGTAGACCGCCTTCGTATGCCGATCTTCATTCATCGGCTGCTTCAGTGCCGCGTCATAGTTGATTCCGAAGAGGTCGACGCATTCTGCGCCAGCCCGCTCCAGAGCAGCAAGCACCGTCGGTTCGGGAAAATGGCGCTGCCGGTGGATTGCCGCCGGCACTGGCGCGTCGTCCGGCTTCGGGGCGGCCTCTAAGACAAATCTCGCCTCCGCCACCGAGCCGGGCGAAGCAGTCGGGCTGCCCATCCCCTTCCAGATCATTCGCCCGGCAGCGCCGTCGACTTCAACGTCCTCAGCGAAGAAGGTCCGGTAGGCGTAGAGCGTGTTGAGGTCGAAGACGATTGCGCCCTCCGCGTGGAGGTTCCGAACCATGCCAGCCATAGCCGCATCTAGTTCCTGCTCGGTCAGGAGATAATTGAGCGCGTCGGTCAAGCACCACACGAGTCCGAACTCGCCAAACTGCGGCAGCTCGCGCATATCGGCCACTGCCAGATCAACCGGATCATCGGCTTCGACCTTCGCGTCTGCCCTCGCCAGCATCGCCGGTGCGATGTCGCACCCCGTGACCATCCAGCCCCGCTCGAGCATGGGAAGAAAGCTCTTGCCGGTGCCGCAAGCCACGTCGAGCAACCGGCGGCAAGGAATATCGTGGGCTTCGACGGCTGGGAGCAGATTTCCGATCCACAACTCAAAGTTGTGGTTCGCGGTGAAGTCGTCGTAGACGGGGGCGATCGCTTCGTAAGCCAGCCTCGCACCTTGGTCGAACTTTTCCACAATCGCCCTCCGGTCGATCGTCGCGGCCACGACCCACAGCAAGTGAACCTTCACCGCCTCAACTTCATTCCGTAATTAGAGCCTACGAGAGCGCCTGCCTGGCCGGGGGTGCCGCCACCCCCGGCTCAGAGCCGGAGGCGGCGGCATTTGGCTTCGTGCCTCAGCCGGACTTGTGAATCCGGGCTACCGGCACAGCCGTAGCCATCGCTGCCATCTTCATAGTTCTCACCTCCTCCTTTTTGGCCCTTATGCGGACCAAAGAACCATGAGGCAGCGATCCAAAGCTGTGTCCGGACGCAGGAGTTCTCTGGTAACTAATGAGTACTCATGCGTTCAACTGCAAGAGACCAGTCAGTTTCTCCACCGCGATCACGAACCAGTCGCGTCCGAATCAGCTCAGCCAGGTCGCGATTGGTGCGGCTAGGGGTCGTGTATGCGGATTCCCTGCGCTTGACGATCCTCACCGAGCTCTACATGCGGGAAATGAGCCCGACGCAGTTTTTTGAGGAGATCGGAGGACCGAGCAAGGAAAGCGTCAGAAAGCATTTTGAGGTTCTGTACAAGTGGGGCTGGCTTCGCCGGGTGCGGAAGCGCACCGACGGCCCGGGCCGACCTGGGTTTGTCTACAGGACGGCCGAACTTGCTGTTATCGACGAGGAGACCTGGGCGGAAATCCCGCTCTCGATTCGCGACGCCTTCACGCTCCAGCTCATGCAGCAACTGAGCGAGAGGTGGGCGATGGCGGCCGAGGGCGGGACGCTGGACCGTCGCCAAGAGCAAGTGCTCTCCCTCTTCCCCGCGATGACCCTCGACGAGCCCGGGTGGAAGGATGGCCTCGACCTTCTCGGGGACTGCTTCTCCTTACTCGAGCACGAGCAGATCGACGCAAAAGCTCGACTCGCGGAGGAGCGAAAAAAACCGCCCATTCTGCTGATCGTCGCACTCGCCGGATTTGAGTCCGCGGTTGACGGTGGCGACGTCGAGCCGATCCTCCCACCGTCAACGCTGCCGCTGAATACCCGCATTCCCTGGACGATCCGCCTCGCCAAGGTCTTCGGCGATCCGATCAATCTAGAAATGGTGAGGGCGCTCAACGAGGAACCGATGAGCCCAAGCCGGATGGAGCAGAAGATCGCTCAAGCAACCAAGCAGACCTACGATCGTCGCTGCAAGCTCCTCGTCGAATTGGGTTGGGCGACCCAGGTCGACGTCAAAACCGGGGGATCCCGCCGGGGATCCCGGGAGGTCTTTTATAGGGCCACCTCCCCTGCCGTCTCGCCGGACGAGGCTTGGGCGATCATCCCCAAGTCGCAGCGGTCCGGAGCAAGCTGGGAGAGCTACCGGAAGCTGTGTGAATTGGTATTCGGCGCCGTTAAGGCCGGCACATTCAACGTCCGCGTCGACCGACACCTGACCTGGGGGACGCTCCTCCTCGACGAGATCGGGTTTAGGCAAGCCTCCCTCATCCTCCGGAACTGCTCGCAGGGTCTTGAACTTCTCGGCACCGAGGCGGATCGCCGCATGAGAAAGAGGAGAGGGGGTTCCAACTTCACCTTCTTCGTCGGCGGATTCCAGAGTCCGCCGCTGCGAACTCTGCCGCTCTGGGGCGACCTCGGAGAGGCTTCCTAGCCGAACCCGATTTTTGGACGCTATTGCGTTTGAAAAACCTCCGGCCAGCGTCGAAACTGCCCAGCGCTGAACGATCAAGCGCGCTGAGAGCAATCGACTTTTTCGACTGAAGGCACGGACCGCTGGCTTCAATGACGACCACCGATATTTGGCTCTATCCGACCCCACCGCGGGTGGCGATTCGGCGCCTTGCCCTAGCGCGCGGCATCACGTACTCCGGCGGCAACGCAGCCTTCTGGGCGCTCTCCGCCGTCCTCTACGAAGCAACGGGTTCTCCCCTCTGGGTGGCGGCGGCGGCGCTTGCATCATTCTCGGTTCCGGCGGTTTTGAGCCCGGTCGCCGGTTTTCTAGGTGACCGCTTCGACCGGAGGAAAATCATGGTCGTGTCCGAGCTGGCCGGGGCGGTCACCTTCCTTGGCATGGCGGTCGCCGGCTCCCCTGCCGCCCTCCTCGGACTTCGTCTAGTGGCCTCGGCGGCGTCGGCCCCATTGGTGCCGGCGACCTCCGCCGCGCTTCCGAAGCTCGTGCCCGACGCCCTGCTGGAGCAGGCAAACGGCTCGCTGGCCAAGGCAGGCACCGCCGGTGCCCTGGTCGGCACCGCGCTCGCCGGCATCATCCTCACCTCGGGGAGCGGTTCCTGGGTCTTCGTGCTGAACACGATCACCTTCCTCATCTCCACCGCCTTGATCCTCTCGGTCCGGGGGGACTTTCGCCCAACGCGGACCACCGCGAGGAAAGGGCAGCTGGTGGAGGGCTTCGGCTTTCTCCGGCGGCATCCGCTGCTCCGCCCCGTGAGCGCGGCCTACATGTTGATCTTCATCGGAGTCGGTGTCAGCTATCCCGCCGAGATCGTCCTGGCTTCGGAGTTTGGAGTCGGGTCGCTCGGCTACGCGGCCCTGGTCGCTCTTTGGGGATTGGGCGCCCTCGCGGGAGCGACTCTGGCAGAGCGGATCGGTGGCATACACCGGCACACGGCCCTTCTAGCAGCCGCCGGGCTGGCCCTTGGGCTCGGATTTCTGACGGTGAGCTTCGCGCCCCTCTTCGTCCTGGCGCTTATAGGAATGGCTGCCGCCGGAAGCGGGGACGGGTTATGGGAGGTGACGCAGACTTCGGTGATTCAGCGTGTCACGCCCGACTCCATCAGGAGCAGGGTCCTCGCCGGGAGCGAGGCCATGATGCAGACGGGAGTCGCTGTCGGGCTGGCAATTTCCGGCCTCGTCACCGCGGTGGCTGGCGCGGGCGGGGCCTTCGCGGTCGCCGGAGCCGCCTCGTTAATGGCAGCGATCATCGTCTTCCTCCGCGTCCTCCCGGTGGGGATCGCCACCCCGAATCGCTCGCGACCTACCGCGCCGCGAGCGCATCCCGAAGTCGGGGGCCGGATGGGTTCTCCCTCGTCTAGCGACGGCCATCCGGCTCCCGTTACCTCGGCAATCGCGGCGCCCACAGCATGAACTCCAATGACGGCCATCGCGGTGAGACGCTTACCCGCTGGGCGAACGTCGTGGTCGCCGACTGGTCGTCTGCGGCGTTCGTCCAGCGGGTAGCCGCTGCAAAAAGGATGGAACGATGAACGGCGATCCGACTCAGCCTGTAGGCGATCAGAAAGCGCTCGGCCGGACGGTGGTGACGCTACGGGAAGACCGCAACCTCACCCCTGAGACCGTCGCGGAGCGTGCCCAGATGGACGTCGAGAACTTGAAATCCGTCGAAGCTGGCGAAGGAGATCTGGATTTCAATTCCGCCGTCTTCATTTTCCGGGCGATCGGGGTGCCGATGGGGGAGGCGGCAGCGTTGCACGAGCGCTTCGTCAGCGAGGAAGAGGCCGAAGATGGCCCTTGATCGAGAACTGGAGTTGGTCAATCCGATCCGACGTCAGCTATGGAAGCTCTTTGAGGAGAACCCCGGCAGATCCCTGGCGCCGGAGGATCTCGCGGCTGACCTCGGACTAGGGGATGGCGCTCTGGGTCAGATTCTCTACCACCTTCGCCGCCTGCAGTTCCGAGGCATGGTCCCGGGGCCGGGAAGTTGACCAAACCCGAAGGCTCCGAGTTCGCGGCGCTGCCGAAGGAGCGGCCGCCGGAATGGGAGACGCCAGGCCCACCGGCGGACTGGCTCGCGCTCTTCCGGCTCTTGGTGCATCCGATCAAGGTGTCGATCG
>DASTYZ010000055.1:0-34627 GCA_035764545.1 Solirubrobacterales bacterium | reverse complement strand
GCCGCTGCCTCGCTGGAGGCGTGGGCATCGAGGAAGTCCTTGATCACCGTGGCCGAGATCAGCGGTACATCGCCGGAGAGGATCAGCACCGTCTCGCTCTCTTCGATCAGCGGCAGGGCGGCGCGGATCGCGCCGCCGGTGCCGTCGGCGGTCGGCTGCTCAACCGTCTCGACGCCCTCGGGCAGACCGGCCGAGAGGTCGCGGCCGGGCGAGACGATCGCCGCAACCCGGCCGGCGCCGGCCTCGCGCGCGGCGACGATCGGCCAGGCCACCATCGGCCGGCCGCAGACGGGATGCAGCATCTTCGGCGTCGAGGAACGCATGCGCGTGCCCTCGCCCGCCGCCATCACGAGAACCAGAGGCGAACTCACCCCTAGAGAATATTTCGCTTCAGCTGGGCGGTGCGGGCTCAGCGGGCGCGCGACAGGTCGCGCCCAAGCAGGCCGACCGAGGTCAGCGTCCAGCCGGCGAAGATCAGGTCAATGCCGACGAGCAGGCCGATCGCCCAGTCGGCCGAGTCGGGCCACTTGGCGAGGATGAGGACGCCGATCAGGATTCCGGCGACGCCGCTGAGGCCGAGCAGGCCGGCGTTGGGCTGACCGCGGGAGATGACGGCGATCGTGGTCCGGGTCAGGCCCATGAAGAGGAAGTAGATGCCGAGCACCAGGGTCAGCGTCAGCGTCCCGTTGTGCGGTTCGACGATCAGCCAGAGGCCGACGATCACGGTCAGGATCGCCCAGATCAGCCGCAGCACCAGGGTCCCGATCGAGTGCGCCGAGAACGCCGCCGCGACGAGGATCACGCCGACGAAGAGGAGCAGCCAGCCGATGAAGATCGCCGTCCCGACCGAGGCCACCGCCGGCACCAGGATCGCGACGCAGCCGAGCACGATCGCGGCGATGCCGACGAACATCAGCGCCTTCCAGCTGCGGCTCAGGCCCTCGCGGACTTCAGGATCAAGCGACGCTCCTCCGATCTCCATGGCGAAGAAGCTAATTCCCGCTGCGGACGGCTTGGAGGGGGGCTGCAGGTCAGACCTTGCGGTAACGGGAGTCGACGATCGAGTACGCGCCGAACCCGATCAGCCCGGCGGCGGCGAGGCCCAGCAGGGCGGGGCCATAGGAGGCATGCGCGAGTTCGCGCAGGGCGCCGTCGAGCCCGACCGCCTCCTTCGGGTTGTAGTCGAGTGCGGCCTTGAGCAGGCCGTAGCCGACCAAGGCGAAGACAACCGCGCGGGCGACGTGGCCGAAGACGCCGAGGGCGGTATAGCCCTTCTCCACGCTCTCGTTCATTTCGCCGGTTTTCGCGTCCTCGAGGAACTTCCGCGACAGGCCCTTGTAGGCCTGGTAGAGGGCGACGCCGATCAGGATCGCACCGGCGGCGCCGACCAGAAGCTGACCTGCCGGCCATTCGAGGATGCCGCCGGTCGTTTCCTTCGTCGACCCCCCACCGCCGCCGGATGAGGTGAGGATTCCGATCGCCGCCACACAGAGGAGCCCGTAGGCGATGCCGCTGTCCAGCGCGGAGATGCGGTCGAAGCCGCTGTCGGTCTGTTCGGCACCGTGGCCGACGGCCGCGCGGATCAGCCTCCAGAGCGCATACCCGCCCAGCCCGATCGCAACGAGGAGGAGCAGCGCCTTGCCGAACGACTGGTGGGCGATCGTCTGCAGCGCCCCTTCCTGATCGGTCGCCTTGCCGCCGTCGCCGAGCGCCAGCTTCAGCGCCAGGATGCCGATGATCCCGTAGACGACGCCGCGGGCGACGAGGCCCGCCCGCGCCAGCCAGCCGAGCGTTTTCGCGTGTGCGAGTTCCTCGCCGTGGCTCTTCGCCATGTCCTTGACCGCGTTCATGGCACGCACACCGTGATCGCCTTGGGTTCGATCTCGACCTTGAAGCTCTTGACCTTCTTGCGATCGCCGCCGTCGAGCTCGTAGCGGACCTTGCGGTCCAGCTTCACCCGTACCGACTCGGCCTTGGTGACCCGGACGAAGGGCGACTTCTCGGCGCTGCCGACAGCGGTCCGCGCCGCCGCCCGCACCAGCTGGACAGGGCCCTCGGAGGTGAGGACGCCGACCTCGAGCTTGCCGTCGTCGGGCTCGGCGTCGGCGAAGACCTCGATGCCGCCGAAGAGCTCACCGACGTTGCCGACGAGGATGCAGCTGGCCGGGCCCTTGTACCAGCGGGTCCCGTCGACCTTGATCTTCGCCTCGAAGCTCTCGCTGTCGAGCTGCGACGCCCCGCTGACGACGTAGGCGGCGCGGCCGAGGCGGTCCTTGAGGTCGTCGGCACCCCTGATCATCGCCGCGTCGAAGCCGGCGCCGGCCATCACCGCGAAGCGCTCGTCGTCGAAGCGGCCGACGTCTAGCTTGCGACGCTTGCCGCGCAGCGCAACCTCGACCGCCTGGTCGATGTCCGTTTCGATCCCGAGATGGGTGGCGAAGAGGTTCGAGGTCCCGGCGGGGACGATCGCGAGCGGGACCTGGCTGTCCTCGAGCGCGTTGACGCAGCGGCGGACCATCCCGTCGCCGCCCCAGGCGAGGATCAGCTCGGCGCCATCCTCCAGCGCCTGCTCGACCGCGGCCGGCGCCCGCTTGCTCTTCGGCACCTCGGTCCAGAGCGGATCGGAGACGCCGGCCCGCTCGAGCGTGCGCCGCAGCTCCGGGAGCCCACCGCCGACCGTCTTGCCCGCATGGGCTACGACCGCGACCTTCATCGGGCCGAGCGCCTCTCCGTCGCCGACGCTGCCGCGCGGCAGGCGAACAGCAGCACCAGGATCGCGCCGATGCCGACGAGGATGCCGCCGGCGACGTCGAGCGGGTGGTGCATCCCCTCGTACATGCGTGAGAGCGCGACGAAGGTGGTGAGAAGGATCGCCGCGGTCCAGGCCAGCGCCTTCTTCAGGCTGCTGGTAAAGCGCGTGGTCAGAAGCAGCACGAGGCCGGAGTAGACGGCGATCGAGGCGGCAGTGTGGCCGGAGGGATAACTGGCGTCCGCTTCCAGTTGTTCCAGTCGCGGAACCGAGGGCCGGTCGCGGGGGACCGCGATCGAGGTGACGCGGTAGGTGGCGGACTCGACGGTGAGGACGAAGACGGCAAAGGCGGCGATCAGCCAGTGGCGCTTGAAGGCGGCGACCAGGGCGACGACGGCGACGATGATCGGCAGGACCGGAGCGCCGCCGACCTGCGAGCCGATTTCGGCGAGCGTGGTGAGGAAGCCGGTGCGGTTTTCGTAGAGGGTGTCGTTGAAGCTCTCGTCCGTGCCTTCCAGCCCCAGGCCGCTATTGGGGACCAGGACGTGGACGACGATGAAGGCAAGCGCGATCGAGGCCACGGCCAGCACGACGAAGCCGGCGAGCAGGGCACAGAAGAAAACGAGGGCGGGGTGGCGCGAGTCGAGCTTGCGGGCGAAGCGGTCCGGCAGGCTGCCGGGGCGGGCCTCGAAGAGCGAGACCGAGTGGCGGTCGCCGGACTTCTCTCCAGTAGGGGCCGGGGCCGTGTGTGATCTCTCCTCGACGGTCACGCCCCGGTCTATCCCCGAGGGGCGCGGATATTATGCATCGGCTCGTTTAACCAATGGCGGTGTTCATTGGGATTAGCGGGGTAATCCCTTTTCCTGATGCCGTTTTTCCTCCTCCTGCTGATTTCCGTGCTCGCCGGCCTCGGCGCCGCTTTTCTGACCCGCCGCTGGCCCGGGGGCGACACGGCAACGTCGGTCGTCGAGGTAGCGCGCGAGGCCGGCGAGCACGTCACGGGGCCGACTGGGCGACGCGCGACGAGAGCGGCACGGCTCGATCCGGAGAGAGCGACGGGCTTGGCGCTGACCCTTGCGCTCGCGGTGATCCTCGTGGGCGGGTTGGTGCTTGCGCTGCTGGCGGTCGTCGTCCGCAGCACCGACGTCCTCGCCGGCATCGACAGCAGCGTTGCCGAGTGGGGGGACCAGCACGCGGGTCCCTGGACGCACGACGCCCTCACCCTTGTCACCTACCTCGGGGAGACGGTGACCGTCACCATCGTCGCGGTCATCGTCGCCGGCGTCGAGTACGCCCGCACGCGCAGCCGCTGGGTGGTGCTGTTCCTGCTCGCGGTAATCCTCGGAGACAAGCTCTTGACGGCAGGCGTCAAGGAGCTCGTCGACCGCGCCCGGCCTGAACTCGAGGCCGTCGCCGCGACCCTGGGGCCCTCGTTCCCGAGCGGCCACACCTCCACCGCCGCCGCCTCCTGGGCCGCCTTCGCCCTCGTCGCCGGTCGCTGGTGGGGACGCCGGGCGTGGCCGGCCCTAGCCGGCGCCGCCGTCGGCATCGCCGTCGCCGTCGCCCTCAGCCGCGTCCTCCTCGACGTCCACTGGCTCACCGACGTCCTCGGTGGCCTCGCCCTCGGCTGGGCCTGGTTCGCCGCCTGCGCGATCGCCTTCGGCGGCCGCCTCCTCAGCTTCGGTGCCTCAGCCCGGGCGGCGGGTCAGGCCGAACCCTCTCTGTCCCGTTCCCGCTCGTAGAACCTGACCCACTTGCGGACGGCGTTGTCGGAGACGCCGTACTTGCGACCGACGGCGCAGTAGCTCGTCGCCTCGATCTCGGCGAGAAGTTGCTCGTAGGGCGGGCGCTCAGTGCGTCTTATAGATGGGTTCGGCCTTCCCCGGAGCCCTTTTCGATCCCACCGCATCCCGCAATCGCGAGAGCAGTAGCGCTGCTGCGGACGCCCCGGAACAAAGGCGGCTCCACAACGACGGCAGGAGCGCTTCGCTTTCTCCACGCGGTTCTTACGCCCGCAGTGAGTGTCTAAGGTCGCGGCGCAGTTCGGGCAGACGATTCTCAGGTTCTCGAGCCGGTGGTCGTCCCGAACTCCGTTGATGTGGTCGAGGATCATTCCCATCGGCCGGCCGTGCCACATCTCGCCCTGGCCGCACATCTCACACACCGGCTCCTTCAACCCCTCTTGGAGGAGCCGGCGCTTCACATGCTGTCGCGAGTAGGTGGAGTTCTCGACCAGCACCTTCTCCAACGGGCGCGCCGGCAAGCTGAGGTTTCCCTCGATGCAACGGGCAGGATCAAAGTGAGCCGTAGAGATGTTCCACAGCTCCGCGTATTTCTTCAGCACGCGCCAGGCCCCGCCGCTGGGACAAAGTCCGAGCTTGCGCAGGCTCTCAGCCCAAGAATAGGAGCTGGCGATCGCTTCCCTGGCCTGTTCCTCCGTATAGCTAAGTGGTCTCCCTGCCATGAGAGAAGCATCTCAAACGCCGCAGACGGAAAGTTTCACTGGGGAGCCCGGGCTCGAACCGGGAATGGGTCATCCAAAGTGACCAGTGTTGCCTATTACACCACTCCCCAAAGGGAGACAAAGCTTAAGGGCTCGCCTCCTATTCCTCCGTCGCCCGGGCCACTTTTCCACCCTTCGCCCCGGGCTCCATCGCCGGGCCGCGCGGCGACGCGATCCCCAGCACCCGCATCGCCTTCAGGCCCAGGCCCAGCTTCTCGCGGCCTTCGGTGGCGCTGACGTCGTGGCCACAGAGCTCGCGGACGCGCTCCAGGCGGTAGCGGATCGTGTGGCGGTGGGTGAAGAGCTGTTTGGCGGTGGCGGCGACGTTGCCGTCGTTGTCGAGGTAGGCCTCGACGGTGGCGACGAGCTCGGTCTCGTACTGCTCGTCGTAGGCGACCAGCGGCTGGACCGTCTCGGCGTAGAAGCGTTCGAGCTCGCCCGGGTCCTCGCTCATCGCCGGCAGCAGCAGCCGGTAGGCGCCAGTGTCCTCGAAGGCGATCAACCCCCGGCCCTCGGCCTCGCCGACGTTGACCGCGAGGTGCGCCTCGCTGCCGGCCCGGTAAAGGTCGACGGGGTCGGCACAGCGGCGGCTGCGCCCGACGGTGAGGTGGAACCCGGAGAGGCTGTCGTCGAGCTCGCGTGAGAGTCCGGCCGCCGCCCGCGCCAGGCGCTCGTCGTCCTCGGCGGGGACGATCGCCGCGATCTCCGCCGCCGCCTCCCCCCCGTCACTGGCCGCCAGCGAGCCGGGGGCAAGCGCCCGCAACGCCCGCTGGGCCAGGACCAGGACCCGCTCCCGCCACTCGCCCGTCTGCGCCGCCCGCGGCGCCGCCCGCAGGACGACGACGCCGGCGCCGCGGTCGAGGTCGGCGCCGAGCTCGGAGGCCTGGGCAACGATGTCGCGCCGATCGGTCACCTCGCGCCGCAGCACCGCCCGCACAAAAGCGCCGGCGGCCTCCTCGCTCTCCCACTCGGGCGAGCGCGAGCGCTCCAGCTCCAGCGCCAGCAGCGTCGTCACCATCCGCGCGATCACGGGATCCGGCGCCTCCTTGGCCCGGTAGCGCAGCTCGCCGACCGCGGCATCGGCGACCCGCAGCTCGACGGTCGTCACTCCCTCGCCCCCGGAGAGCAGCTTCTGCTCCTGGTCGGAGGAGGCGCCGGCGACCGCGAGCACAGCACTGGAGCGGTCGATCAGGGCGACGCTGGCGTCGAGCAGCCGCGCCGCCGCCCGCGCCACCGCGGGCAGGCCGGCGCCGGACTCGACGGCTTCGGAAAGGGCGTCGAGCAGGCCGGCGCGCTCGCTGGATGCAGAGCCAGGCATCCCGGGCATTATCCCGGGACCGCGCTAGAGACCGAGGAGATCGGTGAGGTCGGTGTAGTAGTAGACGACCGCGAGGCCGATGACGACGCCGCCGATCACCAGCCCGGCCAGCACGAAGAGGGAGAGGAAACCGGCCGCTGCCTTCTCCCAGATTCGCCCGTAGGCGCTCAGCGCCGGCGAGAGGATCAGGGTCACGAAGATCGCCAGGCAGACGACGGCGGCGATCCCGTAGAGCAGGTACTGGTGACCGAGGTCGGTCAGGGCGTAGAGAGTCACTGCTGGGGATTTTGGCGCACTTGCGAGACGACCAGCCCGACGACGGCGCAGAAGGAGAAGGCGGCGGCGCCCAGCGCCCAGCCGGCGCTGACGTCGCTGAGGTAGTGGACCTCGAGGTAAACGCGCGAGAGCCCGATCAGCGCCGTGAGGACGATGCCGGTGACGACCACCGCCGTCGCCCGCGCCATCCCTGGCCGCAGCCGCAGCACGATCGTCGCCGCCAGCCAGAGGTAGATGACCGAGTGGGCGGCGTGGCCGCTGGGGAACGAGGAGCTCGGGGCGGCGGCCAGCGATTCCGGTGGGGGCGGCCTGTCGACGGACTCAGAAAGCGCCTCTAGCCCGACTTGGGTGATCGTCATCCCGGCCAGCAGCACCCAGAACTCGGTCCAGCGCCGGCGCCAGGCGAGCAGCGCCGCGCCGATCAGCGCCAGCGCCCAGGTGAAGCCAGCCGAGCCGAGGAAGGAGATGACCTTGGCGACGCTGGTCAGCGCCCCGGCCTGGAGATATTCGACGACTTCGATCGCGGTTTCGTCGCCCGGCGTCGGCCCGGGGTCGTCGCCGATCATCACCGTGTAGGCGACGAAGACGAACAGCGCCACCGCCAGCGTCGCCATCAGCGAGGTGAATTCGAGCCCGAAGGTGCCGCCGGGGGTGACCCGGTCCCAGAGGAAGCGCAGCTCGCGCCGCCGCGCCAGGTCGACCAGCCAGCGGGTGGCGCCGTGCCCCTCCATCCAGCGCACCACCGCATCGCGGTTCTTCTGCTCCCGCAGGCGGCGGACGACCCAGATCGTGCCGGCGATGAGGGCGATCAGGGTCGCCAGCGCCGCGGCCCCGCGGGCGGCGTAGTGGCCGGCGGTCTCGATGCTGCGTGAGAAGAAGTAGCCGATGAGGATGTGGAGCGAGGCCCAGAGCCCGGTGCCGAGGATGCTGTACGGGACGAAGGCGCGGTAGCCCATCCCGGAGCTGCCGGCGATGAACGGGGCGAAGGCGCGGACGAGGCTGATCCAGCGGCCGATGAAGATCGTCTTGCCGCCGTGGCGGCCGAAGTAGTCCTCGACTTTCTCGAAGCGCTCGTGGCTGATCCCGAAGCGCGGCCCGTGCTTGAGGACGAACTCGCGGCCGAGCCGGCGGCCGAGGAAGAAGCTGGTGGTGTCGCCGAGCCAGGCGGCGAACCAGGCGATCGCGATCAGCAGGTAGATGTTGATCGCGCCCTGGCCGGCGACGGCGCCGCCGAGCAACATCGTCGTCTCCCCGGGGACGACAAGGCCGATGAAGGCACCGGTCTCGGCGAAGGCGAAGAAGGCGACGATCAGGTAGGTCCAGGCGCCGAGCGTCTCCGAGAGCTCTTCCAGCAGGTCCTGCAGGTCGAGGTGGCCGAGCTGGCGGCTGATGAAGAAATAGATCGCGCCGACGACCAGGGCGGCGATCGCGATTTTCAGGCGTTTGCGGTTCTTGCCGCCCTCGCTGTCTCCCTCCCCGGGCAGTCTCATGGCGAGAGTCTCGCGTGTCCGGCGGCGCAGACGATCGCTTCCTCGCCGTCGATCGCTTCGGCAGCGGCCTTGGCGGCGGCGAGGTCCGGGAAGAGGCCGACCGCGGTCGGTCCGGAGCCGCTGAGGATCGCCTTCGGCGCCCCGGCGGCGCGCAGCACCTCCAGCGCCTCGCCGATGTCGGGACGCAGGGAGAGCGCCGCCGGCTCGAGGTCGTTGACGAGCAGGTCGGGATAGGAGAGCGGTGAGGCGCCGGCGCCGGCGAGCGCCCGCAGCTGCGCCGCCAGCTCGTCCAGCTCGGCGGAGCTGCGCCCGAGGCCGAGCCGGTCGGCCTCGGCGAAGACGGCCGCGGTGCTGAGGCCGCCGCCTCCGGGGAGCAGGACGGCGGCGTGCTCAGCCGGCTCGGGCAGCGGCTCGATCATCTCGCCGGCGCCGCGGACGAGGGCCAGCGACGGCCGCAGCTGCGAGGGCACGTCGGCGCCGAGCTCCATCGCCAGCGCCGGCAGGTCGGCGACCTCGCCCGCGGCGAGGCGCAGGACCGCCGCCGCGTCGCCGCTGCCGCCGCCGAGGCCGGCGGCGACCGGCACCCGCTTCTCGATCTCGATCCGCAGCGGCTCGCGCTCCCAGCCGCGCTCGCGCAACCCGGCCAGTGCCCGCGCCGCCAGGTTCTCGCCCTCAACGCCCGGACAGACGACTTCGTCGCGCTCGGCCGGAGTGACCTCGATCAGGTCCGCCAGCGCCAGCGGCTCGAACAGCGAGCAGAGGTCGTGGAGGCCGTCCTCGCGCGCCGCCCCCAGGTAGAGGCAGAGGTTGAGCTTGGCCGGGGCGTGGATCAGCATGAGTCAGGTTTCAATCACGGAGCTTCGCGGAGAGGGCGGCGAACTGCTGCGGCGCCAGCGCCTCGGCGCGGGCATCTTCGGGCAGCCCCAGCTCGGCCAGCTCCGCCCGGACGGCGGCGAGGCGACCCGGCTCGGCGTGCTCGAGCGAGCGCGCCAGGGACTTGCGCCGGTGGGCGAAGGCGGCGCGGATCAGAGCCCGCGTCGCCGCGTCGGCGCCGGGGCCGGTGCGGCGCAGGCGCAGGATCGCCGAGTCGACACGGGGGCGGGGCTTGAAGACGGCGGGGTCGACGGCGCGCAGCATCTCCACCTCGCAGGCGAGCTGGGCGACCGCGCTCGGCGACCCGTAGGTGCGGCTGCCGGGGGCGGCACGCAGACGGTCGGCGATCTCCCGCTGCACCATCACCGTCCAGCGCTGCAGCGAGGGCAGCTCCTCGATCGTCCGCAGCAGCAGGGGCGTCGCCACCGAGTAGGGCAGGTTGGCGACCATCGCGGTGGGCCCCGGCCGCAGCGCCGCCAGGTCGAGCTTCATCGCGTCGCCCCAGTGCAGGTCGACGTTCGGCAGGGCGGCGATCGGCGCCAACGGCTCCTCCAAGCCGCGGTCGATCTCGACCGTGTGCAGGTGCCCGGCGGCGGCCGCGAGGCGCTCGCTCAAGACCCCTTCGCCGGCGCCGACCTCGAGCACGACGTCGTCGGGACCCAGTTCGGCATCGCGGACGATCGCCTCCAGCAGGTTGGGATCGGCGAGGAAGTTCTGGCCGAGCCGGACCACCGCTACCAGCCGAAGAGGGCTCGGGCGTTCGCCTCCACCGTCCGCTCCAGCTCCTCGTAGGAGACGCCGCGCACCTCGGCGATCGCCCGCGCCGTCTCGACCACGAAGGCAGGCTGGTTGCGCTTGCCCCGCATCGGCTGCGGCGCCAGGTAGGGAGCGTCGGTCTCGACCAGGATCCGGTCCTCGGGCACCTTCGCGGCGGCGAACAGCAGCTCCTTGGCGCTGGGATAGGTGGCGTTGCCGGCGAACGAGCAGTACCAGCCGCGTTCGGCGGCATCGCCGACCCGCTGCGGCGCCGAGAAGCAGTGCAGGATCACCGGCGTCTCCCCCGCCTCGGCGTCGAGGGTCTCGAAGATCTCGTCGACCGCCGCGGTCTCCCCCTCGGGGTCGCGGGCGTGGATCACGATCGGCAGCTTCAGCTCGCGGGCGATCTCGATCTGCGCCGCGAAGGCGCGCCGCTGTGCATCGGGCGCGGCGGTGTCGCGGTAGAAGTCGAGCCCGGTCTCGCCGATCGCCCGCACCTTCTCGTGGGCGCCAAGCCGCCGGATTTCCTCCGCCGCGGCATCGTCGAAGCCGTCGGCGTCGTTCGGGTGCCGCCCGACCGCGGCGAAGACCGCCTCGTGGCGCTCGGCGCTCGCCACCGCAACGGGGTTCCACTTCGACCCCATCCCGATCGTCAGCATCCGCTCGACCCCAGCCGCGGTGGCCGCGGCGACGAGCTCCTCCTCGTCGCCCTCGCAGAGATAGAGGTGGGTGTGGGAGTCGATCATCGGACGGGTCAGCCTATCCTTCGGCCGATGCCGGACACCGCCGACTACTACCGCGAGATCTACGCCCGCGGCCTCGGCGGCGAGACGCCTGCGGTCCCGGTCGCGGTCGCCGATCTCGAGCAACAGGCGCTGGCCGCGATGGACCCGAAAGCGGCCAACTACGTCTGGGCCGGAGCCGGCAGCGAGGACACGATCGACGCCAACGCCGCGGCCTTCCGCCGCCACCGGATCGTGCCGCGAATGCTGCGCGACGTCAGCGAGCGCGACCTGACGACGACGGTCCTGGGGACCTCGATGCCGGCGCCGCTGCTGCTGGCCCCGATCGGGGTGCAGAAGGTCGTTCACGAAGACGGCGAGCTGGCCACCGCCCGCGCCGCCGCCGCGGTCGGGGTGCCGATGATCGCCAGCACCGCCTCGCACTTCTCACTCGAGGAGATCGCCGAGGCGGGTGGCGAGGCGCCGCGCTGGTTCCAGCTCTATTGGCCCAACGACCCAGCGCTTGCCCGCAGCATGGTCGAGCGCGCCGAGCGAGTCGGCTACGAAGCGATCGTCCTCACCGTCGACACCTTCATCCCCGGCTGGAAGCCGCGCGACCTGCAGCAGGCCTGGCTGCCGTTCCTCAACGGCATGGGTGTCGCCAACTACTTCCAGGACCCGGTCTTCCGAGCCGGCTTGGAGCTGACGCCGGAGGAGGACGTCGGCGCCGCCACCGGCCACTTCCTTGGCGTCCAGGCGAACCCGGCGCTCAACTGGGATGACCTCGCGCAGCTGCGCGAGATGACCTCACTGCCGATCCTCATCAAGGGCATCCAGCACCCCGACGACGCCCGCGAGGCGGTGCGCCAGGGGATCGACGGCATCGTTGTTTCCAACCACGGCGGCCGCCAGGTCGACGGCGCGATCGCCTCGCTCGATGCGCTGCCCGCGATCGTCGAGGCCGCGGGCGACGACCTCGCCGTCCTCTTCGACAGCGGCGTCCGCGGCGGCGCCGACGTCCTCAAGGCCCTGGCCCTCGGCGCCGACGCCGTCTGCCTCGGCCGCCCCTACATTTGGGGCCTCGCGCTCGACGGCCAGGCCGGCGTCGAAACCGTCCTCAAGATGGTCCTCGCCGAGCTCGACCTGACGATGGCGCTCTGCGGCCTCACCCGGCCCGAGGAGATCGGGCCGGGGCTGCTCGCGGACGACTAGTTCGGGCAGCTGAACTCGGGCAGACCGCCTGGCAGCGTCGGAATTTCAAGAACGCCCCCGAGCGTCACCAGGACCGCGTTGAGGCCAAGGCCGCCGAGCGCGTCTTCAACCGCGTTCACCTGCGTGGTCAGTACCTCCGCCTGGGTGCAGAGCGACTGCACGGTCGGGATCAGGTCTTCCAGCCCTTCGATCCGCGTCAGCAGTTCGCTGACTTTGTTTTCCAGTTCCTCGACGACGACGTTGCCGGCGGTACCGGGAAGCCCGCGCTCACCCTGGGGGCCCTGCGGCCCAGTGGAACCTGCGGCACCGATCGGCGTGCCAAATCCAGCGCCGTTCGCGTACCAGGAGACTTTCCTCCACTTGCGCGGACAGCGGACCTTGCCGTTACGGACGAGGCGCATCGTTCCCTTGCCTTTGCCCTTGGCCTTGTAACAGGCGTGGA
Source organism: Solirubrobacterales bacterium (assembly GCA_035764545.1). GTDB lineage: Bacteria > Actinomycetota > Thermoleophilia > Solirubrobacterales > 70-9 > VAYN01. The sequence goes on along the minus strand of DASTYZ010000055.1, from coordinate 22,286 downwards.
TCTTGCCGTCCTTGGCGACGGGAGAAGCCGCCGAGGCGGTTGCGCTGAAAGCCATGAGACCCAGAGCAACGAGGATGGCCAGGGACAATGAGAACCGCGCTCGTATCGTCATGGCGCCGAAAGTACTCCCGTGTTCACCACCCGGCTGCCGATCTGGACGTTTGCAGCGAAATTAGTGCAGGTATTCAGTATGCACCGATCAGTGCAACCGATGGGCCTACGCCCTTAGAGATCGCGACGCGAGAAAGCGAACGCCGCCAGCGCGACGACCCCGACCAGGTAGGCAAAGGCCCAGAGGATCAACCCCGGCCCGGCCGCTTCGGAGGCGCCGAAGGGACCGAGTTCGAGGACGACGCCGGTGAGGCCGGAGGTGCTCGAGATCAGCGCGTGCAGGCTGGCCGTGTAGAGGCCCTCGAAGGGCAGCGCCCAGGTGGCGACCCGGCCGATCGTGTGGAGCGAATCGGAGTTGATCGCCTGGCCGATCTGGGCCAGCAGCCCGGCGGTGAGGCCGGCGCCGAAGACCATGAAGACGACGATGCCCTGGGCGGTGACCGAAAGCAGGGTCGAGGCGAGCAGCGAAAGCGCGGCGATGATCGCCACCGCCAGCGCCAGGCCCAGCGCCGGGCTGAGCAGGTGGTCCGGGGACCAGTTGCCGGTCGCCTCGGTGATCGCGCAGGCGATGAAGTAGACGATGAGGACGTAGGCGGCCGAGAGCAGGGCGGCGCCGGCGAAGCGGGCGACCAGCATCGTCGTGCGGCCGACCGGGCGGACGACGATCGGCTGCAGCAGCCCCGACTCGGCGTCGCCGCGGACGACGCCGAGGGTGAGGAAGACGGCCAGGACCGCCCCCAGGAACAGGGTCGCGAACATCGCCAGGCCGAAGATCACGGCGCCGGTGAAGGCGTGGGCGTCGCGGATCTCCGTTTCGCCGGCGGTGAAGCCCTCGACGTCTTGGAAGGCGAAGTGGGCGCCGAGGCCGAAGAGCGCGAGGAAGCCGGCGGTCAGCAGCAGCACCGCGAGGAAGACTCGCCGTCGAATCCCCTCCTGGATCGAGAGGCCGACCACCGCCGCGGCCGAGCGCAGCTGGGCGTTCATCCCGTCTGCCCGCCGACAGCGTCGAGGTAGACGTCTTCGAGCGAGCTGTGGCGGACCTCGACGCGGTAGACCTGCTCGCCGGCGCCGACCAGCTCGGCGACGATCCGCGGTGCGTCCTCCCGCGTCGCCCCCTCGAAGGTCCGCACACAGGAGCCGGTCTCGACCTCGACCGCCGCCGGCCCCGCCAGCCCCTCCGGCGTCCCCGCCTTGACCAGGCGGCCGCCGGCGATGATCGCGACGTGGTCGCAGACCAGCTCGACCTCGCTCAGCAAGTGCGAGTTGAGGAGGACGGCGACGTCGCGGCGGCGCAGCTCCTCGAGCAGCTCGCGGACGATCCGCCGCCCGACCGGGTCGAGCGCGCTAGTCGGCTCGTCGAGCAGGAGCAGGCGCGGCGAGCCGACCAGCGCCTGGGCGACCCCAAGCCGCTGCTGCATCCCCTTCGACATCGCCTCGATCCGCTTCCCCGTCGCCTCGCCGAGGCCAACCAGCTCCAGCAGCTCGCGCCGCTCCGCCTCGCCGCCGGCCGAGCCGGTGAGGCGCTGGTGAAAGCGGAGCAACTCCTCGGCCGTGCACCAGCCGGGGAAGCGGAAGAGCTCGGCGAGGTAGCCGAGGGCAGCGCGGGCCTGCGGCGAGCCCGCCGGCTTGCCCAGCACCTCGACGCTGCCGCCGCTGGGGCGGACGAGGCCGCAGGCGATCTTCGTCAGCGTCGACTTGCCGGCGCCGTTGGGACCGAGCAGCCCGACCAGCTGTCCCGCCCCCACCTCGAGGTCGACGCCGCCGAGCGCCTCCTGGCTCCCGTAGCGCTTGTGCAGGTCGCGGACGGCGAGGACCGGCGCGGCCATCAGGCCGCGGGCGTCTCGATCTTCGGGAAGAGCGGCGGCACCCGCTCGACCTTCTGGCCGCCCTCGCGGGAGCCGAGCTCGGCCAGCTCGCGCCCCGCTTCGGCCAGCGCTGCCAGCAGCGTCTCGCTGCTCTGCGGCAGGTAAGGGACGAGCAGGAGCGTTACCACCCGCAGGCCCTCGACCAGGTTGTAGAGGACTTCGTCGAGCCGCTCGGGGTCGGCCTCGTCCTTGGCCAGGACCCACGGCTGCGTCTCCTCGACATAGCGGTTGAGGCGCCGGACGAGCACCCAGGCGACGTCGAGCGCCTGGCTCAGCTCGGCCCGGTCGAGCAGCTCGCTGAAGCGCGCGGGGGCGCCTTCGAAGTCCTCGGCGAGAACGGCGTCGACCTGCGCCGCCGGCACGGTGCCGTCGCGGTAGCGGTCGACCATCGCCAGCACCCGGCTGGCGAGGTTGCCGTAGTCGTTGGCGAGCTCGGTCTCGTAGCGCTGCTCGAATCCGGCGGTGGAGATCGAGCCGTCCTGTCCGAAGCTGACCTCGCGGAAGAGGTAGAAGCGCAGCGCGTCGGCGCCGAAGCGCTCGATCACCTCGAAGGGGTCGAGGACGTTGCCGAGGCTCTTCGACATCTTTTTCTCACCCATCAGCAGGAAGCCGTGGATCACCATCCGCTTCGGCGGCTCGAGGTCGGCGGCAAAGCAGAGCGCCGGCCAGATCACCGCGTGGAACTTGAGGATGTCCTTGGCCATCACGTGCAGGTCGGCGGGCCAGAACTGCTCGGTCAGATCCTCCCCCTCGCGGGCGAAGCCGAGGGCGGTGACGTAGTTGAGGAGGGCGTCGAACCAGACGTACATCCGCTGCTCGGGGTCCCAGGGCAGCGGCAGCCCCCACTTCAGATCGGGCCGCGAGAGCGAGACGTCTTCGAGCCCGCCCTTGATGAACGAGAGCGCCTCGTTGCGCCGGAAGTCGGGGACGACGAAGTCCGGCCGCTCCTCATATAGGCCTTCCAACTGCCCCTGAAAGGCCGAAAGCTTGAAGAAGTAGTTGTCCTCGCGTTCCTTCTGCAGCGGAATCTCATGGATTGGACACGTATTGCCCGGCCCCAGCTCCCGCTCGGTTTTGAAGTCCGCGCAGCGAGGGCAGTACCAGCCTTCGTAGGTCCCTTTCGTCACCCAGCCGTTGTCGTAGACCCGCTGGATAATCTCGGCGACCTTCGCCTCATGCCGCGGATCGCTCGTGCGGATAAAAAAGTCATTCGTAGCGCCGATCGAAGGCATCATCCCTTCGAACTTCGCCGCGTTCGTGTCCGCCAGCTCCTGCGGCGTCACCCCCGCCTTCTTCGCCGCATTCTCCACCGGCTCCCCATGCTCATCAGTCCCAGTCAGAAAGAAGACGTCGTCCCCCCGCTGCCGATGATGCCGCGCGAGGATATCCGCAGCCATCGTCGAGTACGCGTGGCCCAGGTGGGGCTCCGCGTTGACGTAATAGATCGGGGTAGTGACGGAGAATTTGTTTGCAGCCATCCCGCTTGGGGACGCTACCGGTCCCGCCAAAGCGCTGATGGTGCGCCGTGAGGTCTTGTCGCAGAATCAACGAAGCGGCCAGGAGCTCACGCGTCCGGGGCTTCCGTCAGACCAGGGGCTGAGTCCCCTGACGAACCGAGCGGTCAGCCCTGAGAAACGAAAAGGTCCCGGACAGCCTGAACGGGGACCAACTCAAAAGGCAGGGAGCGCAAGGTCTCAGGATCGCTATGAATCTCGTACTTCTCCAGCTCGGCCAGGAGCGGTTGCCAATGGGCTTGACGATGCTCCGCAGGTAACTCGTCGTGCCGCAGACCAACGAGCAGATGGTCCTCCAATTGCGCTAGATCCTTGACGGAGCCCCGGTCGAAGCCAATACCCTGAGACTGGGCCCGGGGGTCGAAAACCGCCGCTCCCACGTCGAGTAGAGCGAATAGCTTGATGCTGAGGTTAACGATGTTGGGGTCGGCCTCATCCGGCAATGGGAGGCTCGTGACGGTTACAAGTCCGCCGGTTGATGCGATGCGCGCCATTGCGGATCAGGGTAGCTGCCTCAGCACGCTTCGGCTTCGATGGCAGCTATTGCTTCCTGCTTCCGTTCGACTTCCTCCGAACTGCCCTCCAACCCTTCGGCTATGGCATCCACTTCGGCGTTTACCTCGCTCGGAGTCAGACAGCCGGCGGCCTGGTTGCCGCCACCACCCGCGCCTTGTTCTTCGCTGTCGCCGCAGCCCACGGCAAGCGCCAACAGTAGAACCACAACAAGTAATGCCCCCGCTCTATGAATCATCAAGCGCATCCAATCACCCGTAAATAGAAATCAGGCAGCGGGGACGCTAAACGGCTCGCCGATCTGAGAGCCTGCCGCAGTGACGCTGCTGGCGGCGAAGATCCTCCTCGCCCCGCTCTGCGTGCTCGCCGTCTCTCTCGCCGGCCGCCGTTGGGGTATCGCCGTCGCCGGTGTCCTTGGCGGACTACCCGTCGTCGCCGGGCCGATCCTGTTGGTCGTGACCCTCCTGCACGGACGCGACTTTGGCGCTGACGCCGCCGCCGGAACCCTCCTCGGGCTCGCCGCCCTGACCGCCTTCGTCGTCGTCTACGGCCGCCGCGCCACCGGCGTCGGGCCGATCGCCAGCGTGCTCAGCGGTTGGGCGGCGTTCCTTGTGGCGGTCGCCATCCTCAACCCGTTCCAGCCACCGCCAGAGGTTTCGCTGGTCCTGGTCGGGGCCGGCTTCGCAGTCGGACTCAGGCTGATGCCGACCGCGCCCATCGCATCGCCGCCACCTCTCGCCCCGCCCTGGTGGGACCTCCCCGGCCGTGCCCTCGCCGCGCTTGCGCTCGTGCTCGCCCTCACGGCCGTCTCCGGCGCATTGGGTCCCCACCTCAGCGGCCTGCTGGCCCCGTTCCCGATTATCACCAGCGTCCTCGCCATCTTCACCCACGCCCACGGCGGGGCCGCCCAGGTCGACCTCCTACTGCGCAACTTCCTCGTCGGCTTCTACGGCTTCGCCGCCTTCTGCTTCGTACTAACGCTCGCCCTGCCAACGCTGACCACCGCGGCCGCTTTCGGCCTCGCCACCGCAGTGGCACTCGGCACCCAAGCGACGATCTTCTACCTACGCGCCTCGCGCCCCGTCAGCGCTTTGTAGAGATCGTTCGCCCGCGTCCCGGTCAGCGCCGCGACGACGCTCGCAGCCGCCCGCGGACGCGCGCCCGACTGCACCAGGTGACGCAGCGCGTCGACCGCGAAGCCGACGTCTTTGTCGTGCTCCGTGGAGGCGGCGGGGCCGATGACGAGGACGATCTCGCCTTTGACGTCGCTGCGGAAGCGGCGGGCCAGCTCGGCGAGGCTGCCGCGGGCGACCTCCTCGTGGATCTTGGTCAGCTCGCGGCAGACGGCGGCTTGGCGGTCGGGGGCGAGCGAGGCGAGGGCGGCGAGGGACTCGCCGACGCGGCGCGGCGACTCGAAGGCAACGACGGTCTCGGCCGAGCGCAGGACCCGCTCCATCTCCCCCGCCCGCCGCGGCAGGAAGCCCTCGAAGCGCCAGCGGTCGGTCGGCAGGCCCGAGGCGACGAGGGCGACGGGGATCACCGAGGGACCGGGCAGGACCGTGACCTCGAGGGCGCGGTCGATGCAGCGGCGGATCAGCTTGTAGCCGGGGTCGGAGATCGCCGGCATGCCGGCGTCGGAGACGAGGGCGACGAGGTCACCGCGCTCGATCCGCTGCGCCAGCTCGGTCGCCCGCGCCGCTTCGTTGCCCTCGTGGAAGGAGATCAGCCGCGGCGCCGGGCGAATCCGCAGCTTGTCCAGCAGCGATCCCGTGCGGCGGGTGTCCTCGCAGGCGATGTAGTCGGCGCTGACCAGCGCCTCGCGCACCCGCGGCGTGATGTCGTCGAGGTTGCCGATCGGGGTCGGGCAGACGACGAGGCAGCCCGGCATCAGGTGCTCTCCCTGGCGACCTCGCTGCGCGCCATCGCCGCGGCACCGATCATGCCGGCGTCGTTGCCGAGCGTCGCCTCGAGGATCGGCGTCTCGTTCATCGGCCGCAGCGCTCGCTCGCGGACTTCGCGACGCGCCGGCTCCAACAGGAGGTCGCCGGCGGCGATCACCCCGCCGCCGACGACGATCGCGTTCGGCTGGAAGACGTTGGCGAAGCTCGAACAGGCGACGCCGAGCCGGCCGCCGATCAGGTCGAAGACGCCGATCGCGACTTCGTCGCCGGCCAGCGCCGCTTCGGTCACCGCCTTGCCGTCGACCTCCCTGCCTTCGGCGAGCAGCCTGCCGAGGGCGGAGTCGGCAGCGCTTTCGGCCGCGGCGCGTCCCTCGCGTCCCAGCGCCGTCCCCGAGGCGAGCGACTCGACGCAACCGTGGTTGGGGCAGTTGCCCTGACAGGGCGGGCCGTCGACCTGGATGACGACGTGGCCGAGCTCGGCGCCGGCGCCGGTCGAGCCGCGGTAGATCTCACCGTTGAGGATGAGGCCGCCGCCGATCCCGGTGCCGACGGTCAGCATCACCATGTGCGGCTTGCCCTGGGCGGCGCCGTAGAGGTACTCGGCGAGGGCGGCGACGTTGCCGTCGTTGTCGACGAAGACCGGCAGCCCGACCCGCTCGCTGACGATGTCGCGGATCGGCAGGTCGGCGAGCGGCAGGTTGACGGCAGAGACGGCGATGCCCGCGTCGTGGTCGATCGTCGCCGGGATGCCGAGGCCGACCGCGGTCACCCCCGGGCGCGCGTCCCGCGCCTCGGTCACCTCGCGGACCAGCAGCTCGACCAGCTCGTCCTCGGTCTGGCCGGTCGAAGCCTCGCGCTGCTCGTAGAGGGGCTCGGTGTCGGTGCCGGAGAGGACGCCGATCAGCATCTTCGTGCCGCCGAGATCGACGCCGATCGTTTCGCTGCCGCTCACGCGGAACAGGAGGGGGGAAGGCGGACGACCGAGTGCATCGCCATGATTTCTAGCCTTTCATGGCCCCCGACGGCGACCAGCGGCCCCCCGAGCCGCCCGAATACAACGTTTATCGCTCCCGCAAGGGGCTGTTTTCGCGCCTGAAAGGCGCGGATCTCTCGTCCCTGCGTGACCGTGCAAGGTTGCCTTCACGCAAGCCGCGCCGGGAGAAGGAGCCGCGCCGCCCCGGCGCGCCGCGGGCCCCCTTCAACGTCCGCCGCGTCCTCAAATGGGTTGGGATCGCCGCGGCGGGCTGGATCCTGATCAGCCTCATCGCCTTCGGCGTCTCCGCCCAGCTGCAGAGCTTCAAGCTCTCCGGCGAAGCGCGCGACGCCCTCCACGGCAACCCCTTCCTGCTCTTCAAGCCGCAGACGATCCTCGTCCTCGGCACCGACGCCCGCCCGCCCGGCAGCAGCGACGACAACACCTCCGAGGAGTGCTTCGAACAGCAGTCGAAGGGCGAGAAGCCGCACGCCCCCTGCTCGGAAGGCGAATTCCGCGCCGACACGCTGATGCTGATCCGCGCCGGCGGCGGCGCCTTTCGCAAACTCTCGATCCCCCGCGACTCCTTCGCCGAGATCCCCGGCAACGTGCCGACGAAGATCAACGCCGCCTTCGCCTACGGCGGCGCCGCCCTCCAGATCAAGACGATCGAACAGTTCCTCGACATCCAGATCGACCACGTAGCGATCGTCGACTTCACGGGCTTCGAAGACCTGATCGACGCCGTCGGCGGGGTGAAGGTGGACGTCCCCGTCAAGCTCTGCGCCGACATCTCCGGCGGCGCCGGCGGCGGCCAGGGCGGGACCAGCATCCGCCTGCACAAGGGAGAGAACACCCTCAATGGCGAAAAGGCCCTCGCCTACTCGCGCATCCGCCACGTCGACGAATGCCCCGGACCCGGCAAGAGCGTCTACTCGGTCGGCGGCTACGACGACCTCGACCGCGAGGAAGCCCAGCAGGAAGTGATCAACGGGATCAAGGACCGCCTCACCGACCCCCTCCGCCTCCCCTACAACTTCATCCACGGCCCGATCATCGGCTGGGACGCGCCAAAGGCGTTCGTCAGCGACATGGGCTTCTTCACGATGCCGCAGCTCGTCCTCGCGGCGGGCATCGGCGGCAGCGCCCCGGCTGAAGTCCTCTGCTCGAAAGGTGAATGCCCGAATGGCCCCGAAGGCTCTCTCGAAGTCCCCGAGTCAGTCCGACAGAAGGCGGTTAATAAGTTCCTCAATGGTTAACAGAGAGAATCTCTGAGTTATAGAACTTTTTTGATAAACAACGGCCTCTTGTTCAACGAAAGGAGACTTAGATGTCTGAACATCTGGCCGTTGGAACCAAGCGGCGATATGTGATCCTCATCGCGATCGTCGCAACGCTGGCCGCCACCTACTCCCTGGCCGTTTGGACCCCGTCTGCCTCAGCCGATGAATCGTGTAATAGCGGCCATGCCTGCGTTTGGAGTTTCTGGCACTTCCAAGAAGCCAAGGGGGAAAGTCTTTGCACTGGCGGTGCCCATCCCCTCAACGGCCTCAAGCGCTCCATCAAGAATCGCTGCGCGAATAAGGCTGTTTGGATTAGGGACAACGGAGTCGCAAACGGCTGCGTTAATCCCGGGGTGAATTTCACCACAGTCGAATTTCACGAAATCTGGGTGGGCGCCGAAGGGTCACGCTGTTCTGGATGAGCGACTGCTATCTCCGTGGCGGCTGCAAGTTGGGCCGCCACGGAGATCAATCGAGCATCACTAAGCCCTCACGATCTAGGGACCGTTATCCCTCAATACCCTTCCGCGTCCCAACCAGCGCCGAGACGATCAGGGCGGTGAAGCCGGCAGCGAGAGAGCCGGCGGTGACGCTGAGGTCACTGGAGGAGGACTGGCCGGTGGCAAGGACTTCGACCGCGACCCACTCCCCGAGGCCGAGGACAATGAGGACGACCAAGGCGTAGATCCGCGCCGCGAGCGTGTACCAACGCGCCATCATCTGGTTATCGAGCTGCCGTCCCGCCATCTCTAGATGCAACGGCGACTCCGGCGCCCGCTCCTGACCGGCACGGGTGAAGTAGCGCTGCTCGATCGCCAGCGCCAGCAGCAACACTGGCAGGATCTGTGAGACGGCATCGAAGTACTCCTTCTGCGCCTCACCCTCGACCAGGAGCGCCGCGATCATGAAAGCGATGACCGGAGCGGCGATCGCACCCACTCCGAAGGCGAACCGCCAGACGAGGCCGACCCGCACTTCGCTCGACATCTGCTCAGTCCGCGGTCGACGCGGCCGGCTTCGAATCCGACTTCGACTCGCTCTTGCCGGAGGAGGAATCCGACTTCGACTCGCTCGACCCAGATCCGCCCGAGTCGCCGCCCGACTCCGAGCCCCCGTTGCCGCCGCTCCGCTTCGTCCCGTAATCGGTGTTGTGGAAGCCGGAGCCCTTGAAGTGGATCGCCGGGGCGCTCAGCACCCGCGCGGCCGGGGCGCCGCACTCCTGGCACTCGCGTAGCGGCTCGTCGGTCATCTTCTGAATCACATCGAAGACGTGGCCGTTCTCGCATTTGTACTCGTAGATGGGCATGGGGCTGCGGGATTATCGCAGCCGCTACGGTTCCGGCCATGGCGACCGAGCAGGGAACGCGACCGACCGAGGTGACGATGGAGGAGATCGTCGCGCTGTGCAAACGGCGCGGCTTCGTCTTCCCATCCTCGGAGATCTACGGCGGCCTCGGCTCGACCTACGACTACGGCCACTACGGCGTCCTGCTGAAGAACAACGTCAAGGCGGAGTGGTGGCGGGCGATGCTGCAGGAGCGCGACGACATCGTCGCCCTCGACTCGGCGATCCTCCAGCACCCCCGCGTCTGGGAGGCCTCGGGCCACCTCGCAGGCTTCACCGACCCGCTCGTCCAGTGCCTCGGCAAGTGCAAGAAACGCTGGCGCGAGGACCATCTGCGCGAGGCGATCGAGGCCGAAGGCGGCGACCCGAACGCCGAGCTGCGCTGCCCCCAGTGCGGCGGCGAGCTCTCCGAGCCGCGCCAGTTCAACCTCATGTTCGAAACCCACGTCGGCCCCGTCGCCGAGGAGGGCTCGACCGTCTACCTGCGACCGGAGACGGCCCAGGGGATTTTCATCAACTTCAAGAACGTCCTCAGCTTCGCCCGCAAGAAGCCGCCGTTCGGGATCGCCCAGGTCGGGAAGTCCTTCCGTAACGAGATCACCCCCGGCAACTTCATCTTCCGCACCCGCGAGTTCGAGCAGATGGAGATGGAGTACTTCGTGCCGCCGGCCGAGGCGCGGAAGTGGCACCAGCACTGGATGGCCGAGCGCGAGCGCTGGTACACCGAGCTCGGCATCCGCCCCGACCACCTCCGCGTCCGCGCCCACGGCGAGGACGAGCTCTCCCACTACTCCTCGGCAACGAGCGACATCGAGTACCTCTTCCCGATCGGCTGGTCGGAGCTGGAGGGGATCGCCGACCGCGGCGACTTCGACCTCACCCAGCACGCCAAGTTCTCCGGCGAGAAGCTCGAGTACTTCGACCAGCAGACCAAAGAGCGCTACGTCCCGCACGTGATCGAGCCGGCCGCCGGCGCCGACCGTGCCACCCTCGCCTTCCTCGTCGACTCCTACGAGGTCGAGGAAGTGGAGGGCCGCCAGCGCACCGTCCTCCGCCTGCACCCGCGCCTGGCCCCGGTTAAGGTCGCCGTCCTCCCCCTCGTCTCCAAGGACGGCCTGCCGGAGAAGGCTCGCGAGATCTTCGCCGACCTCCGCAAGCGCCTTCCCACCGAGTTCGACGAAGGCGGCTCGATCGGCAAGCGCTACCGCCGCCAGGACGAGATCGGCACCCCCTGGGGCATCACCGTCGACCACCAGACGATGGACGACGACACCGTCACCCTCCGCGACCGCGACTCCCTCGAGCAGGTCCGCGTCCCGATCGAGGGATTGGGCGACGAGCTGGTCGGGCGCCTGGAAGCGCCCTGGCGCACGCCGAAGCTGGGCTAACCGGTCGGTTCGACCCGCACCAGTTCGACGAGGTAGTCGATCGGGTCGGGTAGCGCCCGCGGTCCCGCCGGGATGACCAACTCCCGCCGACCCCCCACCTTCATCCCCTCGATGCCTTCGTCCCAGGGGTCGCCGTGCCCGTCTTCGCCGAGCTTGAAGACGAGCTCTTCCTGCGGCGGCCAGCGGTAGTACTGCCGTTTGCCGGTCTCGTAGTTGGCGCCGAAGTAGTAGATCGCCACCGTGTCGCCCCAATGGGCGACACGCCCGTCCCCGACTTCGAGGTCCCGCGCGATCGGCTTCTTCGGGACAGGCGAGGCCGAGGGATCGAGCTTGGGTTGTTCGCCTCCCTCGCCACCGCTGATCTTCGCGAACCGCTTCTCGGGAGCGCCGGGGAGGACGATGAAGCCGGGTTCGGGCTTGGCAGCGGTCGTCTCCGCGTCATCCGAGCCACAGCCGCCCGCCACCAGCGCCAGGCAGAGACTCAGGATTGCCGTGAGTTTTCTCATGCAAAAAGGCAATGTATAGGGTGCGGTCATGAACCGGAACCGCTTTGCCCTCCTCGTCTTGTCCATGCTCGTGACCCTGCTCGCCGTCGCCCCCGCGGCCGGCGCCAAGAGCAAAGCGGCCCTCCCGGACCTGGTCGTGAAAAAGGTCTCGAAGCCGCCGAAGACGAAGGTGGTCGGGACGAAGGTGAAGGTGGTCGTCAAAGTCGCCAACACCGGGGCCGCCAAAGCCGGCAAGAGCAAGCTCGGCCTCTACCTCGGCAAGGGCAAGAAGCACACGAAGAAGGACAAGCGGCTGAAGCGGGTCAAGGTGAAGCCGCTGGCGGCAGGGAAGCCGAAGAAGCTCAAAGTGCGGTTCGTCCTGCCGGCGAAGACGAAGCTCGGCAGCTATCGGCTCTTCGCCTGCGTCGACGACACGAAGAAGCTGAAGGAGACGAAGGAGCGCAACTGCAAGTCGACGCGGAAGATCCGCCTGCTGGCAGCGCCGGTTCCGGTTCCCCCTCCTGCGCTGGCTTTCACGATGAGCGACGGGTTCGACTGGGGCTACAACGTCGACGCCGAGGACAAAAGCCTCGAAGCGGGCAAGCCGGTGACGTTGACGCTCACCGCCTCCAACGGGATCGCCGGACAGGCCGGATATACCCGCTCCAGCGTCGGCAGCGAGGGGTTCCGGTCCGGCAACGCCACCACCCTCGACTTCAGTGGCCCGAACAACAGTGAAGACGACGGTCAGGTGACCCTCCAGCTCCCCTTCGCCTTTCCGTTCGGCGGTGTCAAGGAGCAGACGGTCAGCGTCTCGACCAACGGCCGGATCAGCTTCGGAGAACCGGCATTCGACTACTGGAACGACGTGCAGCCCATCGACTACCGCGGCATCCCCTTCGTGGTCGGGGAACTCGTCCGCGGAATCATGCCCAACTGGGCCGACCTGGTCGTCGACGACCGCGGAGCCGGGGTCGGGATCGTCAAGCAGGTGGTCGCGCCAGACAACTCATGGGTTGCCTTCCAGTGGGATGTCAGCCCCTTGGTGACCGGCGGCGTTCCGCGCCGCACCTTCCAGCTGGTGCTCTTCCCCGACGGCAGCTTCCGCTTCGACTACCCCGGTGAGAACGCTCCGGGGGCGAACAGGACCTTCGTCGGCTACTCGCTCGGGACCGGTCCAGGCAGTGTCGACATCGTCGCCGACGACACCACCGCCGTGCCCTCGAGCAGCTTGCTCTTCACGCCGAACGCGCTTCCGGCTGCCGGACCGAGCGCGGCCGGCGAGGCCACCGCGATCCTGCCGAAAGGAAGCTCGTTGATCTCGGCGGGTTCGGGGTGCAACCTCACCACGGCGCCCGGCACGTTCAACACGGGCCTTGTCAGCTGCCCGATGCCAGCGCTCGACCCCGGTGCGCAGGCCTCGCAGACGATCGCCTTCGCGCCTCCCCCGGACGCGCCGGGCGAACATGCCATCGCCAACTTCCGGCTCCTCGGAACCTACCTCAGCGGCGGGCTCAAGCTGACCGACGGCGACGAGATCGACAGCATCACCACCGACCTGAAGCCGGCGACGATCGAACTCGACTCCGAATACACCGGCGGCAACATCGAAGCGGGCGTTCCAACCAGCTTCGACGTGACGATCGAATCGACGGCCGCGGGCCTCGACGAACCGACCATCGACTTCGTGATCACCAATGCGACGATCAGCGCGGCCGAGATCAACGGCGATCCGATCGGGTGCACCGGCCTCGGCAGCTCCGCCGCATCCTGCGCGCTTGCCTCCGGCACCAGCGGGTCGAAAGTGCAGCTGACGGTCGTCCCGACCAGCGTCGGCGCCCTGACCCTGAAATCCACCGCCCGGGCCCTCAACGCGCCGGAGGTATCCCAGAACCTCGGGATCTTCCCCTGAGCGCCTGCTTGCACTCGTCCGGTTAAAGCAGGAGGCTGCGGCTACCGAAACGGCCTGAGTACCCCCCACCACAGAAAACGGAGCGTCATGGCCTACGAGATGAAGATTCGCGGTACCGAGCAGGAAGTGAAGGTCCGCAACCCCTGGGCCGTGGCCCTGCTGCCGTTCGTCACGTTTTTCATCTACCACCTGGTCTGGTGGTACAAGATCAACAAGGAGCTGAAGGCCTACGGTGAGGCCAAGGGCTACGACCTCGGCCAGAACCCGACCAACTCGGTGTTGGCGCTGTTCCCGGGCGGGCTGATCATCGTCCCGGCGCTCGTCTCCTACTACCGCGGCACTCAGCGGGTCCAGGGCGCCGCCAAGATCGCCGGCCGCGAGTCGGTCAACGGGTGGATCGTGCTGGTTCTCTACCTGCTGCTTGCCCCGGGCATGTGGTTCTACCTGCAGAGCTCGCTGAACGAGGTCTGGGAGCAGGAGGCCGAGGCGCTGCCGGGCCAAGATGCCCCCGCCACCGCAGACGCGATGCCGCCGCGCCTCGACGACCAGCCCTAGAAGCCCAAGTACCCCAGGACCCGCTGCGCGTCCTCTTCGAGCGCAGCGGCGTCCTTTTTCGTCACCTTGCCGAGGTGCTCGATCGTCACCTTGCCGGCAGCGAGCCGCCAGGTCGCGACGGCGCGGCCGTCGACCAGGGCGAAGGGTCGGAAGATTCCGTTGTTGGTGACGAGCAGCTTGTGCGGGCCGACAACTTCCTCGCGTGAGGTCCAGCCCAGCAGGAGCGGGTCGAAAGCTCCGAGCAGCCGCGGCGGCGGCAGCGGCTCGGCGGACGGCCGCTTCGCCAGGTCGACCAGCCCGTCCGGGCGCTGCTCGAGCTCGCCGGCGATCGCCGCCAGGCCGGCCCGGGCGTCCCGAAGCGGCAGCCCCGCCCAGCGCGCCAGGTCGCGGTCGTCGGCCGGCCCGTGGCCGACGAGATAGCGGCGCGCAAGCTCGGCCAGCGCCTTCTCGCGGTCGAGCGGCTTCTGCTCGCCGAGCCAATCGCGGACGAGGACGTAGGCGTGTTCCTTGCCGACCATCGGCCCGCGGACGGCGATGCCACGCACCGCAACCAGGAACAGCAGGTGGATCAGTGCCTGTTTCGCGGTCGGCACCTTCTTGCGCTCCAGCCGCTCGCGCAGCTGCAGCCGCGTCTGCGGCCCCTCGTCGGCGAGCGCCTTCTCGATGATCCGCACCGCCCGCTCGATGTCCTTCTCGCCCACCCCCTCCTGGCGCAGACGTCGCTGCGCCGAGGTCTGCAGCGGCGGCGTCATCAGCTGCTGCAGCAGCGGGTAGTCCTCGCTGCGAATCAGGTGCAGCGTTCCCCGGTTGAGCCAGGTGATCAGCAGCGAACGTCGATCGGTGAAAGCCCGGTCGACATCGGCCGCGCTAACGCCCTCGGTCCGCGCCCGCACCGCCAGCCGCGCCCCGCGCGGGTCCTGGCCCTGGACCGCCAGCAGTCGCTCGGCGACCGCCTCGGGCGAGCGCAGCGGCTCCCCCGAGAGGGCCTGCGCGGTTAGTCGTTCGGCGATCGGCGAGCGCGGCACAGGGCGATGATGCCGCGCCGGGCCGGCGCTATTCGACCGCTTCGAGGTCGACGACGAAGACCAGGGTTTCGTTCGGCGGGATCGCCGGTGGCGCTCCGGCCGGGCCATAGCCGAGTTCCGGCGGGATGATCAGTTCGCGGCGGCCGCCGACCTTCATCCCTTCCACGCCTTGGTCCCAGCCCGGGATCACTTCGCCGGCGCCGAGGGTGAACGTGAACGGTTCGCCGCGGTCCCAGGAAGCATCGAATTCTTTGCCGGTCTTGTAGTTGACGCCGACGTAGTTGACGCTGACCGCGTCGCCCGCTTTCGCTTCGGCCCCGGACCCTTCTTCGAGGTCGTTGATGACCAGTTCCTTCGGCGGTGCACCGCTCGGCTTCTCCACCGTCGGCTTCGTCTTCTTCCCCGGCGCTTCGGCTTCCTTCGAACTCGAGCCTTCTTCGCCGGAAGAGGATGAGGTGGTCGAGTCGTCGCTGCCGCAACCGGCCACGACGAACGCTAGACAGGCGCCAATGATCAGGATCAGTTTCCGCATCGGCGGCATCCTAGTGCGAAACCGCCAGGCGGACCTTCACCGCCGGCGCTTCGGCAGCTCCGCCGCCTCCGCCGCGTCGATCTTCAACACCACTCCGCGCTCGTAGATCGTGGCGACCTCGGGGGCGTCGACGAAGCGGCGCCCGCTGAGCCCACCGGTGTCGAAGAGGATGCCGTCGAACATGTTGGCCTCCGGCGCGGCGAGGACCTTGTTGACACGGCCGAGCTTCTCACCGTCGGCAGAGAAGACGGGGATCCCGCGCTTTGCCACCAGGTAGGAGATGGGATGGCCGAGGTCCTCCATCCGCGCGAGCCTAGCGAACCGATTTCGTGCCTCTAGACTCGCGGGCGGGGAACCACTTCGCACGGAGAGGAAACGATGGGCCTGAACCTTGCTTCGACCGTCACCGAGAGCGCCGCCAGGGAGCCGGCTGCCGTCGCCGTCCGCCTCGGACCGCTCGAGCTCACCTACGCCGAGCTCGACGAGCGCAGCGCCCGCCTCGCGGCCCTGCTGCGCGAGAAGGGCCTGCAGCCGGGCGACCGGGTCGGGGTGATGCTTCCCAACGTGCTCGAATTCCCGGTCGCCTACTACGGCGTTCTCCGCGCCGGCGGCGTCGTCGTGCCGATGAACGTGCTGCTGAAGCGGCGGGAGATCGCCTTCTATCTCGAAGACTCGGGCGCCAAGCTGCTGCTCGCCTGGCATGGGTTCGGGGACGACGCCAGCGAGGGCGCGGGCGATGCCGGAGTCGAGCTGGTCGAGGTCGAGCCGGAATCCTTCGCGGAGTTGCTCGGCAACCACGAGCCGGACAACGAGCTCGCCGCCACCGAGGAAGGCGACACCGCGGTGATCCTCTACACCTCGGGCACCACCGGCAAGCCGAAGGGGGCCGAGCTGACCCACTTCAACCTCCACCGCAACGCCCAGATCGCCTCCGAAACGACCTGCGAAATCAGGCAGGGCGACGTCGTCCTCGGCTCCCTGCCGCTCTTCCACTCTTTCGGCCAGACGGTCAGCATGAACGCCTCGCTGCGGGTCGGCGCGACCCTGACGTTGCTGCCGAAATTCGACCCCGGCGAGGCCCTGGAGATCATGCAGCGCGATGACGTCACCCACTTCTACGGGGTGCCGACGATGTACGGGGCGCTCCTCCACCACCCCGGCCGCGAGAACTTCGACACCTCCTCGCTGCGGATCTGCATCACCGGCGGCGCCTCGATGCCGGTCGAGGTCCTGCACGGCTTCGAGGAGGCGTTCGGGTGCGAACTGCTGGAGGGCTACGGCCTCTCGGAGACCTCCCCGGTTGCCAGCAGCACCCACCCCGGCCGGGAGCGCAAGCCCGGCTCGATCGGGACCCCGCTCCGCGAGGTCGAGATGAAGGTCGTCGACGAGGACGACAACGAGGTGCCCCAAGGCGAGGTCGGCGAGATCGTGATCCGCGGCCACAACGTGATGAAGGGCTACTGGCAGCGGCCCGAGGCGACCGAGGAGGCGATGCGCGGCGGCTGGTTCCACAGCGGCGACATCGGCCGGGTCGACGAGGACGGCTACTTCTTCATCGTCGACCGCAAGAAGGACCTGATCATCCGCGGCGGCTACAACGTCTACCCGCGCGAGGTCGAGGAGGTGCTCTACGAGCACCCGAAGATCCGCGAAGCCGCGGTCCTCGGCGTCCCTCACGACCAGTGGGGCGAGGAGATCGGCGCCGCGGTCGTCCTCCACGAGGGCGAGGAGCTCTCCCCGGAGGAGGTCAGCGGGTACGTAAAGGAGCGGATCGCCGCCTACAAGTACCCGCGCCTCGTCTGGTTCATGGACGACCTGCCGAAGGGGCCGACGGGGAAGATCCTCAAGCGCGAGATAGAGACTCCGTCACCCGCCGAGCCTGGCGCTTCCGGCTGATACCTGGTTTACTCAGATGCTCCCGAGTAATTAACCAGTCTGCTCGGGTCATCCAGCAGCGCGCTTAGGGAGGCGCCTGCGCTCAAAACACAGGAGAGAAGATGACCAGTAGACGACTGTCGGCGTTCGTCGCCGCGATCGCCCTCTGCATTACCGGTACCGCCCTTGCCCCCGCCGCCTCGATGGCACAGGACCCGATCCTGTTCGTCCATGGCTATTCGGAGAGCTCCTCGGTCTGGAGCACGATGATCAAAAACTTCGAAAAAGACGGCTACCCGAAATCGTATTTGAGCGCCTACAGCTACAACACCAGCACCTCGAACAAAACGCTGGCCGAAACCGAAGTCAAATCCCGCGTCGAAGCGCTGAAGAAAGCGACCGGCGCCAGCAAGGTGGACATCGTCGCCCACTCGATGGGCAGCCTCAACACCCGCTGGTACATCAAGTTCGTCGCCGGCGGCGAAGCGAACGTCGACGACTGGGTCTCGCTCGGCGGGCCGAACCACGGCACCGACTTCGCCAACTGGTGCTTCAGCACCTCGTGCGTGGAGATGCGGGTCGGCTCCACCTTCCTCGCCGAACTGAACGCCACGGACGAGACGCCCGGCGCCGTCAACTACGGCACCTGGTGGTCGCCCTGCGACGAAATCATCAACCCCGATTCGAGCGTGGCCCTCTCCGGCGCCACCAACACGAAAACGGCGTGCATCTCGCATAGCGCGCTGATGAGCGACTCGACCGTCTACGGCCAGGTCCGCGAATTCGTCAAATAAGCAGTCGGTAATGGCGGGGTCCTGGCCACGACCCGGGACCCCGCCTACTTTCCTGGCTAGCTGGCCAGGATCGCGCTAGTCTCCGCGCAGCGAACCAGGACACCAAAAGGAGACACGATGAGCGTCGCTTCCCAGCGCCTGATGGACAACATCACCTATGAGGACCTCTACCACCGCTGGGAGCAGGGCAACTGGAGTGCCTACGACCTCGACTTCTCCCAGGACCGAGCCGGCTGGGAGGCGCTGAGCGACATCCAGCGCCGCTCGGCGATGTGGATCTACTCGATGTTCTATTACGGCGAGGACCGGGTCGCCGACACCCTCGCCCCCTACGTCACCGCCGCCCCGAGCGAGGAGATGTCCTACTTCCTGGCGACGCAGCAGGTCGACGAGGTCCGGCATTCGATCTTCTTCCACCGCTTCTTCAAGGAGGTGATCGGCGTCGGCGGCGATTCCATCCAGCAGACGCTCTCCTCCACCCTGCCGCAGCTGAACTGGGGCTACCGCGGCATCTTCGACCGCCTCGACCTGATGGCCGAGGAACTGCGCAAGGACCGCTCGGTAGCGAAGTTCTGCCAGGCGATCACGCTCTACCACCTGATCGTCGAGGGCAGCCTCGCCCAGCCCGGCCAGCACTTCATCGAGGACTTCTTCGCCTCCGAGGAGACGATGCCCGGGTTCACCGCCGGGATGGAGAACGTCTCCCGCGACGAGCAGCGCCACATCGGCTTCGGCGTCAAGGTCCTCTCTGAGCTGCTCAACGAGCCGACCCCGGGCTGGCAGGAAAACCGCGCCGCGGTGATCGAGCTGCTGCGCGAAACGCTGCCCTATGGGCCGGCCGTCTTCTCGCCGCCGAACATGGACCGCGAATACACCGAGTGCTACGGCTTCTCGCTCGAGGACATCTACGCCTTCGGGATGAAACTGATCCGCCAGCGCTGGCGGACGATCGGCTTCCCGACCGAGGAGTTCCCCCCCGGCGTCTTCCCCTTCCCCCCCGAGGATGACGAGAAGGGACTCGCGGAGCGACAGGTGAAGATGATGATGGCCGGCGTGATCGGCTCTCCCGAAGGCCCGCCGCCGAGCTCCGACCCGGAGATCCAGCGCCTCTACTTCGACCTGATCAGCCGCGTCGCCGACCCCGCGGCCGCCAACGGCTCGCCCTTCGTCCTGCAGTGGCAGTTCACCGACGCGCAGCCGTGGCATCTGGTCCTCGACAACGGCTCGACCCGGGCCGAGCCGGGCCAGGCGCCGAACCCCAACGTCACGATCGAGGCCAGCTGGGCCGACTGGATCGCCGCCGGCAAACCGGACGCGAACCAGCTGAAGATGATGCTGCAGCGCCGGATCCGCCCCCGTGGCAAGGTCCGCGACCTGGCGCGGTTCCGGAAGGTCTTCAACTAGCCGTCACCCGCGACCTCATAGCAATCTTGCTATACATAGCAGGATTGCTATGTCTGGTCCTGACGACCGAGAGCTGTTCGGCCTGATCGCCGAACGCGTCGCTGAGCGGCGAGTCGCCTGGGGGATCTCCCAGCGCGAACTGGCCGAGCTCTGCGGCACGACCCAGTCGGCGATCGCCCGCGTCGAGCGTGGCAAGAGACCGCCGCGGATCGACACCCTGGCGCGTATCGCCGCTGCTCTCGACTGCGAGCTCGTCGTCGAGCTCCGTCCGAGGACGAATCCGCCTCCGGGAGGCAGGGAAGGAGAGTCGAAATGAGCGAGAAGAAGAGCAGGTTCCGGCCGGCAGGGAGCCGGGTGGGAGATGGTGAGATCGAGACGAGCACCTCGGAGAAGATCCTGGCGGTGGTCCTCGCGATCTTCATCGCGATCGGCGCCATCTGGACCTACGAGAAGCTCGACAAGGTCGCCCAGCCTGGGACCAGCACCTACCTGCCCAACCAGGCGCTGCTCGACAGCGGAGAACTGGCGGCGGTGACGGAGCACAGGGAAGCGATCCGCGAACGGACGGCGGCCCAGCGCGACCGCAGAGTGGCAACGCGCCAGCTCGAGCTCAGCCGTGAGGCCTACCGGACGGCACTCGACGCGGGCGAGCCGTCAGCCGAGCTGCAGGCCGAATACGAAAGCGCCCAGGCCGAGCTCGCCGCGGCCTCGCGAGCGCTCGGGGCCGCGACCGCGACCGAGGCGCGGACGGCGCCGGCAGCAGCGCAAGCCGAAGCACAGGCGGAGGAGCTGCGACAAGACGCCGCGGCGGAAAGAGACGACGAAGAGACCAAGCACGACCGGATCGTTTTCCTCCTGCGCCTGGTCCTGCTGATCGCGATGCTGGCAGCGTCCTACCGCCTGCTGCTGCGCCTGCGCTCGCGGAACTCGCGCTACCTCCCCGCCGCCCTCGCTCTGATCGGGGCGACCGCCGTCCTCGCGGTGACGATGGCCGGCGACTACTCCGGCACCTTCATCGAGTTCGACGAGGTCGGGCCGCTGGCGATCTCGATCGCCGGGATCGCCCTGACCCTGGCCGCCTTCGTCGCCCTGCAGCGCTTCCTCGCCAAGCGGGTCCCGGCGCGGCGGGTCCGCCGGGGGGAGTGCCCGTTCTGCGGCTTCCCGCTGCGCGGCACGCCGCACTGCGAGGGCTGCGGGCGAGCGGCGATCGCCAGCTGCTCGAGCTGCCAGCACGAGCGCCGGGTCGGGACGCCGCGCTGCGGCCACTGCGGCCAGCCGTAGCCGACGGGCAAGGGGCGAGGTCTAGGAGATCGGGGGCCGGCGGTCCGCCCAGGGCCGCTCGGCCTCGATCTGGGCGGCGAGCGAGAGCAGCGTCGCCTCGCTGCCGGGGCGCCCGATGACCTGGATCGAGAGCGGCATCCCCTCCGCCGAGAAGCCGGCGGGGACCGCCATCGCCGGGTTACCGAGGTGGTTCCAGGGGACGCAGTAGGGATAGAAGCGGCTCATCCCCAGCACCGTCCGCAGGGCGCCCTTGCCCTCCCAGCGGCGGATCGGCAGCGCCGTCCCGCCCATCACCGGCATCACCAGGACGTCGTGGTCGTCGAAGATCGCGTTGACCCGAGCGGAGTCGCCAGCCCGGCCCTCGCCGCGGGCTTTCTCGTAGAGGCTGCGGGGGAGGATGCCGCCGAGCCGGCCGAAGCCGCGGGTGCGGCTTTCCAGGCGCTCGGGGTGGGGCACCGCTTTGACCGTCTCGGCGACGCCGCCGAGGAAGCGGGCGGTGATGTTGTTGCCGATGTTGCCCCAGTCGGGGTCGCGCCGGGAGACGTCGTGGCCGAGGCCGGCGAGCAGCTCGACGGCGTCGGCGACCGCGCCTTTGGCGTTGTCGTCGACCGTCGGCGGCGCCGCGGCGCGAGGCGGCTTCGTCGACCAGGCGATCTTCAGCTTGCCGGGCGCCGTCTTCACGGCCTCGACGAAGGGGCGCTCGGGCGGCGGCGGCGCCTCGGGCTCGCGGGAGCCGCCGGAGACGATGTCGAGCCAGAGCGCGGTGTCGAGAACCGAGCGGCTGAGGCAACCTTCGACCGCCAGCCCTCCCCAGCCTTCGAGGTTGGGGTCGAGCGGGACGCGTCCGCGACTCGGCTTCAAGCCGAAGAGGCCGCAGGAGGCGGCGGGGATGCGGATCGAACCGGCGCCGTCGCCGGCGGAGGCGATCGGGACCAGGCCAGCGGCAACGGCAGAGCCCGAGCCGCCGCTCGAGCCGCCGGGCGTCCGCTGCGGGTTCCACGGGTTCCGCGTCACGCCATACGTCGCCGACTCAGAGAAACCACAGATCGCCATCTCCGGCAGCAGCGTCAGGCCAACGATGATCGCCCCGGCCCCGCGCAAGCGACGAATGAACTCGGCATCAGCCTTGGCTGGCTCAGTGAATGCGTCGGTGCCATGGGTGTTGATCTCCCCGGCGACGTCGACTTCGTCCTTGATCGCGATCGGCACCCCCAACAGCGGCCGCTCCTCACCACCCTTGATCCGCGCCTCAGCCTGCTCAGCTTCCAGCAACGCCTTCTCGGCGAAGACCTTCCGAAACGCATTCAGCTCCGGATCAAACCGCGCGATCCGATCAAGGCTGAGCTGCACCAGCTCTTTAGGAGAAACCTCCCCCGCCCGAACCATCTCCGCCTGCCGAGCGGCTCCGGCAAACGCAATCTCATCTCCACCCGAAGTCACGAAGGCATCCTATTGGCTGAACAGCCAGGGGCTTGTTCGGGAGGGGTTGGGTGGCGGTCCCTGGGAGCACCTCCGCCGCGTGAACTGACT
>DASTYZ010000054.1:0-3032 GCA_035764545.1 Solirubrobacterales bacterium | reverse complement strand
CCAACGTCTGCGTCGTCGGCTGCGCTTTCTGCGGCTTCGGACAGGGGAAGCGCTCACCCGATGCCTACGAAGTCTCCGAGGAGGACTTCGCCGCTCGGGTGGAAGAAGCGGTGACGTTCGGTGCCACCGAATCTCTCTGATTTCTGGCCTCAGTTGGTTGAGGCTGGCGCGACCGATCTGGGTGGGCTGTCGGCGAACGGGGACCACATCTCGCCCGAGGAGCCGTTCCCTTCGCCGCACCAGGTGCGGAAGGAGTTGGCGCCGAAGGGGTTTGCGCTGACGGAGCGCCTCTGCGTCTACCCGCAGTACATGGACCCCGAGTGGATGGAGCAGGGGGTCCTGGACGTGATCAAGCTGAAGTACTGGAGCTTCATTCCGCGGAAGGGTTCGGGGCGTAAGTCCGAAGAGGTGATTGCGCCTGATCTCGCTCCTAAGGCGATTGCCAAGGGACGCGAGGGGCAGGAGCTCTCCGAGGACGAGTTGACGGCGCTGTTTGCCGAGACGCGTCCCGAGGTCATCGAGGAGATGCGGGTCGCTGCTGATGAACTGCGGGCGGAGCTGGCAGGCGACACGGTCACCTTCGTCGTCAACCGCAACATCAACTTCACCAACGTCTGCGTCGTCGGTTGCGCCTTCTGTGGGTTCGGTCAGGGCAAGCGGTCGCCCGATGCCTATGAAGTCAGCGAGGCGGACTTTGCGGCTCGGATTGAGGATGCGGTTGCTTTTGGGGCTACTGAGCTTTGTATGCAGGGTGGGATCCATCCGGATCTTTCGCTGGAGGAGTACGGGCGCTGGTTGCGGCTGGCGAAGGAGACGGCGCCGCAGCTGCATTTGCATGCGTATTCGCCGATGGAGATCAACTGGGCTTGCGAGCGGTCGGGAAAGGAGCCGGGGGAGGTCTTCGAGTACCTGCTCGAGTGCGGGCTGGGGTCGACGCCGGGGACCGCGGCCGAGGTGCTGGACGACGGGGTCCGGCAGCGGATCTCGCCGAACAAGCTGCCCGCCGACCGTTGGGTCGAGATCATCGAGGCCTCCCACCGGGCCGGCCTGCGCTCGACCTCGACGGTGATGTTCGGACACATCGAGGAGCCGCGCGAGCTGGCCCGGCACATGCGCGTCGTCCGCGCTCTGCAGGAACGGACCGGCGGTATCACCGAGTTCGTCCCGCTCAGCTTCATCCCCTTCAACACGATGCTGGGGCGGACCCACGGGATCGAGGAGATCTCGATGGAGGAGAACCTCAAGCACACCGCCGCCTTCCGCCTCGCCCTCGGGCGGACGATCCCGAACCTGCAGGCGAGCTGGGTGAAGATGGGGCTGGAGGGAGCGACTGAGGCTCTGCGGTGGGGGGTCAACGACCTCGGCGGCACCCTGATGGAGGAGAACATCTCCCGTATGGCCGGCTCCCAGCACGGGGTGCGGCTAGAGCCCGAGCAGCTGATCGCCGCCGCCCGCGCCGCCGGGCGGGAACCTGCGCAGCGGACGACGCTGTACGAGATCATCGAGACCTATGCGAGCGATGGTCCTCGAGAGGCAGCGGCAGCCGCTCCGAGCGGCTGAGCTGCCCGAGCCCGAACCGGCAACCGGCCAAGTCCAGATCGACGTCCGCGCCTGCGGCGTCTGTCGCACCGACCTCCACATCCTCGACGGCGAGCTGACCGAGCCGAAGCTGCCGCTGGTGATGGGGCACCAGATCGTCGGCGCCGTGCGCGAGGTGGGGGAGGGGGTCGAGCGGTTCGCGCCCGGCGACCGCGTCGGCGTCCCCTGGTTGGGCTGGACCTGCGGCGAGTGCCGCTACTGCCGCAGCGGCCGCGAGAACCTCTGCGACCGCGCCCGCTTCACCGGCTACGACATCGACGGCGGCTACGCCGAGGTGGCGGTGGCCGACGAGCGCTTCTGCTTCCCGATCCCCGACGGCTATCCGGATGTGCAGGCGGCGCCGCTCCTCTGCGCCGGGCTGATCGGCTACCGGGCGCTGCGCCTGGTCGGCGATGCGGAGCGGATCGGGTTCTACGGCTTCGGCGCCGCCGCTCACATCCTCTGCCAGGTCGCGGTGCACCAGGGGCGGCGGGTCTTCGCCTTCACCCGTGAGGGGGACGAGGAGACGCAGGCGTTCGCGCGCCGGCTCGGCGCCGAGTGGGCGGGCGGGTCCGACGAGACGCCGCCGGAGGAGCTCGACGGCGCAATCGTCTTCGCTCCGGTCGGGGCGCTGATGACGGCGGCGCTGCGGGCCAGCGCCAAGGGCGGTCGCATCATCAGCGCCGGCATCCACATGAGCGACATCCCCTCGTTCCCCTATGCCGACCTCTGGGGCGAGCGGACCCTGGGCTCGGTCGCCAACCTGACCCGCTGCGACGGCGAGGAGTTCATCGGCCTGGCGCCGCAGGTCCCGGTCCGCACCGAGGTCGAGGTCTACCCGCTTGAGGAGGCAAATCAGGCCCTGGACGACCTCCGCGCCGGCCGCTTCCGCGGCGCCGCGGTTCTAGCTGTCGCCTCTTCGGGTAGGTGAGTCGCATCCATTTAAAGCCAGGAAGGGATGCAGATGAGCGACGAGATCCGCAACAAGGACGACACCAAGGGCCGCGTTAAGGAGGCCGCCGGAAGTCTCACCGGCGACGACGACCTCAAGCGCGAAGGCAAGGTCGATAGAGCGACCGGCGCCGTCAAGGACGGAGCGGAGAAGGTCTCCGACAAGGTCAAGGACGCGGTCGGCAAGGACCGGGACCGGGACTAGTCCTCAGCGGAAGAGGTCTTCGCCGGGGGGGCGATGGAGGGCGGCGGCGCCGGGGCCGTCCTCCGCTTTTACGTAGCGGCTGAGGCCGCGGACGATCGCGGCGGGGACGTTCGAAGTCTTCGTCCTGACGAGGTCGGCGGCGGCGGCGACCTCGTCGGCGATCGCAATCACGGTCGCCTGTAGCTCGCGGCCGCTGGAGTCGTCGCGGCCGCGCCAGTCATCTAGAGGCATCAGGCCGGCGCAGCCGATCGCGACCTCGGCTTGGCCCAGGCGCCATGCTCGGCCGAAGCTGTCTGCG
>DASTYZ010000053.1:0-16727 GCA_035764545.1 Solirubrobacterales bacterium | reverse complement strand
GCGCCGCAGAAGAGGTCGGTTATCTGGACCGTCACCGTTTCTCCTCTTGGCCTCGGTCGAGGTCAAGCAGTGAGGACAGCTCGCTTGTCTGGTCAGAATTCGCTTGGGTGTCACCTTTGCCGGCTCCGGGTTCTACCGTCGCCGCGTGCTCGGCCGCGGACTGTGCCTCAGCTTCGGATTTCTGGTGACGCTCCGAGATCCACCGCAGGACGGCTCCGGAGCGGACTTCGACATTGCCCTGACCCTCCTTAAGGGCGACCTTGCACAGCCGCTCGAGCTCGACCGGGGTGATGCCGGCCTCCTCAGCTTCAGCGAGGGCGGCTGCTAACTGCGCCGACTGCTCGTCGGTGAGCCGATCAGGCATCTGATCAAAAAGCACCTCGGTCAGCTCGCCGCGCAGCCGCTCGTACTCGCCGCTGGCGAGCGCCTCCGCAAGGGTGCGCTTGATCGCCGGGCGCGCCGGGGCGCCGCTCGGCTGCACCTCGGGGGCGTCGACTATCACACCGGGGCCGTCCTCACCCAACTCATCGGAGGTCCCGGGCGGACCTGCCGGTGAGGGCGCGGCCGGCGCTTCGCCCGAGGTTGGCGGTGCGCCCGGGGCCGGGGGTATGTCGACCGCGACAGCCGCAGAGCTACCTGCTTCCTCCCCCCCACCGATCATGGTCAGCGAGATCCCCAGCTCCTCAGCGGTGTAGAGGCCGGAGAGCTGTGAGGGGAAGGCCTTCCGCAGGGCGAGGGCCTCGGCGCGGATGCTCAGCATGTGAGCAGGCTTGCCGCCCACCTTGTTCCACAGCGAATCAGCGCCGGCAGAGCCCTGTGGCGCGAAGTCGTGCCAGTTGGCGGTGCCGGTGGTCGGCACCTTGGTGCCCTTGCGATGGACGCGGACTCGGGCTGCGATTGGGGTGTCCTCCCCCGACCAATAGTCAGTCCAGTTGCCCGCGGCGTCGCACCATTCTGGGTCGCTCTGGCCGTCGTAGAGGTCGGTGCGCTCGGCCAAGAGGCGCATGCCGTCGATCGTCGCGACAGCACGCATCGTGCCGTTCTCCCATACGGCGTAAATCTGGCCGCCAAGCGGCTCGAGGTTGTAGAGCCTGCATTCGAGCAGGAACTGGTCGACCTCCTTCTCGTCGGGCGTTACCCGGCGACCGGCCCCGTCGGGGCCCGGCTCATATTTCTTCATCTTCGCCTTGACGGCCTCGCGGTAGTGAAGGGCGTCGTGCCTGGCGCCGTCTCCGTTTCGCGAGGGCGCCTCTGCGGTAGCACTCATCGAATCTCCTTCCCGGCGCGCCGCTGGGGAGCGGGTGCCGCGGATCGGCGACGCCGGTCTCGCCAGCGCCGCTTTAAGGGTGTGTGTGTGGCGGACCCAGGTAGGGGCCGCGCGCCTAAAGCCCTGCCTCGGTGACGAAGCGCGAGGTTTTCACCTGCTTGCCCCAACGCCGAGCGCAGCTCGACATCACGAGGCTCTCCCGGGCGCGAGTCAGCGCCACGTAGGCGAGGCGGCGCTCCTCTTCGGTGCGGCCCTCCTGCAGGGCGCGGTTGGAGGGCATCACCCCCTCGTCGAGTCCGGCGACCCAGACGTGGGCGAACTCCAGGCCCTTGACCGCGTGCACCGTGCCGAGCGCCAGGGAGGACCCGGTCCGCCGGGTGTCCGTCGAGTACAACGTCAGCTCCTGCA
This sequence comes from Solirubrobacterales bacterium, assembly GCA_035764545.1. Lineage (GTDB taxonomy): Bacteria > Actinomycetota > Thermoleophilia > Solirubrobacterales > 70-9 > VAYN01. The sequence continues at coordinate 15,052 of DASTYZ010000053.1, read as the reverse complement.
GGAATTCGGCCAGGGCCGGGCGCCGCCCCTCGATCAAGCACTGCTGCTGGTAGGCGCGCGCCGCGCGGAAGAGCTCGCGAACGCTGCCCAGCTGCCCGGCGCCCGCCCGTCCCCGGCGACGTAGCTGCTCAGGGATGCCAGAGAGGACAATGATGTCGCCAACCAGCATCTTGAACTCTCGCCGCCCACTGCGGGCGATCTCGCGGATCTGTTCCATCGACTCGCCGAAGGCGATCGCTGCCTTGCCGCGACTTTCGCCGATCTCCGCTTCCCAGGGCACGAGGCAGATCTGCTCGTAGCCGAGGCCGCGGGACTTGGCGGCCTCGGTCAGCGCCCGGGCAGTCGCCGGCCCGAGACCTGGGCGGGATTCCACAGCCCGGGAGAAGGCGGCTGAGTTGGCCGGGTTGACGGTCAGCGTTAACCAGGCGAGCGCATCTCGGACCTCCGAGCGCGCCCATAGTGCCCGTTCCCCGAGGGTGGTGTAGGGGATGCCGCGGGTGGCGAGGGTGATCTCTAGGTCTTGGCGGACGCGCAGACCCCGCATCCGGACTAGGACCCCCAGCTGGCCGGGCGCGACGCCAGAGGAGATGTGGCTCTGGGCCCAGGCCGCGATCGCTTCGGCCTCCTCCTCCTCTGAGTCGTAATGCTCGTAAATCGGATCGGGTCCAGCGCCATCGGCGGCTTCTAGTTCCTTGACCCGACGGCGCTCATTGTGGGCAATCAGCCTCAGGGCGGAATCGACGATGCCGCCGTGGGAACGATAGTTGCGACGCAGGGTCACGGCCGCCGCGTCCGGGAAATAGCGCTCGAAGTCGACCGTGAACTCGGGGTCGGCTCCGCGAAATGCGTAGACGATCTGGTCGTCGTCGGCTACCGCAGTCAGCCCCGCACCGCACGGCACCAGTAAGCGAATCATCGCGAACTGCGCCTCAGAGACATCGTGGAACTCGTCAACAAGGAGCGCCTTGATCCCCCCGCGCCAGGGGGCCGCGTGGCGATCGTCGGAAAGAACCAGTGCCGCCGCTCGCACTAGACCCTCGAAGTCGAGAGCGTTAGCGGCACGCAGGTCTGCTTCGTAGAGGTCGAAGGCCCGCGCCAGCTCCGCCTCGCCCCGCACCAGCCACAAGGAGGAATCCTCGAGGTTTGCCTTCGCGGCACCGATGCGGCGCACCAGCTCGTGGGCATCGACGCCGGGCTCGGCGCGCTCGACGACCGAGCGGGCCAACTGCAGCTGGTCGTCGGAGTCAAAGATCGAGAATTGAGGACCTAGCCCAACGACCTCGGGGTGACGGCGCACTACCTGGGCCGCGAGGGCGTGGATCGTCGAGATCCTCACCCCCGCCTGATCGGCGGAGAGCTCGGCCTCAATACGCTCCGACATCTCGGCCGCGGCGGCGTTAGTGAAGGTGATCGCCACGATCTTGGCCGGGGCAGCCTCACCGCCTCTGACCAGGTGGATGATCCGCTGGGTCAGGACGCGAGTCTTACCCGCGCCCGGGCCAGCGACAACCAGGAGCGGGCGCCCCAGCGGAGCATGAACCGCGGCACTCTGGTCGGGATCGAGGCTCCGCTCCTCGGTCGGGGCGAGCGCCCCCTCGAGTACCCCCTCGATCGGGGGCGCTTCAGTGGCCTGGGTCATTTCAGCTCCGGGAGCTGACGTTCATTAAGCCGCCGCTCCCGCGAAGCCGGACGGGTGCTGCCCATTGCACACCGCCGGCGCATGCGGGGCGCTGGCGCGCCGCACATAGCGCCCTGGGGCTTAGCTGCGGCGGAACCTCATGGGTGGGATCCCGCGGAGACCGAGGCGGCTCCGGCGCCTTCTCACGCGCGGCCGCGCTGCTCCACTCGAGGGTCAACTCGATCGCCCGTGGGGGTTCTGGGCCGCCCCGCCGGGCGAGAGCACCGGGCAGCCAATCCGCGACCTCGCCGGCCATCTCCTTAAAGCAGGCGACGAGGGATTGCCCGGAGACCTCGGCGAACGCGTCGCCCGTGTGGCCGTCCGAGTAGAGCGCAAAGGCGCTCATTGTGAATTCATGCATCTGACTCCTCCTTTCCTTGGGCTGAAGGCGAGATGCCCCACAGCGGATGGGTTCCGAGGCGCCGGCGCGGGGGCGGGTAGCCACGCGCGGAAGGTTCGATCTCTACGCAGTGCCTCAGGTTCTTGTAGGTGTTGAACAGCGGCCAGCGGACCCCGATGGTTGAGCAGCGGTAGGTCGCCCCGGCCGTGAGGTCCGCGTAGCGGTTGCTCGATTCAATGAGACCGAACAAAATGTTGTCGGTGACCTCGTACGCTTCGCCTTCAGTGCTGAAGACGAGGTACTTGCTTCCCCAGACATCCGTGATTCGTTCTTTGCTCCTCATGGTGAATTCGACCTCGCCCTTCTTCAAGGTCGTCTGATAGCCCGCGTACCCACACCCTGCTGCGATGGCGGTAACGATGACCACCATCACGGTGACGACACCTGCGACAAATGCCCTGTCGCTCATGCTCAATCCCTTGAGGCGAGCGTCTTCGAGTAGACGCCGAGGCCGGAGCAGGTGACGTATCCGCGCAGCTCGAGACGGGCGAGAGCCGCGGCCGTACTCTCTCCGGAGAAGCCGGTGGCAGCGGCAACGGCATCGCAGGTCGCCTCCCCCGCCTCCACCGCGGCGAGGACAACCTTAAGCGCCGGATCGAGGACAGCGACTGGGTTGGGGCGGTCGGGACCAAGCATCACGTCGAGGACGTCTTGGGCGTCGCGGATGACGTGGGCGCCGCTGGCCAGGAGGGCGTTGGGGCCGGCGGAGGCTCGGGAGGTAACGGGGCCGGGGACCGCGCCGAGGTCGCGGCCGAGGTCGGCTGCCAGGTCCATCGTGATCAGGGAGCCGGAGCGGGTGGCGGCCTCGACAACCACCGTCATCCCTGCCAACGCGGCCATGATCCGGTTCCTCGCCGGGAAGGTCCACTTCCAGGGCGGTGCGCCGGGCGGTAGCTCCGAGAGGACAAGGCCTGAGTCGCAGATCTGGCGCCAGAGGGCTCGGTGGCTTGCCGGGTAGGCGACGTCGGGGCCGCAGCCGAGGACGGCGATCGTGCGGCCGCCGTCGAGGGCGCCGCGGTGGGCGCAGCCATCGATCCCGAAGGCCATGCCGCTGACGACGATCATCCCCGCCCGGGCCAGCTCTCGACCCAGATCGCGGGCGATCTCGCGACCGTAGGAGGTGGCGCGGCGGGCGCCGACGATCGTCACCGCCCCGAAGGGCTCCAAGTCGTCGAGCAGCTCCGGGCTGCCGCGGCCGATGAGGGCCCAGGGCGCGTCGGCGGCGTCCCGCAACCCTTGTGGATAGAGCTCGTCGTGGCGACAGCAGGCCCAGCAACCCGCCAGCGCCAGTTTTTCGTGCAGCTGCTCCTCCCCCAGCGCCTCGATCCGTGCCAGCAGCGGCTCCGCGACCTTCGGCGCCGCGACACCGACCAGGTCCTCGTTCGAGAGACGAAACAATTCCGGGGAGCGAGAGCCGACCTCGCCGGTTGCGATCTTCTCGACATAGGGCCCGAGGGCGGCAAGCAACCACGAGCGCCGCAGGCAGTCCAGGCAGGCACGCGGCTTAGACATGGTCCCGCCTCCGCATCTGCAGCGCCTGCGCCATCTGCTCCTCGCCGATCTCTCCGATCCCGGCCAGGTCGGTGAGCGTTTGCGCCAGCCTCAGCGTCCGGTCGTGGGCGCGGCCGCTGAGCCGCTGGCGCGCGTAGAGGTCCGCCAGCAGCGAGGCAGCGCCGTCGCTGAGCGGGCACGCTCGAGCCTCTGCCGGGGTCATCTCGGCGTTACAGCGACCGGCCCCAAGCCGCTGCTCCTGGCGCTTGCGCGCCTCGCAGACCCGCTCCCGCACCGCGGCGGAGGACTCGCCCGGCGCGCCGCCGATCTCCGCCGCGCTCGGCTGCCGAACGGCGGCGAGGACGTCGATGCGGTCGGCGAGCGCCCCGCTCAGCTTCCCCTGGTAGCGCTGGACCTCGTAGGGCGAGCAGGAACAATCGGGGTCGGCCTCGCCGCGACCGCAGGGACACGGGTTCGCCGCCGCGACCAGCATGAACCGGCAGGGAAGGCTGTCCTGGTTGCCAGCGCGCGAGATAAGGATCTCTCCAGCCGCTAAGGGCGCTCGCAGGGCCTCGAGGACTTCCTTTCTGAACTCGCCGAGCTCGTCGAGGAAGAGGACGCCGCGGTGGGCGAGGGTAATCTCCCCGGCCCTGATCGGCTGGCCGCCGCCGACGAGTCCGGCAGCGCTGATCGTGTGGTGAGGGGCGCGGAACGGGCGTCCTCCCGGTAGCCCCGTACCGAGACGGCCACAGGCGCTGGCGATTCGCGCTATTTCGAGCGCCTCTGCCGGCGCCAGCGGCGGCAGGATCGACGGCAGGCGACTGGCTGCAAGCGACTTCCCGGCCCCAGGCGGTCCGACCATCAGCAGGCTGTGACCGCCGGCGGCGGCCACCTCGAGGGCATGGCGCAGGTGCGGCTGGCCGCGTAAGTCGGCCATGTCGGGGGCGCCAGCGTGCGGCTCAGGCGCGAGCGTTAGCGGCCGGGGTCGGCATGGCTTCCTTTCGCCGAAGGCCGAAGACGGGAGCTGCGCCAGTGAATCGACCGAGATCACTTCGATTCCGTCGACCAGGGCGGCCTCGGAACCATTAGCGGCGGGCAGAACGATCGCCTCCGACCCGCGCTCCCGCGCCGCCTCGGCCATCGCTAGAACGCCGGCCACCGGCCGCGTCGAGCCGTCAAGGGCGAGCTCGCCAACGAGTGCCATTTGCGCCATGGGCCGGTCGTCGAGTTGACCCGAAGCGCCCATCAACGCTGCGGCGATTGCCAGATCCAAGCCCGGTATCGCCTTCCGCCGGCTGGCAGGTGCGAGGTTGATGAAGATCCGCCTAAGTGGAAACTCGAAGCCGGAGTTGACGAGGGCCGCCCGCACCCGCTCGCGGGTCTCGCGGACGGCGGCGTCGGGGAGCCCGACGATAGTGAAGCTCGGGATGCCCCGATGGACGTTCACCTCGACCCGCACAGGGCGGGCAGTAATGCCTTCAAGGGCGAAACCGCGAGCGGTGCTCAGCATCGCGGCGCCTTCGCAGGATGATAGTTCGACATGTTTCTTCCTTCCGATGAAGTTGTGCCGCGCGGGGTCACACATCCGCCGGCTCTGGTCTTTCGTTTGCAAAAACAGGGAGCTCCCGGCTCACTTGGGTGGATCCGGGGCCCCGGCCGTGGGACTCCGCGTCTCGTTGATTCCGGCGGGACCAAAGGTCCCCCTTACCGATCCGCGGCGCGCGCTTAGACGACTAGGAGCGGCGCTTCAGCCGAACGGCCGCCGAGCGCTTCGCTCGGGTGAGCTACAGAAACTCGACGATGAGCCGGGCGACGCGGCCGGACTCCTCGTCGTACTCAGCGAACACCGGGTACTCGCCGTCGCCGAAACCGCTTTGGGCGACTACCCCTGCACCGGGCCGACCGTCGTCATGGACCAGTTGCCCTGCACCTAGGGTGTTGCAGCGACCTTCCCACGCGCCCTTGATGGAGTAGCGGTAACCCTCCGACCGGGGCTCCCGCATCGACAACTCGTTTAGGTCAACGGTGAGATCGTGGTCCTCACCGAAGCGTTTCACGTAGCCGGGATCGGTAACCAGAACCGCGCCCGAGTCAACGTGAATGATCCCAACTTGACGCTGCATTGGACTCCTTTCGGGTGAAGCGCGGCCCAAGGTGGGTCGGGCCGACGATTGGTTCAGGCGGCAGGGGGCGAGGTTGCGGACTCCCCCACCAACCCGACATTGGATTCGACTCCAGTGCAGATCGCCTCATGATTCGCCGCGGCATCAGAGAGCTCAAAGGCGAGTCCCGAGCCGAACTGCTTAACCTCGGGCCCGTCTTCGCCCCAGGTGACGCTGGTCTCATAGGCGCTTGGGCGCGCCTCGGTGGTAGTCACGACGTAGGGCCCGATGCGGGTCCGGACCCAGTGGCGGGTCAAGAAGAACCGGGCGGCCTCGCCGATCGGCTTCAGAGCCAACAAAGACTCCTCCCATCTGAATCGAAGAAGCAGCCTTTAGCCAAGGACCGGGCGAGGCGTCGGCGCCGGGACGCGAGCATGGCGTCGGTAGGCGGCGTCGAGTGCCGGGCGTGCTCGGACCATCGCCCGCAGCTCCCTCGAGGTCAGGTGGGCGAGAAGTGACATCGCCGCAGCGGCGCCGGGGTCGCCGGCCGTGGCGGCAGCGTGGGCAAATCCGCGCTGGCGGGCTCTGCGTCCCGCCATTGCGAGGGCGGCGAGCTTGGCGGGATCGAGTAGCTGACTCGCCCTCCACGCTAGGACCTGCCGCACCCGCCGGGGGCCGGCAGCGGCGAGAGTGAGCCAGGCCGTCTCCATCTCGGGCTTCGAGCCCTCGGCTGCGGCGATCAGCGACCTGGGAAACCGTTGGTCGAGGACCGCGGCGAAGACCTCAGCTGGTGAAAAGCTGCGCTCAAGAGTCCGGGCGGCGGCGCGGACCTCCGCCGCCTCCTCTTCACAGCCTCCGAAGGCGCATTTGATTCCTTCGATCCGACGCATGGGGTCCATGCGCACTCCTTCCTGCCCGCGCGGAGGCGGGCGGGTTCGTTTTCCGGCCCGGCAGAGCGTTGCCGGGAGGGGCACCTGGAAGGGCCTAAACGAGACCCAATGCCTGCAGCTGACTGCGCAACTGCGGGTTGATCGAACGTTTGGCCTCCCTCCGTGCCGCCTCATAGCGGCGCCGGAGTGGGGCATGGCGCTCGACAAGACGGCGGAGTTCCCTGCCGCGCAGTTTGGCGAGGAGCAGCCAGGCTCCCCACTCCTCTTCGCAGCTGGCCTGCTCGGCGCGATGCTCGCAGGTGGCACGCGGGTCGCCGCCGGCAACAACAACCTCGACCAGCTCATGAGGCGCGACGATCAGGCTCGCCCGCTTGGCGGCAAGGCGCCGCACCCGGCCGGGGCCGGCAGCAGCGACCGTCATCCACGCCAGGAGCTCGGGCCGCGGGCGGTCCTGGGCGGCGTCGAGCATCACATCGAAGAACTCGCGCGAAGCGAGGGTCGACATCAGAGCGCCAGCCGGGGTGGAGGCTTCGATCAGCGCCAATGAGTGCTCGATTCCCTCCACGCTGATCTCGCCGCCAGCGGCGCGCTTGATCTCCTTGATGAGCTTGTAGCTTGGGTACATGCCTTCTCCTTTCCTTGCCCGTGAGCGGGCAGGAGTTTCAGTGGACCCGCGGCAGCGCCGAGGGTCATTTCATGGGTCGTCTAGATAGCCCCGGAAGGACTAGGTTCAGGGTGGATGGCCGGCGGACGAACGAACCCAGCGGCTACCTACCGGAGGCGACGCCGAGGCGTCGCCGGCTTGTGGACTCCGCGGGGAGTTCGCGAGAGAGTTCGCTAGTAGCGCCGACGAGCCCGCGCCGGGCGGCGTTTCCTCTGCACACGCCGAAAGCGGAGCCGTTGGCTGCGGCTTCGTTGCCGGATTGCCGTCAGCAGATCACCTTCGTTTAACTCGGCCGAATCGGCAAGCTCGCCAAGCGAAACTCCAAGGGCTTGAGCTAGGCGGCGGACGTTCCCCCAGGTGGGATTGATCCGCCCCGACTCGATATGCGAAATCCAGGTCTCATGAAGTTCGGCTTTGCTGCCGAGCGTCGCCTGGCTCATCCCGGCACTGCGCCGAAAGGCGCGAACTGCATCAGCGAGACCTGGCTGGGGATCGATCCGGCGCGGCATCTGGATTCGCACCCAAATGGATCCGCTGCCGTCGTCGTCGGGCTCGCTCCGCGCGCCGTACCTTGAGGGTCACCTCCCGCGCCAGCTTGGGTCGCGGCTCGGACCGCTGCCTGGTGGCGGTCCCGATCCGCGCGATGCTCTCACGGATCACGACCGGCTCCCGGTTATGAGGTCACCCAGGAGACGCCGCACGATCGACCTGGGCAGCCCGTCACGTGCCTCGGCCGACAAAGCGCCGAAGAGCGCCCTGCGTTCGGCTACCCAACTGAGCCGGTGCTTGACGGTCCCTACGGTGAAGCCCCGTCCCATCAGATCAAGCACGAGGGGAGCCAGCCGCGGCCGAGCCGCGGGGAGATCGGCACGCAAAAGCACGCCTGAGATGTCGAGCTCCGGCAGCAGCCGGGGAGCGATGCCAACAAGGTGGAGAGGTAGGTGGACCACAGCCACGTCAACTGCGGTGACGGACACCGCTTTGACGAGGGCCTTCAAACCAGCCACATCCGCATCCACGACGAGCTGGCAGATCTGCCCCCGTGCCGCAACGCGGCCCTTGGCGAAATGAGCTTGCAGCCGCTCCTCGAGACGCTGGGCCCCCTTCGAGGAGAGAAGCGTCGGCCGCGGCGTCCGCCCGCCAACATCGACGAACAGCGAGGCCGATTCGGCAGTGGAAGCTGCGCAGGCGAGGGCGGCCGCGGCCGCTCGGCTGCCCTCGGCGCCGTTGACTCCCGCAGAAACAATGACGACCGGATGGGACCTTGGCCCAGGGGAGCCGCCGGGCACGATCCGCGCAGTTCCCGCCCGCCGCGAGCGGGGCGGTGGTACTTCTACTTCCAAACGAACATCTGACACGTCGTTGTCCTTTCCATCGGAGGTTGAAACTCGGGTGGTCGTGCCCCAGCCCAGAGGGCCGAGACCGGCGAACACTGCCGAGGCCAGACAGGCGAGCCGCTGAAGAGTCACTCGAGGATCGCCGGCCCGCGAAGTGAGGGCGGCGGGTACTCCCCTGAGCAGACCTTGCCCCGGTAGTTCCGAAATCGGACCCACTGCTCGGCGACCACGCGTGCGCGCTGACCGCCGTCATCGTGGTCCGCGTAGAGGCGGACCGCATCAACAAGCCGATCAACCATCCGCAACAGCTGCGGATCGGCCTCGAGCCCCGAGCGCGCGGCCGCGAACTCCGAGGGGATGAGCTCTACCGCCGGCGCCGCCCGACGAGTGCGGCGCAGCGTTCGGTCGAGCTCGCGATCCACCTCCTCGGGTTGGTGGCTTAGCGTCGCGGAGGTGGGCGAAAACCCGCTGCCCTGCCCGATCTGAACGACAGCATCGCCAAGCAGGTGACGCTCCTCGCGGGTTAGGTCACCGCAAACGCGGGCGCCGTTGATCTGGCAAACCAAGAGTGCCTCGAGGGCAACCCGCAGGGTGCAGCGGGGGACCATCGAGAGCATGGTGAGGACCTTGACCTTCTCCGCCCGCTTGTCCAGGAGGAGATCGGCAGGACCGAGCTGCTCCTCCCCAGCGTCCGCTTTAAGAGCGGCGATTTCCCGCCGCCGGCGGTTGGCTTTTTCCAGGGATGCCGACTGCCGGCGGGCGCGAGGTCCGACCTCGAGCCCTTGCCCGCGGCGGGTCGGAGGGGGCTTGGAGCTTGGAGCTGATCTCGCCGGGGTCACCGTCATCTTCCCGGCTTCGATCGGCGCATTGGAGGAGCGGAGCAACCGAAGATCCGCCGTAGCTCCTCCATGCACTCGTTGAATTGGTCGCGACGAAGCGAAGAGCCGGTCGGATAGCCACGCAAGGCAGCGATAAGGTCGACTGCACCACCGCCCGCGCCGCACGAGAAGCAGTACCAGCCCCGCCCGATCCCGCGGTAGAGCTGGGCGGACGGATGCTCGTCCCGGTGCGTTGCGCTCGGACAGCGAACCTTGCCGTCGGGGCCGGGCTCGGCACCCACGATTGCCCGGTAGTAGTCGCGGGCGTCCATTACGCCCCAGGGCTCCTCCCCCCGCCGGAGTTTCAGCTGACTTCGAGAGCGGCGGGCGGGAAGCGGCGCCTTAGGGTCCCGCAGGCCATGGCCGAGGCGCTCCGGCAAATATGCCGGCTTGGCCAGGTCGCACATCACGACTCGACACCAGGCTGGCTGGCGCCCTTTCGACGCTGGCTTGTGATTCATCGTGCCGGGCAACCGCATGATCCGCCCGCGGTTCGCGGAAACTGGATCGGCACCAAGCGCCGCAGCGAGCATTCGGTTGAGCGCCTCGCATCTCTCGCCGGAGACCTCGGCGGCCAACAGCCAATAGGCGTGCGCGCCGCCGGATCCCGACGCCACCACGGCATGGGGCGCATGGGAGAAGGAGCGAAGGCTTCGAAGCCGACGAGGGTCGTCGATATCGACCCAGGCGACGGCGACCCGGTCGACTGAGTCGTTGCCCGCCACTGGGACCCGAAGAGTCGCCGGAGTGAGGAAGACCTCGCGGCGCTCCCCGGCCCGCAGGGCCCGCACCCGCTGAAGGAACGCGCCTCGGTCGCCTGCGCGAACGAAATTCCGGAGGTCCGAACGCCAGAACCTGTCGAGCCGGCCGTCTGGGAGACGGGAGGCGGCGGCCAGCTCGACAAAACCAGGGCGGGCGGAGTGGAGCAGCTCCGTGAGAAGAGCTGCGTGGGCCTCGGCGTCCAGAACCCGGTCGAATCGCCGACCGTCCCGTGCTCGCAGTGCCACCGGCTCGGGCGGCCTCATGGCAGGCGGCTCGAGTCGCCTGGGCCGAGGCGCCGCCATCACACTCACAGCCCCACCTGCTCGGGGGCGATGTCGAGCGCCTGGCACAGCAGCTCGGCCGTATCGGCCGTCGCTACGCGCGGATACCGCAGCCTTCCGTGGCAGTCGCGCGCACCCAGGAGACCGGCCCGCCTATACAGCAGGTTAGACACCTTGCTCACGTCATTGGAATCGCTGAAGCCAGGCGCCCGGGAACAGATCGCTGCAACAGAGCGACCCAGCGCAAGCTCCTCGGCGAGGATGCGCTGCAGCCGGAAGAGCGGCACATGACTGGGTCGTCGCGCTCGGTCGACCTCGGCCAAGAAGTTGCGCCCGGCCTTGGCCCCGTCCCCGCCCGCGCTCCGGACAACCGCGCCGGCCGCCTCACTCATGTTCAGGACGGCTTCCTCGGCATCGGTCAGCACAGAGAGCTCATCTGCAGCTCGCGCCTCTGCCGCGACGACGCCAACTTGGACCCGGCAGGCGCGCGCATGGGGTGAGGTGCGGCACAGCCGCCTCGCTCGCCGCGCCCAGGTTGGGTGCTCGAGCATGGCTCGTTGGACCGGCAGGGGAGGGAATGAGATCGCTCGCTGCTCCCACCCAACCGTGGCTGAGGTGAACCGCAGCGCGTAGTGGACCATGCCGGCCCCATCGCAGATCACCAGGTCGCGATCGCGGATGCGAAGCTCCGCCAAGGGCGCGGCAGCCTCCGGGCCGCCTACCCGCATCAGGTGCTCAAAGGAGGCGTCTTCGAGATCGGCCACCCCCCTGGGGCCGATCATTACCGCGCTTGCGCTCTCGCATCTAGGGGCCATCGCACTCACCCCCTGCACGGATCCGGCCGGCAAGACGCCACCCTTGCCTCAGCGGACGACATGGACCGCGCCCGGCATCACCGCGGCGATCTCGAGCATGTCCTCGTCTGAGTCGTGCCGGTTATCGCGGCGGCAGACCTCCTGGGCCATGACTTCAGCGGCCTCGGGCCCGTCGTGGGTGTGGACGGTGGTCGCGTAGCGCTGGTGGAGGTCGTCACCAACGAGGTAGACACCGACCACGGTGTAGGCCGGCGGGGAGTCGAGGTCGTCGGCGTAGACATGGCCGTAATGGCCAACAACCCCGAAACTTCCGGTGATCAGGCCTTTGGTGGCGCCTTCGCGCACCCAGCCCGCGACTTCGAGTAGACGGTCGGCCAGATCTGCGTCGCTGTCGGTTTGGAGGTCGTCGGTGTAGACCGCCAGCTCGAACCGGGATCGCTCGACCTCGGTGACCGTAACGTTGAGCCGATCGACCGTCGGGGGCTCGCCGACGGCATTCCCATCACCGCCGAACTTCGTCTCAATGCTCCTTCGGATGTCTGCGGCAATCCTCTCGCCGACGGCCGCCTTGTCGCAGACGCCTTCGAGATCAAAAGTCGTCGAAATCAGCATGGTTACTCCTTGTATGAGTGTTTGTCGGTCTCGGTGGCGCGCTACCGGCGCCACCGGTCGATCACCGAGGCAGCACCCCTCAGGACGAGGTAGATGAATCCGCCCTGGGCGATCAGCGAGATGCCGGCCAATAGGAAGGCCTCAAACGGTGCCGAGCCCGAGAGCCTCCAGCCAAATGCGAGAAGCCCGTCGAGCGCGGGAAGGATCGCTTCAGCGAAGCCGCCTAACAGCAGCACGGCCAGGCTTCGTCGCAGGGTGATCACATCCTGCAGGCGCCAGTGAGTCAGCACCGATCGGCCCTACCACGGCGTCGATTGCGGCGGCGACCGTCACGCACCCTGACCACGATGCCCGGCCCGCGGCGAGCCTTGTCCTCGCATTTCGCGATTACCCCGGTGGCTTCGAGGTGGATACGGACCTTTCCGGCGCCCGCACGGGCGAGGCAAAGGTAGGCATCCCGGTTCTGGGTTCCGCGGGTGCGGACCCTGCGACGCATCTGCGCCTCGAACGGCTCCCATTCTGACTGGAGCGAACTGGCAATCTCCACCGTCCCCGCGCGCTCGCCGAGGGTGGCGAGCGCGCGAGAGATGTCGGCGTGAGAGATGAAGCTCGAGGCCATCAGGCCGTGAGCGGCAACCGCTTAGTAGGAGTTCTCCCGATCGCCGTGATGGCGCCGCGGAGAGCGCGTGGGCTCCTCGGGCGCTTGGGTCGCGGGGGGTCCCCTTCGGTCGCGGGGGCGGACACCGGCTCCCTGTCGGTCCGGGCGAGCTCGGCGTCGACGTCCATCCCGACCCAGAGTGGCTCGGTCTCGTTGAATTCGGTCATGGCTGTTCTCCTTCGCGCAGCGCGCGATGTAGGGCAGGGGAGGTCCGCTTGCCACGTGGGCACCTTTGGGCCTCCCCCGCCGGGTTAAATTGACTGGGACTGCGGAGCGGGCCTAGGCGGCCCGGGAAAGACGCGGCAGCTGCCCGAAGGTCAGAGCGTTGCCGAGAGCCTCGGATGCAGCCTCGTAGACTGCGACGCCTCGGTCAAAGCGCCCAAGGTCACGGCTCACGAGACCGACCGCAACTTCGAACTTCGCCATCTTCATCAGCTCCGCGAGGTCTTCGGGTCGCGTCACGGTCGCAATGACCCGACGAATCCGACTTGCTTCCTTGCTCATGGTGTTCCTCTCTCCCACCACACCGCTTCGGGGCGGCGATGGTTGGGCAGGTTTAGGAGACCGTCGGCGACGGTCTCCGGTATTCGGGCTGAGGCACCGCCAAACCGGTGCCAGCGCGACCTCAGGCAGTCGCGTAGGGCAACTCGGCCAGGTGCATAACCCGGGCTCTACTCGCCGCCTTGATCGCGCGGCCCGCCTTCGTCAGAGCTACGCGAGGTGGCAGTCCCGCTTTCAGTTCGCGGTCAAGGATCCGCTGGGCCTCCTCCCGGTGGCCCACCATGAGCCTGTGCGAGTCGGTGAGAGACTCGCCATCGGCTATCGTCGTCGGTACAGGGGCAGCGTCTGCTTGAGACATCGCTGTTCCTCTCCGCGGGGTGATCGCCCCGCTGGATTTCAGGGGAGGGCCGGTTGCATCGGCCCTCCCTGTTTCGTCTATGGGTTAACTCCGCCGGGCCGCCCATCCGCGGGTCCGCCGGTTCGCGCCGCAGGGCGCTGCTCTTTCGTTTCGCCGATCACGGGCGCGCCCACTCACGGGATCGCTTCGCCGGGCTCGGTCAGACCTTGCTCGGAGGGGCGACGCTGAGGGGGCTTTGGGTTCGGGTGCTCGGGGCGGACCTAGATGGCGGGCTTCACGGAGATGGCGTGGAGCTGGTGCCGGGATCGCGAAGACGACAAGAAGGTGGTCTTGACGATCATTGCTGGACTCTGAATCGAGCGCCTATGCATGGGCCGCTGAGAGCGGGAACTGCCGTGAAATGGCTTGAGAGATGAGGATGCAGAGAGTAGGGGGAGATCTCGATCTGTCAAGAAGATGTCCGCCTGGGATACCTCCTTCGCCTGAGCCTCTCTTCCCCTTCGCGAAGCAGAATTGCGGACACGCCGACGAATCGGCTCTGTAATGGGGGAATCAGGCTCCACAGGTGACCGATAAACCCACCGAGTGTCGAATATTTCCGGCCTCTCAATCGGCGTTGTCGGACGCCTGGCGGACGCCTTTTCAGGCCAGACGGACGCCTTTACCTTTCTGATGGCCACGACTCCGTTCTAACCTCCAAGACCGCGCGAACTTACCCGGCTCGGTGAGGCCGCCCTATCATCTTCCGATCAATCGACTCAGGGGGAGCAGCATGTTCGTAGGTGCAGGTCGGCAGGTTTCAATCCTCATCTCGGCCTCCGTGTTGACGATGGCAGTCGGGAGCGGCACGGCTCTTGCCGCTCCGCTGGTCAACATCGGGACCAAGATCTTGAGCGGACCGCAGAATGACTCGGTGTGCAAGTTCAAGCCCGCCGGACCTTTTCCAGAAACCCGCTACTGCTCCATCACTCAATCGAACATCGACTTAGACCACCAAGCGACCGCCGGCCTAACGGCGCCCTTCGACGGGAAGGTCGTGCGGTGGTCGGTTCTCGGCGGCCCTCGCTCTGCCAATACCGGGGAAATCACCCTCGCCCTGCGAACGGGCGGGCGCGGCGAAACTATCCGACCGGTCTATCAAGGCCCCGAGGTCGCGCTGCCCGCAAACCTCAACCCGGGAAGCCGCGTTGACTTCATCGAAGACCTGCCAATAGAAGAAGGCGCGTCCCTCGCCCTGCGGATCGGGATCAGAACCCGCGGGTCCGAAGAGGAAGTCGGCGCACCCTTGGCGTCCATGACCTCACTCGCCTATGACGCAACCGAAACCTGGCTCGGAGGAACCGGGGAGCCGTGGCCCCCGGGGGGCGGACTGGTCGAAACCACCCGCAACCAGGCTTTACTCCTTGAAGCCGAAATCGAATCGACCGAAGACACCACCCCTCCGACGCTGCGGCGGCGATTCGGCGCCCGTCAGCCGCTCGGCCGGCGCGCCGTGCTGAGGGTGCGATCCAACGAGAACGGCGCGATCAGAGCCACCGGGAACCTGAGAATCGCGGGTCAGAAAAGAGCCTTTGCGATCTCCTCGAAGCTGCTGCCCGTGAAAGCGAACCGCTGGGCTGTCCTGT
>DASTYZ010000052.1:0-16981 GCA_035764545.1 Solirubrobacterales bacterium | reverse complement strand
GCTGCCGAGACCGATCAGCGCCTCGGCGATCGTCTCCTGGTAGTGGCGGTCGGCCACCCCGAGCAGCTGCCGGTTGGCGCCCGCCGGGTTGGTCAGGGGGCCGAGGAAGTTGAAGATCGTCCGCACCCCGAGCGCTTTTCGCGCGGGGACGACGTGCTTCATCGCCGTGTGGTGCTTGGGCGCGAACATGAAGCCGAAGCCGACCTCGTCGATGCAACGGCCGACCTGCTCGGGCTCGATCTCGATGTTGACCCCGAGCGCCTCGAGGAGGTCGGCCGAGCCGCACTTGCTGGTGTTGGAGCGGTTGCCGTGCTTGGCGACGGCGCAGCCGGCCCCGGCGGCGACCAGGGCGGCCGTAGTCGAGACGTTGAAGGTGGAGGGACCACCGCCGGTGCCGCAGGTGTCGACCAGGTCGTCGCGGTTGGTCGGGACCGGCGAGGCCAGGCTCCGCATCGTCCGCGCCAGCCCGACCAGCTCCGGCACCGTCTCCCCCTTCGCCCGCAGCGCGATCAGGAAGGCGCCCGTTTGAATCGGGTCGGTCCGTCCCTCCATGACCTCGCTGAGAACGGCCGAGGCGTGGTCGGCGGTGAGGTGGTCGCCGGCGCAGACCGCGTCGATCGCCCGGCTGACTACGTCATTCGGCATTGACAGGCTCCGCGATGAAGTTCGCCAGCAGGTGCTTGCCCTGCGGGGTGAGAACGGACTCGGGGTGGAACTGGACGCCCTCGACCGGCAGCGTTTTGTGCCGCGCCCCCATGACCACGTCGCCGAGGCTGGCGGTCAGCTCGAGCTCGGGCGGCAGTTCGGGGTCGGCGACGAGCGAGTGGTAGCGGCCGGCGACCATCGGGCTCGGCAGCCCGGCGTAGATCGACTTGCCGTCGTGCTCGACCTCGGCGTCCTTGCCGTGAATCGGCTCGCCCTGGACGACGCTGCCGCCAAAGACCTCGACCATCGCCTGGTGGCCAAGGCAGACTCCCAGCACCGGCGTACCCGCCTCGCCGAAGGCCTTGATCGCCTCCCCTGAGATCCCGGCCTCAGCCGGGGTGCAGGGGCCGGGCGAGACAACGAGGCGGTCGGGCTTGCGCTCGAGCAGCTCCTTGACGGTGGCCTTGTCGTTGCGCACGACTTCCACCTCCGCCCCGAGCTCGCCCAGGTACTGGACGAGGTTGTAGGTGAAGGAGTCGTAGTTGTCGATCACGAGCACGCGCATCCGGATATCCCCCGCTAAGCCCAATCCGGCTGTTCGCAGGCGACCTCGACGGCGCGGAAGACGGCGCGGGCCTTGTTCACGGACTCGGTGTACTCGTAGGCCGGCTGTGCGTCGGCGACAGTGCCGCCGCCGGCCTGCACGTGCAGCTGGCCGTCCTTGACGACGACGGTGCGGATGTGGATCGCGGTGTCGAGGTCGCCGTCCCAGGAGAGGTAGCCGACGGCACCGCCGTAACCGCCGCGCTTGACCGGCTCGAGCTCGTCGATGATCTGCATCGCCCGCACCTTCGGGGCGCCGGAGAGGGTCCCGGCGGGCAGCGCCGAGCGCAGCACGTCCAGTGCGCTCACCCCCTCTTTCAGCTTGCCGGAGACCTGGCTGACGATGTGGAGGACGTGGGAGTAGGTCTCGACGACCATCAGCTCGTCGACCTTGACGCTGCCGTACTCGCAGACGCGGCCGAGGTCGTTGCGGCCGAGGTCGACCAGCATCACGTGCTCGGCCCGCTCCTTGGGGTCGTTGATCAGGCGCTCGGCGAAGCGGCGGTCCTCGTCCTCGTTGCCGCCGCGGGGAGAGGTGCCCGCGATCGGCCGCGTCTCCACCCTGTCGCCTATCACCTTCACCAGCGGCTCCGGCGAGGCGCCGGCGATCTGGAAGTCGCCGAACTCGAGGAAGTACATGTAGGGCGAGGGGTTGACGGCGCGGAGACCGCGGTAGACCGAGAACGCCTCGACCGGGGCCGGGGCCGAGAAGCGCTGCGAGGGGACGACCTGGAAGGCGTCGCCGGCGTGGACGTACTCGACGATCCGGGAGACGGCCGCTTCGAACTGCTCGCGGCTCATGTTCGACTTGAACTCCGGCGCCTCGACGACCGACGGCGCAGCCGGGATCGGCACCGCTCCCCGCAGCCGCTCGCGCATCTCGGCGATTGTCGCCGCCGCCCGCTCGTAGGCCTCCTCGACGCCGCCGTCCTCCTCGACAAAGGCGCAGGCGAGGATCGTCAGCTCATGGCGCAGATGGTCGAAGACCAGCATCGCGTCGGTCACCATCAGCGCCATGTCCGGCAGCCCGAGCTGGTCGGGGTTCGGCTCGCCCAGCGGCTCAACCGTGCGCACGAGGTCGTAGGCGAAGAAGCCGACGGCACCGCCGGCAAACGGCGGCAGCCCCGGCACCGGCGCCGGCCGGTAGCGCCGCAGGCGCTCGGCCACCGCCGCGTAGGGATCGGGCGCGGGCTCGGCGCTGCTCGGCTCGCCCCCGTTCGAGGCGGCCGCGCCGCTCCACTCTGAGAGCACGCCGTCGCTCCAGCGCAGCAGCGCCCGCGGCCGCAGGCCGACGAACGAGTAACGCCCTACCTGTCCCTGCTCAGCCGACTCGAGCAGGAAGCACGGCGCCCCCTCCGGCTCGCCGGCGCGCAGCTTGAGGAAGGCTGAGACCGGCGTCTCGCAGTCGTCGACCAGGCGCGCCCGCACCGGCACGACGTTCCCTTTGGACGCCAGCTCCCGCGCCTCCTCGAGGCTCGGCTCCAGCTGCACCTCGTAATCAGCCGCTACGGCCATTCAGCACTTCCATCACCTTCGCCTGCGAGATCCCGCGCGAGGCCAGCAGCACGCTGAGGTGGTAGAGCAGGTCCGCCGCCTCTTCGGCCACCCGCTCGTCGGTCTCTTCGCGAGCGGCGCGGATGACCTCCTCGGCCTCCTCCTCGACCTTGGCGCCGATCAGCTCGCGGTCGTCGAGCAGCTTCACCGTGTAGCTGCCGTCGGGCCGCTGCAGGGCGCGGTGGCGGATCGTCCGCTCCAGCGCCGGCAGCGCTTCGAAGGTGACGGGGAAGGGCTCGCCGGGCGCCGGCGGCGCGTCCTTGCGCGGCGAGGCCGAGCCCAGGACCTCGCGGTAGAAGCAGCTGCGCTCGCCGGTGTGGCAGGCGGGTCCGGCCGGGTCGACCAGGGCGACGAGGGAGTCGCCGTCGCAGTCGTAGCGGAGCTGGCGCAGGTGCATGAAGTTGCCCGAGGTTTCCCCTTTCTTCCACAGTTCGTCGCGCGAGCGACTGTGAAAGTGGAGGTCGCCGGTCTCGAGCGTCATTTCCAGCGACTGCCCGCTCATGTAGGCGAGCATCAGCACCTCGCCGGTGGCGAAGTCCTGGACGACGCAGGGCACGAGGCCCTGTTGATCGAATTCGATTTCAGCAAACACGGGAGAGATCGTAAACGCCGTGTCCCTACTCGATGCCGAGACGGTCGAGCATGTCCTCGTCGCGGCGCCAGTTGCGGCGGACGCGGACCGTCAGGTCGAGGTGGACCTGAGAGTCGAGCTCGCGCTCCAGGGAGCGGCGCGCGGCGGGGCCGATCTCGCCGATCTTCTGGCCGCCGCGGCCGATCAGGATGCCCTTTTGGGACTCGGTCTCCACCCAGATCTCCGCGACGACGGTGACGAGACCGTCGTCTCGCGGCTCCACCTCCAGCACTTTGACCTCGACCGAGTGGGGAACCTCCTGGCGGGTCCGGTTGAGGACCTGCTCGCGGATCAGCTCGGCCAGCAACAGCTCGCTGGACTGGTCGCTGCGATCCTCCGGCGGGTACATGTAAGGGCCCTCGGGGATCAGCTCACCGAGGCGCTCGAGCAGCGGCTGCAGGCCCTCCCCAGTCTTGGCGCTGATCGGGAAGACTTCGTCGACGCCCTCCATCTCGCCGATCTGCGCCAGCACCGGGACCAGCTCGTTGGGGCCGAGGCGGTCGGCCTTGTTGACAGCGCAGATCACCGGCAGGTCGGCGCCGGCGCCGAGCAGCGCCCGGACGATGAAGCGGTCCCCCGGCCCCACCCCCTCCTCGCCGTTGACGACGAAGAGGACGACGTCGGATTCGGCGAGTTCGCGCTCGACCCGGCCCTGCATCCGCTCGGTGAGGACGTCGCGAGGGCGCTGCACCCCCGGCAGGTCGACCAGGACCAGCTGCCGTTGGACCTCGAGGTCGGTGGCGACGCCGCGGATCGCGCGGCGGGTCGTCTGCGGGCGGCTGGAGACGATCGCGACATGGGAGCCGACGATCGCGTTGACCAGGGTCGACTTGCCGACGTTGGGACGGCCGGCAAGGCCGACGAAACCGGAACGCGTCATCGCAGCCCCGCCAGCACCCGCGCCTGCAGCGCCAGCATCTCGCCGTCGTCGGTCTCGTGGTCGTAGCCGCAGAGATGAAGGGCGCCGTGGACGGCGGCCTCGGTCACATCGGAGCAGTGCTCGGGACAGATCGCGACATCACCGAGCTCGCGCGGCCCCGCCACGGGCTCGAGTTCGTCGATCGGGAAGGCAAGGACGTCGGTCGGGGCGTCCTTGCCCCGATGGTCGCGGTTCAACTCCTGGATCCGCTCGGCATCAACGATCTCGACCGCCAGGTGGCCGTCCTCAACCTCGGCGGCCTCCAGCGCGGCGGCGACGGCGCCGCGGAGATCGATGGGAACGTCAGTCAGATCGACCGTGCTCGTCATAGGCGGCGACGATCCGCTGTACGAGTTTGTGGCGGACGACGTCCTCGCCGCCGAAGCGGACGAAGGAGATGTCCTGGACGTCGCTGAGGATGTCGCTGACGGCGATCAGGCCGGAGCGCTGGTCGGTCGGCAGGTCGATCTGGGTGACGTCGCCGGTCACCACCATCCGCGAGTTGAAGCCGAGCCGGGTGAGGAACATCTTCATCTGCTCGGGACTGGTGTTCTGGGCCTCGTCGAGGATCACGAAGGAGTCGTTGAGGGTGCGGCCGCGCATGAAGGCCAGCGGCGCCACCTCGATTACGTTGCGCTCGAAGTAGCCGTTGACGCGATCGGGGTCGAGCATGTCGAAGAGGGCGTCGAAGAGCGGCCGCAGGTAGGGGTCGACCTTGGCCTGGATGTCGCCGGGGAGGAAGCCGAGCCGCTCCCCCGCCTCGACCGCTGGCCGGGTGAGAATGATCCGCTGCACCTTGCGTTCGGTCAGCGCCGCGGCGGCCATCGCCACCGCGAGGAAGGTCTTGCCGGTACCGGCGGGGCCGATCCCGAAGGTGATCGTGTGGCGGCGGATCGAGTCGACGTAGCGCTTCTGGTTCAGCGTTTTCGGCGCGACTTTGGTGTTGCGATGGCGCCAGACGACGTCATCCAGGATCTCCGCCGGGCTCTCGTCGGCGTCGAGCGCACCCGTCACCGCTTCGATCGTCCCCGGGGCGACGTCGTGCCCCTGCTCGATCAGCTCGACCATCTCGTCCACGACGGTCGCCGCGGCGGCGACGTCGTCAGCGTCGCCCTCGAGCGTCAGCACGTTGCCGCGCAGGTGCAGGTCCGCGTCCAGGCGCCCGCGCAGAGCCCGGAGCACGCTGTCCTCGGAGCCAGCCAGCTCGGCGGCGACGTTGTTGTCCAGGGTCAACTGGCGACGGGCCAAAGCTCAGGCACCCAGCTTCTCTCGCACCGCGGCGCTGACCCGCTTGCCGTCGGCGCGGCCGCCGACCTTCGGCATAACCGCCGACATCACCTGGCCCATTTGGCGCTGCTCGGTCGCGCCCGTCTCCTCGACAGCCGCGGCCACGATCTCCGCCAACTCCTCGTCGGAGAGCTGCTGAGGCAGATAGCCCTCGATCAGCTCCGCCTCGAAGCGCTCTGCCGCCGCCTGGTCGGCGCGGCCGGCCTTCTCGTAGGCCTCCGCCGCTTCGACCCGCTTCTTGCGCTCGCGCTGCAGGACGGCGACCTCGTCGCCATCACCCAACTTCGCGTCCTTCTGGAGGACGTCGACGATCATCCGCAGCGCACCGGCACGCTCGCGATCGCGCGCTTTCATCGCCGTCTTGACGTCGTCCTGGACCTGTTCGAGAACGGGCATGGCCCTAAGGGTAGACGGCGGCGTCGGGAGTGACGGCGAGCCGCTTGGAGACGAGGTCACGCATATCGAGGCTGACGAGCTGCCAGCCGTTGCGACGGGCAGCGGCTACATAGGCAGCGTCATAGGCGGTGAGCCCATGCTCGCCCATCAAGTCCAGCCCGTCTTCGAACAGAGCCGCGTCCGCCCGTAGCGGCGGACTGGCGGACCCGCGGAAGAGGCCCTGCACCAGCCTTCGGGCCACCTCATGCTCCCCGTACTTCCTGGCGACCACGTTTGCCACCTCATAGAGGGTGAGGTCGAGCACCATCAGCTGCGGTCCCACCCGCAGGAAACGATCCGCTTGGGCGTGCTGGGGATGCTGCGGCGTTACAGCAGCCACCCAGACGCTGGCGTCAACGAGGAACAAGCTAGTGAGATTCCCGGTCTTCCCGGATCACTCGGGCTACGTCCAGGAGATCGGGCCGATCGGCCGGGATCTCAATCCGGACCTCATCCAGGAGCCGGTTGATCTCCTCCCGGCGGTGCTGCTCTCCGGCCTCCACCTCGCGCTCGACCAGGTGCTGGAGAAAGCCGCTGCGGGTCTCCCCCGTCTCTTTGGCGCGAAGGTCGAGGCGCTCCAGGAGCTTGTCGGGAATGGAGATCATCACCTTGGCCACGGGATGAGTATATACGGTATTGCCGGCGGTCAAAACGGGCATGGGCTGGATCGTGAGGGGTCGAGACGCACATGTGGCGCGCAGATCGGATCAATCTCGCTCCGACTTCTGCGCAGAACTCAGACTTCGACCTGCTCGACCTCGCCGAGCGGCATCTGCAGGAAGCGGGTGCCGATTGCGTGGAAGGACTCGCAGTCGCCGGTGCAGAGGAAGTCGTAGCTGCCCTCGCCACGGGGCTCGCGGGCGAGACCGGCGGCCTCGAGGGTCCGTTGGACGGCCGCAGCAACGGCGTGGCCGCCACTGACCAGACGGACGTCCCGGCCGAGGATCCGCTGCAGCATCGGTGCGACCAGGGGGTAGTGCGTGCAGCCGAGGATCAAGGTGTCGACGTCGGCCTCCTTCAGGGGGCGGCAGTAGGAGCGCGCCATCGTCATCGTCTCCTCGTCGAACAGCGACCCGTCCTGGATGAACGGCGCCAGGTCCGGCGCCGCCACCTCGATCACATCGAGTCCGCGGCCGATCGCTTCCAGCGCCCGCCGGTAGGCGCCGCTCTCGACCGTGTTCGGCGTCGCCAGTACCCCGACCCGGGCGTTGGCCGTGATCGCGGCGGCGATCTCGGCCTGCGGCTCGACCACCGGCACCACCTCCACCCCGCGCTCCGCGGCGACCTCCCGCGTCACCTCCTCGCCGACCGAGGTCGCGGTATTGCAGGCGATCACCAGCAGCTTGGCGCCGCGGTCGAGCAGCATCTCTGCGATCCGCCGGATCCGTGCCCGCAGCTCGTCCGGGTCCTTGTCCCCGTAGGGAAACATCGCCGTGTCGCCGAGGTAGACGAAATCCTCCTGCGGCAGCGAGACCAGGCACTCGTGGAGGACCGTGAGGCCGCCGACGCCGGAGTCGAACATTGCGACCGGCAGCTCGGCGGAGATCACATGAACGGCTTGTACGACATGAAGAAGATCGCGACGACCACGATCAGGCCGGCGATCGGGCCGACTTTGGCCAGCCGCTGCGAGACCTCTTCGAATTCGTCGCTGAACGTGTCCCCCGCCTTCAGGTCCCGTTCGGCCAGAGCCCTGGCCTTGGCGGTCTGGGGCCGGAAGAACCCGTGCTGGAGACCGAAGAGGGCAAGGATTGCGATGAAGCCAACGGTGATGAACGCCTCGCTGCCGTCCCAGGCGTCGTCGCTGGCGATCATCAAGTAGATACCGGCCAGCAAGACCACGACCAGCCCGGGGCTAACCAAGTAGCGGTCGATCTTCTGAATTCCGGCAATCACCGTCGGCGTCGCCCGCGGGTGATCCGGCAGAACCGAGAACAAAATCCCGTAGCCGAAAGTCGGGCCGAAGGCGAGCACGACGGCGAGGATGTGGAGGAACAGCGCGATCTTGTAGTCGGCGCTGACGATCGAGGCAAATGGCATCGTCGAAACCCTATATCTCAGGTGCGACGGAGAAGGAGGGCGGCCCAGTCGCCGTCCTGGCGCCGGCCTTGCTCCTTCAGCCCCACACCACCAAACGCGGCAGCCACCCCGTCAACCTCACCCGGAAGCAACCCGGAGCAGACGACCGTCTCGGGAGCGTTCCGCATCAACTCAGCCACGGCCAGAAGGATCGGGGCAGTCATATTGGCGACGACAGTGGGCGCCAATTCCGGAAGTTGTTCCCGAAGGTTGGCGCGATCGAGAGTGAGATCAACGTCATTGGCAGCTGCATTCGCCATAGCGGCCTCAATCGCCGCCGTCTCGTGGTCGTAGCCTCGAACCGGGCTCCAACCCAGCTTCGCCGCCGCGATCGCGAGGACCCCGGAGCCAGTTCCCAGGTCCACGAGTTCTCCCTCTCCCTCTAGCTCGCAGAGATACTCGAGACAGAGGCGGGTGGTCGGGTGGGCGCCGGTGCCGAAGGCTTGGCCGGGGTCGACGACGACGTCGATCGTGCCCTCTCGCGGCGGCTCCCAGGAGGGGCGGAGCCAGAGACGGTCGGCGACGAGGAGCGGCTTGTGGAAATCGCGCCAGCGGTCGGCCCAGTCGTCGGGAATCTCGGTGGCGCTGACCTCGACCCGGCCGCCGGCGATCGCGGCGTCGAGGTCGCCCAGCTCCGGCAGCTCGCCCTCACCGCCGTAGATCGCGTACTCGACGTAGCCGGGCCCCCGCTCCTCCTCGACCCCGTTCGGCGCCAGCACCGTCAGCTCGGCCAGGACCAGATCCGCCTGCTCGGGCTTGCAGCGAACCGCGAGGCGGATCAAGCGACCCTCAACCGAACGCCCGGCGCAGGCGGCTGAAGAGGCCTTCCCCGTGCTGGGCGGCGAGGTTCTCGTCCTCGAGGGTCTCGTCCAGCCGCTCGGCGATCTCGCGCTGCTCCTCGCTGAGGTTGGTCGGGACGAAGACGTTGAGGATCACCCGTTGGCTGCCGCGGCGGCCGCTGTTGAGACGGGGCAGGCCGGCGCCACGCAGGACCTTTTCGGTCCCCGGCTGCGTCCCCGGCTCCACCTCAACCTCCTCCTCGCCTTCGAGCGTCGGCACCGTCAAAGTGGTTCCCAGCATCGCCTCGGTCGCCGGGATCGAGACCATGCTGATCAGGTCGGGACCGTCGCGCTCGAAGCGTTCGTCCTCGGCGACGCGGACCTCGACATAGAGGTCACCGTCGGGCGCACCCGGCTCCCCCGCGTGGCCTGCACCGGTGATCCGCATCCGCTGCCCGTCTTCGATCCCGGCGGGAATCTCGATCGCGCTGGTGCGGCTCTGACGGGTGCGGCCGCTGCCGTTGCAGACCTCGCACGGCGTCTGCGGGATGTTCCCGGCGCCGCCGCAGACATCGCAGGTGGTGCTGCGGACCATCTGCCCGAACGGCGTCCGCGCCACCTGGCGCAGCTCACCGGCGCCGCCGCAGCGCTCGCAGGTCGTGATCGGCGTCCCCGGCTCGGCGCCGTTGCCGTGGCAGTGCTCGCAGGCGGCGACGACGTCATAGGTGACCTCGCGCTTGGCGCCGGCCGCGACATCCGGCAGCTCGACCTCCACCGCGACCGCAACGTCGCCACCCGCCGCCGAGCGGCGCCCGCCGCCGAAACCGAAAGCACCGCCGCCGCCGAAGAAGGCCTGGAGGATGTCGTCGATCGAGCCGAAGCCGGGGTCGAAACCGCCGGAGCGCAGGCCCTCGTGCCCGTAGGCGTCGTAGGTGCGGCGGCGCTCGGCGTCGGAGAGGACCTCGTAGGCCTCGGCCGCCTCCTTGAACCGGTCCTCGGCGTCGGGCGCCTGGTTGACGTCGGGATGCAGCTCGCGGGCGAGGCGGCGGAACGCTTTCTTGATCTCGGTCTCGCCCGCGTCCCGGGAGACCCCGAGCACCTCGTAGTAGTCGCGCGGCATCGTTTAGCTGCCGTAGACGGACTCGAAGTAGCGGGAGAGCTCGCGGGCGGCGTGGCGGACCGAGGCGATCGCCAGCGCGTAGTCCATCCGCAACGGCCCGACGACGCCGACGGCGCCGAGGTTGCGGTGGCCGAGCCCGTAGTTGGCGCCGACGACGCTGACCGAGCGCATCTCCGGCTGCGGGTTCTCGCCACCGATCCAGAAGAAGACCGAGCGCTCCTGGAGCGAGGAGCGCAACATCTGCAGGACGTCGGCGCGGCGCTCCAGCGCCGTCATCAGCTGGTCGGCGCGCGGCAGGTCTGGCCGGTGGGCGTCGGAGAGCAGCCGCGAGGTCCCCTCGAGGTAGAGCTGGCCGCCCTGGTCGGCGATCAGGTCGGTGAAGGTGGCGCCGAGGGTGGCGATGAACTCGGCCTCGATCCCGCTCAGCTCAGGATCGCGCAGGCGGGTGGCGATCATCCGCGCCCCCACCCCGAGTCCAGTGAGCTTCTCGTTCAGGTAGCTCGAGGCCCACTCGACCAGCCCGGCGTCGACCGGGCGGTCGAAGGCGAAGACGCGGCGGGTGACGTCGCCGGTCGAGGCGATCGCGATCACCACCACCTCGTTCGGGCGCAGACGCAGCACCTCGACCCGGTGGATCGTCGCCGTCAGGCTCGACTGCGGCGCCGTCGCCATCGCCACCAGGTCGGTCACCTGGGCAAGGGCGGTGGTCGTCTCCCGCATCGCCTCGTCGACCTCACGACGCAGCCGCGAGAGCTCCAGCCCGACGCCGGGCTCGGCCGGGACGCGTCCACTCGCCAGCATCGCGTCGACGTAGCGGCGGTAGCCGGTGTCGGTGGGAACGCGGCCGGCAGAGGTGTGCGGGTGGGTCAAATACCCGGCCGCCTCGAGCGCCGCCAGCTCAGATCGCACCGTAGAGGGCCCCCACTCCACCTCCGGCCGCTCAGCGACCTCCTTGGAAGGCACAGGCCGCCCGCACTCGAGGTACCCCTCGACGACCAACCGCAGAATCAGCTCTTGCCGCTCGGACAGCATCTCCACATCTTAGGAATCAGCGGAGCGTGTCGTGGAGGGGTCGGGGGGGACCTCCTCCAGACACTCAACATAAGCCATAGGCGAGATGTGTCTGGAGGGGGTCCCCCGGCCCCTCCCTACCGCTAAACCTCGAGCTCGGCCTCGGCGTTCTTGATCAGCGCGGTCTCGCCCTGCGTTGCGACCGTGTCGACGACGACGCGGCCGCCCTCGGCCGATTTGACCGTGCCGGTGACGACGATCTCCTGCTCGGGCACGCCCATCCCCCGCATCTGCACCGAAAGGCGCTTCAGCGCCCGCGGGTCGCCGTCGGCGAGGGCCGCGTTGGCCTTCGCGACCAGGCCCATCGAGTAGAGACCGTGGAGGATGTTGCGCGGCAGCCCGACGGCTTTGGCGAACTCGTCGTCGATGTGGATCGGGTTGAAGTCGCCCGAGGCACCGGCGTAGCGGTGCGGCAGGTACTTGTCCGGGGTGACCCGCAGCTCCGGGACCTGCTCGCCTGCGTTCAAAGCCATCTTTATACCCCCCTGACGATCAGCGTCCAGGTGCCGCGGGCGACCTGGGCCCCGTCCTGGTTGACGCTGTTGGTCTCGAACACGTAGAAGCCCTTGCCGTCCTTCTCCTCGATCGAGAGGCACTTGGTCGAGGTGGTGATCTCGTCGCCCGAGCAGGCGGGCTCGTCCCACTCGAAGGCCTGGCCGCCATGGACCATCGCCGCGAAGTTGAGCTCGACCTCGGGATCGAGGATCGCCGGCGCCACCGCCGGGCTGCTGTAGACGACGGCGAACATCGGCGGCGCGACGACATCGCGGAAGCCGGCGGCGCGGGCCGCCTCGACGTCGTGGTGCACGGGGTTGTCGATCCCCAGCGCATTCGCGTACTCCTTGATCTTCTCCCGGCCCACCTGGTAGGTGCTGCCGGGCCATTCCTTGCCTACCGCATCGGTCTTGAGTGCCATGGGCGGGCACTCTAACTGGCCGCCTGGCCAGCCGGCTACTCGTCGATCTCCAGCACCGCGAGGAAGGCCTCCTGGGGTACTTCCACCCGGCCCACGGCCTTCATCCGTTTCTTGCCCGCTTTCTGCTTCTTCAGCAGCTTGTTCTTGCGGGTGACGTCGCCGCCGTAGAGCTTCGCGGTGACGTCCTTGCGCAGGGCCTTGACGGTCTCGCGGGCGAGGATATTGGAGCCGACCGCGGCCTGGACGGGGACGTCGAAGAGCTGGCGCGGGATCGTCTTGCGCAGGCGGCCGACGAGGCGCTTGCCCTGCTCGTAGGCGAAGTCGCGGAAGACGATGATCGAGAGCGCGTCGACCTTCTCGCCAGCGAGGAGGATGTCGACTTTGACCAGGTCGGAGACGCGGTTGCCGATCGGCTCGTAGTCGAGCGAGGCGTAGCCGCGGGTATTTGACTTCAGCAAGTCGAAGAAGTCGAGGACGATTTCTGCGAGCGGCAGGTCGTAGCGGATCTGCACCCGCTCGGGGCTGAGGAAGTGCATGTCGACATGGGTGCCGCGGCGCTGCTGGCAGAGCTCCATCACCGCCCCGACCTGCTCCTTCGGGCAGATCAGCGTGGCGCGGATGTAGGGCTCTTCGATCGTCTCGATCGTGCCCGGGTCGGGCAGATCGGTCGGGCTGTGGACCTCCTTGTGCTCGCCGTTGGTGAGGTTGACCTCGTAGCGCACGTTCGGCGTCGTCGCCAGCAGGTCGAGGTCGTACTCGCGCTCCAGCCGCTCGCGGACGATCTCCATGTGGAGGAGGCCGAGGAAGCCGCAACGGAAGCCGAAGCCGAGCGCCTCGGAGGTCTCCGGCTCCCAGGAGAGGGCGGCGTCGTTCAGCGACAGCTTCTCGAGCGCGTCGCGGAGGTCTTCGTAGCGGTCGGTGTCGATCGGGAAGAGGCCGCAGAAGACCATCGGCCGCACCTCGCGGTAGCCCTCCAGCGGCTCGGCGGCGGGGTTTCCCTTCGAGGTGAGGGTGTCGCCGACGCGCAGCTTGGTCACGTCCTTGATTCCCGTGATCAGGTAGCCGACGTCGCCCGCGTCCATCCCTTCGACGCCGATCATCGTCGGCCGGAAGAAGCCGATGTCGTCGATGTCGGCTTCGGTCCCGTTCTGCATCGCCAGGATCGGCCCGTGCTTCTTGAAGGAGCCGTCGACCATCCGCACGTAGGCGATGACGCCGCGGTAGGGGTCGAACTCGGAGTCGAAGATCAGGGCGCGGGTCGGTGCATCGGGTTTGCCGCCCGGCGGCGGGATCCGCTCGACGATCGCCTCCAGTACCTCGAGCACACCCTCCCCGGTCTTGGCCGAGATCGGCAGCGCTTCCTCGGGGTCGCCGCCGAGCAGGTCGGCGATCTCCTGGGCGACCCGCTCGGGCTCGGCGCCGGGGAGATCGACCTTGTTGATCACCGGGATCAGCTCGAGCCCGTTCTCGATCGCCAGGTAGGTGTTGGCGACGGTCTGCGCCTCGACGCCCTGGGCGGCGTCGACGACCAGCAGCGCCCCCTCGCAGGCGGCGAGGCTGCGCGAGACCTCGTAGGAGAAGTCGACGTGGCCGGGAGTGTCGATCAGGTGCAGGTGGTAGGTCTCGCCGTTTTTCGCCGTGTACTCGACCCGCACCGCCTGGGCCTTGATCGTGATCCCGCGCTCGCGCTCGAGGTCCATCGAGTCGAGCAGCTGCGCCTGCATTTTCTTCGGGTCGACGGCGCCGGTGAGCTCGAGGATGCGGTCGGCCAGCGTCGACTTGCCGTGGTCGATGTGGGCGATGATCGAGAAGTTGCGGATGTGGTCCATGGGCGGGGGCTGAGTATGAGGGACGGAGCTCAGCGGCAGGCCGAAGGGTCGAGCGGACCCGTCAGCCTGAAGACCACCGTGGGCGCCTCCCTCAGAACCACCTCGGCCCCGAGCCCTTCCGTCCACCCGACCTGCGGCGGAAAGGCGCGGCCCTTAGATCCTTGACGATCCAAGGTGGCGACCACATAGTCGTAATCGCCCTCGTTGAGGAGCCGGAGGTACTGCGCGCAGGTGCTTGGCGCCTCAAAGCCGCCGTGGGGTTGCTCGACGCCGAGGTACTGGACGCGATTGGAGAGGTCGGTCCCGAAGAGGGGGTATTGGCGCGTGCTGGTAGTGGCGATGCGGGCATCGGAGACGTCGCGAGCCCAGGCGAAAGCGGCGTTGAGGCCCGGGGCCGAGGTGAAGCTCGGATCCTCGTAGCGCCCCTCCAGGTAGTGCCGCTGGACCGGGTAACCGATGACGATCGCCAGGACCAGCGCGGCGCCCCCTGCCAGCCACACGCTCCGGCGAGACCCGCGGCAGAGCTTTTCCATCCATGAGAGGGGAAACCTCTGCCGCCCGCTGACTAAGTGCGCACGAAAGAGCCGGCTCGTGGGCAGCAGCGCGAGGCCGAGGACGAGAGCCGGGGCGAGGTAGCGGAGGCCGGACTCGAACCCGCGGGGCATCCCGTCCGGGCCGGATGCCGAGGTCGGCGCCACAAGCCACGCCAACACCGTCGCGAGACCGACTGCGCCCGCCAACGCCAGCGTCAGATCGTTCCGTGGTTCCTTTCGGTAGCCCTCCGTCCGAAAGGAACCACGGAACTGGAGAACGGCGGCGATCAGGCCGACCAGGGCGGCTGCGAGCAGGAGTGGCCAAAGGAGCCAGAGGCCGTCGTGGAGACCGGGGAGAAACCAGTCGGACCAGACGCTGCCGTCGCCTAAGTAGCCGAGGACTGAGTGGGCTTCGCGGCCGCCGAGGGCCTGCTCGGGCGCGGGCAGGTCGATTGGGCCGAGGTGGTGGATCCACGGCAGCGGGTTGCCACTGTGGGCGAGGTTGCGGAGGTACCAGTAGCCGCCGCCGGCGAGGGCCCCCAACGCCGCCGTTCCAAAGGCGCGGCCTTTTAAGCCGCGCGGCGCAACAAGACCCACGCCGAGCCCCAGCACCGCGACTGGCAGCAGGAAGTTGAGCTTCGTCCCTGCCGCGAGCCCAGCGCACAAGCCGACCACGAGATATGGCCCGAACGCAGTTGTCCCCGGTATGCGGGGAGAACTGCGTTCGGCTCCCGCCCCCCACGCGTTGAGGGCTATCGCCACCGCGCTCAGCAAGAAGAAGATCCCGACGATGTCGTTTCGCGCCTCCCCAGCCTGGTCCGCCAGCGCCGGGACGCTCAGCGCAATCGCACCTAGGGCTAGTGACCACGGCGCCACCCGGTACGGCCGCCCGATGCACCAGCAAGCCACCAAGCACCCCACAAACCAGCCGATGTTGAGCAGCGGCGAGAGCACGTCCCGGCCGAAGGCCAGCATCCCGGTCCCGTGGAAGATTTCGGCATTGGCGGGGTAGAACCAGGCGAGGAACTGCGGCGCGATGAAGTGCAAGTCCCAGGTATCGCCGCTCTGAAAGAACCCAGCCGCAAACGGGCCGTGGTACCAGGTGCTGTCGAACCCGGTCATCCCCGTCGAGAGCTTCGACTTCGCCTCCCAGGCGAAGAGCAAGACCGCCACCGCAGCCACAAGAAGCGCGATCAGCGTCGGGAGGGGGGGCGCTCCCCCCCTAACTTGCTGAGGAGGGTGGGAGCGCCCCCCCTCCCCCTCGGGCCGCGGCAGGAACCTCCAAAGACCGAGCCCCGCCGCGGCCACGAGCACCAAATACGGCACCGGCTCCCACCACCCGAACA
Source organism: Solirubrobacterales bacterium (assembly GCA_035764545.1). Taxonomy (GTDB): domain Bacteria; phylum Actinomycetota; class Thermoleophilia; order Solirubrobacterales; family 70-9; genus VAYN01. Next base: position 1,234 of record DASTYZ010000052.1, on the reverse strand, counting down.
AGCCGAGCAACTCAGCGCCCCAGATCAGCAACGCCAGCCCGATCACCGCGCTAGCCAGATACGCAGGCGCCCCCTCGAACCGCGGCAGCAGCCACCTCCGGAGCGCGTCCCCGCCCAGCCAGGCGAACCCGCCCAGCAGCAGGACCTCGAGGACGCCCAGCAGGTACCCCCCCGGCCCGAGCATCCGGCGCTAACGGCCCCGCCGCAGGAGCAGGCGGCTCATCTGCTCGAGCTCGGCGACTCGGAGCAGTTTCGCCACCGAGAGGTAGACGGCGAGGCCCGCCGCCAGACCGACCCCCATCGAGGTGATCTGCCCCAGGAGCCCGCGCCCGAGCAGCTCGTCGAGGACGTCCCAGACGATCCAGCTGATCGCCGCCAGACCGGCAGCGGCGATCGTGATCCGAACCGCCGCTGAGATCAGGCGCCCCATCTCGAGACCGTGGAGGAGGCGCCGCAGGACCACACCCTGGGCGACGACGCTGGCGGCGGTGGCGATTGCCGTCGAGGCAACGATCCCGCCAACACCGAGGTGGTAGAGCGCCAGCGCTGCGAGCGCGGTGACGGCGAGGTTCGCGGCAGAGATCCAAGTCGGGATCCAAGGCTTCTGCAGGCTGAAGAAGGTCCGGGTCAGCAACAGGAAGAGGCCGTTCGTCGGCAGCGAGAAGGCGAACCAAAAGAGTGCCGTCGCGACCACTTCGGTTTCGTGCGCGTCGAAGGCGCCGCGCTCGTAGATCAGCCGGATCATCGGGTCGGCGAGAACGAGGATCGCCGCTGCCGCCGGGACCAGGACGAAGAGGATCTGCCGCATCCCGTTCGCCATCGTCGAACGCAGGTCGTCGATCGCACCCGCACTCGCGAAGCGCGCCAGGGTCGGGAACAGCACCGTCGCAATCGCCACCGAGAAGATCCCCTGCGGCAGCTGGTAGATGCGGAAGGCTTTGTCGATCGCCGCTGGCGCCTCCTCTGAGACGAGGCTGCCGAAGAAGCTGTTGATCAGCAGGTTGAAGTTGATCAGGCCGAGGCTGATCGTCACCGGCAGCATCAGCACCAGCACCCGCCGCACCTTCGGGTTGCGCCAGTCGAAGCTGAAGCTGAACCGGTAGGGCGTGTTGCGCAGGTCCCAGGCCGGGATCAGCAACTGGACCAGGGTGCCGACGAGGATCCCGATCGCGTAGGCGTAGATCCGGTCCCGCCCCTCGAACATCGGCTCGAGCACGACCAGCACGAGGATGAT
>DASTYZ010000051.1:0-34472 GCA_035764545.1 Solirubrobacterales bacterium | reverse complement strand
CGATCGACACCTTGATCGGATGCACCAAGAGCCGGAAGAGCGCGAGCCAGTCCGCCGGTGGGCCTGGCGTCTCCCATTCCGGCGGCCGCTCCTTCGGCAGCGCCGCGAACTCGGAGCCTTCGGGTTTGGTCAACTTCCCGGTCCGCTCCTCGATAGCTACCGACGCGTCAGGCGGCATCCTGGTCCCCATCGACGTCCTCACTCAGGCGGAGGAGGATCTCGTGCTCTTCTTCCAGTCGCCTGCGGAGGCGCTTTTGGAAGTCTGGATCAGATCTCCGAGCGGCGATGTGGGTGTCGATTGCTTCCCTGACGGCCTCCGTGAAATTGACCTCGTCGGTCCGAGCAACTGCCGCCAATTCCCCGGCCTGTTCCTCCCCCAACCGGAGACTCACCACCTTCTGTAGCGCCGGCATCTGGCCCTCGGTTAGACCGCTCCCCCGCGCTCAAGCTCCGCGGGATCGAACTCTGCGAGCGACAGCCAGCGCGCAACCTCCCGGCGAGACTCGGGGCCGGTGAGGACAATGCGGACCCCGGAATAGTCGAAGGAGCCGACGGCGAGGAGCGACTCACGCGACACCTCCATTTGCGCCGTCGTGGGGTAATCCTGAAGGAGACGGCCAGCAGCGTGGAGTGCTCGATCAGCGAGGGTCTTGATGTTCACCGCGCCGAAACGGTTTCCCTCAAAGTAGACGTGGACGCGATCAGCCCCGACCTCGGGTATGCCGACGATTGCAGAGCCGGGGGCAATGGTCAGCGTGTCGACCTCGTGGCCGGGAGCGGGGACGTAGACGACGATCTGCGGGGACTCCATCACCGCCTTACTCCTAGATCGCCTTCGTCTCCCGCAACCGAGTCATGGATCGGGTGGGTACAGAGGTCACCGACTACCTCGCCCTCCTCGGGCGTCTGCTGCGGATCGTCGGGTAGCCCGCCGCAGTCGGGACAGTGGTCGTATTTCGCCCGCCAGTCGGTCAAGGTGAAGCCTGCGTCGCTGCCGCCCTGGCTTCCCGCCGCGCCGCCGCCGCCCAGCTTCAGCTCGCCAGGATCGAAATCCTCTACCCCGAGCCATCGGGCTATCTCCTGTTCGGAGTTGCGGCCGGTGGGGATGATGCGGCCCTTGACCGGGACGAACGTCCCGACGGCGACGAGGTCGTCGCGCGGCACGACCCGCTTCGCGACGGTGGGGAAGCGATGGTTCATGTAACCGGCTGCGTGGAACACGCGGTCGGCCAAAGATCTCACGCCGCTCGCGGAGGTCGAATCGAACAGCGCGAGCATCTGGGGGGGCTCGTAATAGATCTCGACATCGTCACCACCAGGCTCCGGCCTCCCGACAATTCCCGAACCGGCGTCAATATCTGCCGTAGCCGCTGCCCCGGGGGAAGGCACATATACGACGATCTCCCTCGCACCCTCCGGCATTTCCCCTTACCCGCCTCTGACCAGTTCGTGGTGGCGGAGAATGCCCCTCTCGGTTAGCCATTCTTCGGCGGTCAACCGGACGGCTTGCTCATCGTCACTTTCAAGGCCGGTTTCAGGCTCCTCCAAATCGAGGTCGACGCCCTCTGCCTTGGCAGCGGCGACAACGTGCCTTTTGGCGACGCCGAGGGCCATGTTGTAGAGCTGGTTGTCGGGATCGCCCTCGCTGATCCGCCGACGAATCTCAGCGAGAACTTGCTCGGATGAGAGGGTGGCCGTGCTGCCGTTCATCGGTCCGCCTCGCCTTCCTGAGTCAGTTCGCGAGCGTCGGCGATCAGGTCGTCGGCCACCGCCTGCCAGTCCTCCACCGTCGCGGTCTGCAGCACCTCTTCGATATAGCCGGGAAGAGAGCTGGCGACCACCGAGGGGTGCATCCTGCCGTTGACGACGTGGTCGAACATCAACTCGGTCACCTGATCGGCGACGGCGTCGTCGGCGAGCGTCCGTCTGAGGAAGCGCCGGATGGTCTCTATCCCGATCCGGTTGCCCTGCTCGCTGACCCGCGAGTCCGGCTCGCTGCTGTCGACCTCGGAGCCGGGCATGACTACCCGCAGCGCGACGGAGCAGGGTTCGCAGACGGCGTTCGCCTGATCCATGAGCGAATCAAGGCGGGCCGCATCCTGCGGTCGGAACATGCGGGAGCCGGTCTTCAGGTCGACGATTTCGGCGAACGTCTCCTCGGGATGGAACCCGATGCCGCGTGAGTGCAGCGCCCGGAACCACCTCTCGACCGCCTCCTCGTCGGGGAGACTTGCCGGTGCTAGTTGATCGTCAAGCTCAATATGTGGAGCAGTTGCGTTCATCGCACAGCCCTTTCGCGGCTCGTGGAATCGGTCGTTGGTCGTGTGTGGTAGCTCTGCTGGCCGAAGCAGTCAAGTGGCGTCAACCTGCCTGCAGGAACGCGCCGCAAACGCCGCACTCCCAGCCGTGGCCCAAGGGGCCGTCGCTCTCATAGGGCACCGGGTTCTCCCAGCAGTCGTGAGGCGGAGGGGCGACGCCAGACTCAGCGACAGCTGCCTCGGTGGCACCGGCGCGGACCGGAGGCATTCCGGAGTCCGGTACCACCCGGATCGAGATCTCGGCCGGATCGCCGCTCATTTTGCCGCACCGCCTTTGACCTCCGAGAGCATCCGGAGTACCTCGTCGCCGAGATCGTCAGCCGTGCATTCCGAGGAGAGCGTCGGCTCTTCCGGTTCCTCCCAAGGGCGCTTGGCAACGTAGAGGCAGGCATAGAACTTCTCGGGATCGTCTTCCCCCTCGGTGATCCAAATATGGGGGCTTCTGAGTTCCGTCCCGGTATAGACGGAGGCGCAGAACAAACCGCCGCCGAGGTGCTCGGACCCGACCCAGACGAACTCGCTGCGGTCGAAGGAAGGATGCGCCTCCAACGCTTCAAGAGCAAGGTCGTCTGCGCGCCCCTCCTCGGTTATGGCGACCCCGAGCGGCTCGCCACGCTGGTCTAGTCGGGGATGCCGGTTATTCGGGCAGATCGAAAGGCCGCAGGTCTCGCCCCGCTCCAACTGGGTGTTGGTGCATTTGCAGATCTCGACGTTTTCGACGACCGCGCCCGCGCCGCCGGTGCTTTGCTGGTTCATGGGTGGTTCCTCCTGTCGTTGGGGATGCTTCTGTTTTGCGGATGTCGGACGTGGTAGCTCTGCTGGGCCGAAGAAGTCAAGGGCTGCCCTCGCCGTCCTTCCTGCCGGAGGTCGATGGTCTGCACGGCCCATCCCCGGCACGGATTTAGGCTGGCCGGCAGGCGGGCGAAGAGGTGTCGCGCCAGCGGGCTCTTGAAATCGTGATGCCGCAGGGCGAAGTGGAACTGGCCCAGCAACCACAGAAGGCCACCGGCGGCGGCAGCCAGCAGACCGTTGCCGACCGTGGCACCCAGGCCGACCTGGAGGAGGCCAGCAAAAAAGAGCAGCAGGCCGACGAAGCGGAGCGCCATGCCCGCGAAGAGCCAGAGCAGGATGGAGCTCAGAAGAACGAGCGCGACGGTCGTGGCGGCCGTCATTGCGACAGCTCCAGGTAGACGTACTCGCGGGGGCGGCCCCCCCGCCCTCGCTCACCCGGCACGACCTCGAGCTTGCCGTCGGCGACGAGTTCATCGCCTACCTTCCGGACCGTCTCCTTGGAGACGTCGAGGGCTTCCGCAAGCGCCGGCACCGCTGCCCGACCCCGGTCACGCACAGCTCGCAGCAGCACTTCTCGCTCGAGGTGAACTCGCTGCTTGCGCTGGGCCGCCGCAGCCTTTTTCCGCTCGGCCGGGGTCCCCCAGACGTAGCTCTTGGCGACCGGCTCACGCTCCTCTCCATCAGCGCCGGTGGCACCGACGATGGTCGGCGGCCGATAGATCTTTCGGCACAGGCCCTTGACCGGGTGGTCGACCAGCTTCGTCGCGTCGCTTTCGGCGAGGCGGTCGGCCATGCGAGTGCCGAGCGGGTAATGGGCGAAATGCCCGCGGCGCCAATGGGCGTGGCTGTACTCGCGTTTGGTGCCGCCGGCCTGGGGCCGGGATTCGCTCTGCCGCGTCGGATGGATCCGCACGGTCTTGCTGATCATGGCGTCCTCTCGGCCACGTTGGCGCGCTCGATCCACCGCGCGGCGTTCGGGTCGGCTGGGATCGGCGTCAGCAAGTTCGATGTTCACCGTGCTGTCAAGCGCGTAAATGACGCTGAGGACCCGGCACGCCGCGGTGGTGGCGATCATTGCTTCGGCCTCCATCAGGGCGCGGTTGTCCGCGTCCGTGCCGTCAGTGGCCGTGAGATCTGAGAATAGGTCGATCCACCCTGGCTGCCCGACCAGTGGCTCGGTGAGCATCAACTGGCTGGGGGCGCTCAGGCCCTCCTCGCTTGAGAGCCGTAAGTGGGTGACCTCTTCGAGGTGCTCGGCGTCGCCGAGCCGAGGGGCCAGCCCGAAGTGAACGACGCCAGGGACGTCATAGTCGGATCTCCAGCGCAGATCGTTAGCGATGTGGTCGACGTCTTCGAACCATGCGAAGGGGGCGATTCGTAGGAAGCCACCTTCCTTTTTGCAGAGGGCCGCGCGGAGGGTGAGCGGACGCTCACGGCCATCGTCCGTCTGCAGAATCACCTTTGGCCGAAATCCGCCCGGGGTCGTGAAGTCGAAATAGGTGATCGGGAAGGGAAGCTCGGCCTGCCGCGCGTATTCCCAAGCCTCGTTCAAAGACTCCCAATCAGGCAGACCCTCGGCAACATCGAGATCGACGGCGACCGTGCGACAAAGCCGCAGCTCGCTGAGGAATGCCGGCGCCATCATGGCCCGCCCGCTCCACGCGATCTGTGGCCGCATCAGCTCGTGAAAGGTGCCCTCGGCTTCGCGCTGGCTCACCACGGTGCCGGTCGTCCGCAACGCCTCAGCGAGCTTCCCCTGCCGGCCCCAGATCGCCTCAAAGCTGCGCGCCCCTGCATGGATGGGCATCTGCTCGCCTTCGTCAGGGAGCGGTTTCCACTGACCGGCTTCGATGAGGAGGCCCAGCTGCCGGAGCGGGAGATCAGCGTCCAACTGGACCGGCTCGCCCATGCTCCGCAATTCCCATTCGTTTAAGGCCGACTCGATCTCGCGGGCAGCGAGATTCCAGTGCCAGGCGCCATCGGCCTCCTGCCGCAACCAGCCGGACGCCTGCCAATCCTGCCGGAGTTCTTCAAGCACGGGCGGCAACTCCGGGCGGAGCATCTCTTTCACGGCATCTGCAAGCAGCGCGTCGGCGAACTCCCCCGAACCCGGCTCGTCGATCACCCGCTTGCGGAGGGCGCAGATCAGGTGAGCCCGGATGAAGTGGCGGCCGTCCTCCGTGGCGAGCACCTGAGTGCCGGCGACGAGGTGGCGAGCAAGGATCGCGAATTGGGAGAGTTCGTCCTCGGTCAGGGCCTTCGGCAAACCTTCCTCGCGGGCGATTCGGGAGAAGTGCCGCAGCGTGCTCGTCGGCAACGTGCAGACGCCCTGGTTCTCCAGCCCGAGGTTCGCCGGATCGGGCTCGCCGAGGTCGAAGGACGGTTCTTCACTGCGGGCGCTGATGCTCATCCTCAGCGTTTCCGCGGCGCGATCCACATCGGCGAGCCCGGCGCGCTCGGCGAAATCGAGCAGCCGAGCTACCTCACCTCGATTCATCCCAAGAGCGCCGCCGACCTCGTTTAGTTTGAAGTCGTTGGCACCCCGAGCTTCGCGCTGGCGTTGAAGCCGGGCGATCGTATAGAGGCCGTTGAGGTTCTTCTGGGGCAGACTCTCCAAGGCTGCTATGGCCTCGGCGTCCAGTTCCTTGACGCCGAGGCCCTCAAGCTTTTCCATGAAGGCGCGGGTCTCAGGCGACCTTCGGAGCTTTCCCTTGTCGGCCGTAGACTCCGAGTCGTCCACCTGGCGCGTGCGTTCGAGATGCTCGCGGTAGGCGGCTTCGTTATATGCGGCCACCTCGCGGTCGACCTGACGCGGTTCGCGTCGATGGATTGCGAGGAGGTCGTTCAAACTGGCGATCTCCTGGCCTCGCACGATCAGCGGCTTCTTCTCCTCGGGCAGCCGCATCCAGAACTGCCGGAGGGCAGCCGGCGGAATATGGGGCACCTTGCTCTTGCCGCGCTTCTTCTTCTTGCCACGGGCCACTTCAGATCACCACCGCGGAAGCGGCTTGAGCTGGCCGTGACCGTGTCCCCCGAGACACTCTGTCTTGTTTCGGGGGACGTTCGCTCATGGGGCACCGACGCCTTCTACGTCGACGGCGAAGGGCTGGCGCAGGCTGGTGCCGGAGGGAGAGCCGTACCGCCATCCTCGGATGCGCCCTGCTCTAACGAGGGCATCTGCTGCGTCCTCATCGGATTCGAAGAGTTCGCATTCCTCGCACCGCTCGATCCACTCCCGGCCTTGGTCCTTCAACGAGGCCGGAAACCGGACGCCGGGGATCGAGCGGAGGAAGTCGGCGAGGTCGGAACACCCTTCGCAGGGCACGAGAAAGAATGCCTCCTCGCGGTCGAAGGTGTGTCCGTTGCGGCAGGTCACGACCTCTCGCCCTTCAGGCGAGACAAGAGCGCCACACTCGCCGCACGACCTGATCCAGGTTGACTCGTCACCGAGGTTCTCGGTCCCGGCGGTCTCGGAATCCGTGTGGCGCGGCGGAGTCTTCGGTCGAGCGCTCATGCTGCCACCGCCAACTCCGCCTTGCGGGCAGGAGGACGAGAGATCTTCTGAACCTCGGCCCGACGAGCTTTCGCCCGCCCGATCTTCGAAATCTTCCACTGCCCACGGGGAGTCCCAGCCTCTAGCCAGCCGCGCTGGACGAGGCGAGTTCGGGCCTTGCCGACCCGAGCCTCCCACCGGGGCGGACCGCTGGGAAGCTCCTCGTAGTCGACCGCCGTGTGCCTGTTCGCCATAACCGCCCCGACAGCAGCGAGAACAGCGGGGCGAGGCGAGGCGCCCCCCAACTCGACCAGCGCCCGGAGGATCGGCAGCTCGTAATCGCCCGCCTCGAGCGACGAAGATGGGATCGGTGCCTGGCGAGCTATGACCAGCTCTCCCCTGACGAGCGCCTTCAGGCGCTGACGCTCCTCCGGATCGCGGTTCATCATGTGGGTGTAGACGCGCAACGTGAAGAGCGGATCGGTGTGCCCGAGGTGGCGCATAACCGTGTGCGGGTCCTCACCGCAGGCGACCAGGATCGAGGCGAAGGTATGGCGGAGCTTGTGCGCCGTGACACCTTGCGGAAGGGGGAGCTTGCCGCGATCCACGAGCAGCCGGTCGGCCCTCTTGAACAAGGCGTCCAATACCCCGGTTCGCAGGGTGTCCTTGTTTCGCGGCTCGCCGTCGATGTTCGGGAAGACCAAAGCGTCCGGATCGCCTCGATAGTGGACCACTTTGAACGTGGCCAGGACCGAGCGCAGGATCGGCAGCAGCGGGATCTCGCGAAGGCCGGCCTGCGTCTTTGACCTACCGACGAAGATGCGGCCGTTGGCGAGGTCCACATCGCGCCACTGGAGGTGGCAGATCTCGTGGGCGCGGGGACCGGCGAAAATGAGGGTGGCGATGATCGCCTCTCGTTCGCAGCAGTGATATTTGGGCTCGCGATCCATCGTGGCTGCCACCTCCAGCAGCGCCTCGATGTGGCCAGCCGAATCGAGGTGGACGGGCCGCTTGGGAGGAAGCACGAGACGCCTTTTCGACCCAGCCGCCGAGTTCTCGGAGATCAGCTTGCGTTCCAGGGCGACCGCGAGGATGAACTGCAGGACGTCGATGGTCTTGTTGATCGAGACCGCCGAGAGCGGCTTCAGCACCTGATTGTGGTCGTTGCGCTTCGGGCGGCCACGGTCGATGGCCTTTTGGCGGGCCTCGGACTCGCGAACCTTGAAGAGCCGATAGGCATCCACAGCGGCTATGTCGATTTCGAAGAGGTAGTAGTCGCGGAAAAACGGCATCAGGTGTTGCAGCGCCCACCGATCATGGTCGGTCGTGTTCTCGCTGACCTGGCCGTCTCGCGCGTCGACGAGGCCGGTTGCGAAGGGTCCAAAGCGCTGCGGCTCCGCATCGACGGCGGTACCGCCGCCTCCGTCCTTCGCAGCTTGCACCACCCTCCTCTTCGGCGGTATCCAGATCCCCAGCCGGACTTCGGCGAGGATGTCCTTCAGCTTCTCGTCAGCCAGTTCCTGCGCGGCTGCATGATCTAAGCCGTCGAAGTCGGCGCGGTCGAGCGTGAGGTATTCGCGCTCTCCATAAGCAACGAAGCGGAGCGCGTAGCTGATCCCGGTCTTGCCAAAGCGCGGAACCACCTCGCCCTCGCCGTTGGCCTTTTTGGCCTTCTGCTTCTTGGTCTTCGTCGCTGCCATCAGGCGCCTTCCTCGGAGCGGCGCCGCGCAGGCCGAATGCACGAAGGCGAAGTGAGGCTTAGCCTTCCGGTTGCGCCGGCCCATTCGGCGCCGGGTCGGGGGGGCGTTAACGGCGCCGCCCCCGGCCTCGATCTATGTCGCGATCGGACACTAGCTCTGGTGCCCGAGGAAAGCGAGTCGGGCTTGCAATCCCCGCCACGCCGGGGGGATCGTCGCGAATCCCCGCTCGCCGGAGGGCCGAGCCGATCGACGACCGCTTCGCGATCGAAGCGGAGGCGAGGACGCTTGCCATCGCCGAGCTGCCGGACTCCCAGCTCCTTCGCGTGGTCATAAACCCATCGGCGACTCACCCCCCAGACGCGAGAGATCTGCAGGGCCGAGATCAGCGTTCCGAGCGGCTCCTCGTCTTCGGAATCGACGCCGTCCCGATCGGACCCGAGAAGCTCTGCGAGCCGCTGGGCGACCGCCTCGATGCTCTCTTCCGAGAGGCGCACCACCTTGGCGCTGCCGCCGTCTCGGTCGACGCCGGTCACCGGCGCTTCCTCTTCTTCCGAGTGGCAAAAGGGGCGCTGGAATGCTTCCGCCCCCTTGCGCCGCATTCGGAGGATGCCGGAGCCCAATGCGCGATCCTGGCAGCGGCGACTTTAATGTACACCGGGTCGAGCTCGATCCCGACGAAGTGCCGCCCCTCCATCAGGGTGGCGGCCCCGGTGCTGCCAGACCCGCAGGTCGGATCGAGCACAACCCCGCCGGGCGGGCAGGCGAGGCGGACGAGCCAGCGCATCAGATCCAGCGGCTTGACGCATGGATGGGAGTTATGAGCCGGTCCGAGAGATTTGCCGGCGCGGGGAAACAGGTCGAGGCGCTGGCCCGGAAGGTGCTCGCACCCGGCATCTCGCTCCCGGCGGTTGACCTTCGGGCAATAGAAGATCCTGCTCGGTGCCACCTGCGACCCGGAGCTGCGGCGGACGTCGGCGGCCTGGGCATCGACGAGGCCAGCAGCGCAGCCGGGGACGCAGCCGTCATCCCGGCAGCCGGGCTCATGGCTCAGGAGGACGTTGGCCGGGTGGCGGCCGGAGACCTTGCAGTCGTCGGCGTTAAGAGCGCCGGTGCCGAAGGCGGCGATGTTCTCGTCGGTCGTGCCCTCCAGCGGACGGCGGGCCAGGACGATCGGCTCGAAGGCGGGCTTCAGGGTGGTGCTGCGACCGCCGGGGTAGCGCCTCGACTTCGGCATCCCGCTCCCGTAGGCCCACATCAACTGGTCGCGGATTTCGAAGCCGGCGTCCTCGGTACCGCAGGCAAGGCGGTGGACGGTGCGGGGCGAGCTGAAGGCGAGGAGGTGGCCGCCAGGCTTCAAGACCCGTAGGCATCCTTCCGCCCAGCGTCTGCACCATTCCTGAAACGCCTCGCCGGCCGTCAACCGGCGACCTTCGGCTCGGGCCAGCCGGACCATCCCGGCCTCGTCCCAGCGCTCCTCGGCGAGTTTTCCGATCGCATAGGGCGGATCGGTCACGACGGCATCGACGCTCGCCTCGTCGAGCGTCGCGAGCACCTCCAGGCAGTCGCCCTGGAGAAGTCGGGCGCCGTCGGGAAGCGTCAGCTTCTTCTGCGCGGACGTCATTCGCCCTCCTCCACAAGCCAGCTCACCGAGGCGCCGGGCCGGCGGGGATCGTTGAAGATCGGTGCGAACGGTCCCTCCGCGTCGAGATCCTCAGCGAGACAGATCCGTATCGAGACCCCGTCCGCCCGCTCGAGTTCCTGGTCGGCCGAAAGGAGCGCGGAGACCGTCTCGCGCCGTCGCTCGAGGGCTGCTCGCGAGGCTCCGGCGAGCACGCAGATGATCGGCGGAAACCACGGATACCAAGACTTCCAGCGCGGCTCGCCGTCGTCGCCGGGTGCCCGGTAGAGGGTCGCGTAGCGGCTGAGCTCGGCGCCAAGCCGGTCGACCGTGAGAGTGTTGCGATCCACCTCAAGGAATCGCTGCTCGACCACGATCTCCTCCGAGGTGATCCGGAGGTAGGTCAGAACCGCGTCCGCCACCACCCGCTTTCGCGCCCGCGCCGTGCGCCCCCCGCCGACCGGATGCGCCACCTCGTGGCGCCAGGCCATCGGCCCGAACTCGTCCCCCCGGTCGCGGGCGGCGCGAAGGAAACTGATTCCAGAGTCGTTGACGGCGAGCGTGTGGGCCTGGAGCGGCCCGACGACCTGCTTGGCGGTGAGGATATGAACAGGCCCTTCGATGACTCCGGCTGCGCGGGCAGCTTCGGCGCCCTCCTCGCTGATGAACCAGAGCCGGCGCGGTTGGTCTGGGATGCCCCCCGGCACCCGCGTGAAGGAGACGAGGCCCTCTTCGGCGAGGCTCGCCATGACGCGCTGCGACCATCGTTCGCCGTACTCGGGGAGGTGGATCGCACGGATCTGCGGGGTCGATAGGACCCGGTGCTGGCAGATTGAGCCCAGGATCTCGGCTCGACGCTCGAAGGCGCTCACGATCGCCGCTCCTTCGGCTTGGTCTCCCGGTGTCCCGGTCCCCTTCTTCTCGACTCGGACGGCGCCGCCTCCGGCCCGCACGAGGTCGGCCGACGTTTCAGGCGCACCGGGCCGGGCGGGCGCGAGTCGTGCTGACCACCATCGCGGAGCCCGGCCAGGATGCGCTCGTCGAGCGTCTCGAGGTCTTCTAGGTCCTGTTGAGCCGAGGAGGCGCCTCGCGCCTGCGGCGGCGATGGCCTGCTGGTCGGCGCGTGTTCATCACCGACGACCTCCTCGGCCCGGACGCCGCGCAAGGCGAAAGGCAGGCTCGCAGCACCGGCGTCGGTGACCTGGCCGATGAAGGAGAACCGCGGCAGCCTCGTCACGGCGGCCGGGGTGGGTTGTCCCGCCCACTCCTTCGCGAGCAGCGCTGCCGCGTGCGAGTTGAGGGCGCTCGACAGGAGATGGGAGCGGTTCGTCAGCAGGGCGTTGAGGGTCGCCGGGCTCAGCCGCTCCGGGTTCTGGTTCAAGAAGGTCGCCCGGATTCCGAACTTCGCGCTCTGCTCGAGCAGCGCCGCCAGGATGCCCGACCCGCCCCCGTCGTAAGCCTGGACCTCGTCGAAGAACGGCCAGAACAAGACGCGCCGGTCAGGGGGGAGGTCGGCTCGCCCGCGTGCCGCGTGGAACTGATCGAAGGCGAAGAGGTTGGCGGCCAGCCGGTCGCGCGCACCGCCGGCACCGGGGCACATGAGGACGACGTGCTTTCGATCCATCGCCTCGCGGGCGCGATAGGTGCTGACGCTCCGGCCGAACAGGAGGGCGATCGGAGTCGAGGATCGCATCCGGTCCACCATGTTCGTGATCGGCGTGATTGCCTCGGGCGAGAGGAGAGGGAACCGATCGACCCAGAAGCTCCGCTGCGCCTCGGGTAGGAAGGGCAGGGTTGCGGCCCGCCACTCTTCGTTGCTAAGAAGCGTCGTGATCTGGAAGATGGTGGGCGCCAGCTCGCGAGGTAGCCGCGTGGCGATAGCGGCCAGCGACGCGGCCGCCTGGGTGGTGAGGTTGATCGCCCGCGTAGACCGCTCTCCCCATTCAAGGGCGGAGGCGAAGGCGTCGACGACCGCCTCGACCCTCGCCTCGCGTTCGGCCGGACTGGCGCCCGCGACCTCAAAGAGGTTCCAGGCTGGGAGATCATCAAGGGGCCGGTCAGGGCGAAGGTCGATCCGGACAACCCGTGCTGCGACCTCCGGCTCGGCCAGGTAGGGCTCGATCCGATCCAGCGCATCGCCGTGGGGGTCAAGGAACGAACCGCCGTGGCCCGACCGGACGAGGTGGACGAACTGCGCGATCGCCGTCTCGGTCTTCCCGTAGCGGGAACGACCGGCGATGTAGGTGAAGAAGGTATCGGCGACCCGCACCCCGACGAGCCGCTCCCCGTCCTCTCCTGCGATCCGGCCGATCGGGATCAGGTCGCTGCGGTCGGGATCGAAGGTCGGCAAAGGGGGCGGCGGTGCCAGAAGCGCCCCGGAGCGGAGGACGTTGTCGGCGCGGCAACTCACCGTCGGTGGCTTCAGGAAGCCCGCCAGCTCGCGCGCCGTGAGGATGGAGCGCCTCGCCGGAGCGAAGAACCCGGTCTCCAGTCGTCGGTCGAAGCGGCGGCGGCGAATCGGCAGATCGGAGCCGAGGAAGGAGAGTCCGGGGATCGGCAGACCGGAGGCGCGCAGCCAGTTGCGATCGGCGAGTGGCTCGAAGGCGGCCAGCAGGCGCTGCATCCTGGTCTTTGCGTGGCTGCGGTCTGGCGAACTGCAGCAGAGGAGGATCTGTGCCTCAAACAGCGGACCCGAATCTTTCAGCTTCGCGTCCAGCGCCTTACCCACGAGCCGCCGCTCGAGCAGTTGGTCGGGTTGCGCCCGCTCGCTAGAGCCAGTTCCCCGCGGGCCGGGAAGGAGATCTTCAACGTTGAGCGAGGACTTGTCGCGGTGCCGGTGCCGGGCCTCCCGAAGCAGGCGCCGCCGGAGGCGGCTCCTCCTTCTACCCGTCGCCGGCAGCAGGTCGACGACGACGACGGCCTGCTCCCCCTGGTCGACCCGTAGCCCGACCATCGCCGCGGCGAAGGGCTGGAGGGGATCGGGGTCCGGCTCAGGACGGGCCAGCGGCTCGATGCTCGGCTGAGCCAGGACTAGCTCCGTTCGCAGCCGGGCGTCCCTCGGCTCCTCGCAGTCGCTGCCGCCGCCCAGCACCTCCTCGGCCGATCTCACCTCCACCCCCTCATAGGCGCGAAGGGCGGCACGGAGGATCTGTTGCGCCCGCGCTGGCGCTTCGATCAGGTAGGCGAACTGACCGTCGGAGTCGCATCCGAGCCGAATCCGAAGAGCCGAGGCTCGACGATCGCGCCAGCCACCGATACTGCGCTCGCTGGAGGCGAGCTGAGCAGCGAAGGAGAGGACAACGGACGGATTCGCATCGAACTCATCGGCAGGAACAACTGCAATTGATCGCCGGGATGCCAGCGACCGGCGAGTTGCAGTCATGCGCTGCAGCGCCAGCGCGGAGGCGATCGTGAGGATGCCGACGCCGAGCGGGGCAAGCGATCGCAGCTGCGCGACCGAGGGGATCGGGATGCTCGAGATAGACCCCAGGGCACTGAGTACGGCGAAGGCGGCGACGATGCCGATCATGGGCCGCGGATCAGAGCGGCTTGATTTGGATCGACTCATCCGCGTACCCCGCGGACGATGAGTTGTCGGCAAAATCGAACTGCGGCCCTGCCGCGGTGCGCCGCGACAAAGCGCCGGTCGCCGGTCGCCAGGCCCCGACCGCATACGCGACCACTCACCCGACCGCTCACCCGACCGGCTACTCGGCTTCTGATTCCGGCGCAGCTCATGCGGTCAGCCGCGCTTCCCGCTCGTATTCGATGATGCGCGTCCCGATCCACTCGGCGATCTGCGGGACGAGGCCGTTGCCGAGGGCGGCGAGGCGGTCCACCCGATCGGGAACCCCATCAGCCACTCGACCCACGCCGGGTTCAGCGCTCCAGTCCTCCGAGGCGGGGAGTCGCCCTGCAGCGCTTTCCTCCTGATCGCCTCGCGGAGCGAGCGCTGAGCCTTCGACCCTGACGGGCGCTTGCCGCTGAGTATGGTCTCGTCGCTGCTCAGGCGCCCGCCCCTCCCGTCGGCGGCGTTCGGGGTCGGCCAAAGCTCCTCGCGAGCCACGGCGGTCGGCAGATCGTCTCCGCCGCTGCCCGCCCGGGTCGCCCTGGCGAAGTCGGGTCCGCTCGGCGATGCCTTGGGCGTCGGCCAGAGGCGCGACTGAACCGCGCCGGAGAGGGTCTGCCGGCCCCGTCGGTTTCCCGGCCCCGGCGGGGAGCTGTAACCCTTGCGAGCATCGGTCGCCGTCGGGGTCGGGAAACTCTCGCGCTCGGCCTTCAGCACCGCACGACCCAGCTCGTTTCCGCTCGGACCCGGGTTCCGGCGCTGGCCCCGCTTCGGCATCCCGTGAGGGGTAGGCCACGATCCAGATCCGCTTTCGCAGATGGGGTGCCCCGAACTCTCTAGCGGATAGGCGCGCCCACTCCGCGTCATACCCTGCTTCGGCCAGGTCGCCGAGAACTCTTCCGATAGGAGCTCGATCCCATCGCTTCCCCTTGCCGGTGAGGAGGGCGGGGACGTTCTCCACGACGACGTAGCGCGGTCGAAGCTCGCAAATGATTCTGGCGAACTCGGACCAAAGACCCGAGCGGGAGCCATCAAGACCGGCTCCTCGCCCGGCGCTGCTGAGGTCTTGGCAGGGGAAGCCGCCGCAGATGAGATCGACCGGCGCGAGGTTCTCCGCGCCGACGTCGCAGACGTCTTCGAAGCGCTGTGCCTCGGGGAAGTGCCGCTTGAGGATCGAGCGGCAGAAGGC
The DNA here is from genome assembly GCA_035764545.1 of Solirubrobacterales bacterium. Classification (GTDB taxonomy): domain Bacteria; phylum Actinomycetota; class Thermoleophilia; order Solirubrobacterales; family 70-9; genus VAYN01. The sequence continues at coordinate 19,794 of DASTYZ010000051.1, read as the reverse complement.
GTCTTTCTCGACCTGCCAGGCGATTTGCATCCCGCATCTGGCGAAGCCGAGGTCGAAGCCTCCGATGCCGGCGAAGAGCGATCCGACATTCACACTGCCCCGCCCTTCGTAGCCGCGAGACCGAGCCTGCTCATCGCGGCCGCCTCGTGGTCGAGGATCTGGTGCCCGAGCCACTCGACGATTGCCGGCACGACCGAGTTGCCGAGCGCGCGGAGGCGGTCCATTCGGGCGGGAAGCCCATCAGCCACTCCCAGATCCTGGGGTCGATCGGACCAGCGCCAAAGGCCCTCATGTAGTTTCGGCAGCCCGGGTGCTTCCTCATGCAAGGACAGGTCTGATTGGCCGCCGCGGTGGGGGTAGCCAACCAGCCAGACTCGGGCGCGGTGGTGGGGCGCCCCGAAGTCCGATGCTCCCAGCACTCTCCACGCCGCATCGAACCCGATCTCGGCCAGGTCGCCGAGAACCTCTCCGAATCCCCTGCCCCGGTGGAGAAGTCCGACGACGTTCTCCACGACGACGTAGCGCGGTCGAAGCTCGCGAAGGATGCGGGCGAACTCTGGCCACAGCGACCTGGCAACGTTCCTCCCCCGCGCCGCCTGGCTGACGACCGGGCACGGGAAGCCGCCGCAGATGAGGTCGACCGGCGCGAGGTTCTCGGCGCCGACGTCGCGGACGTCTTCGAAGCGCTGAGCTTCGGGGAAGCGTCGCTCGAGGATCGAGCGGCAGAAGGGATCGAGCTCGACCTGCCAGAGCACCCGCATCCCGCACCGCTGGAGCCCGAGGTCGAAGCCTCCGATGCCGGCGAAAAGCGACCCGACATTCAAGACTCCTCCCCGCTCGGGAGCATCGCCTCGCGCAAGACCGCCTTCGCCACCGGCGGACACACGGCGCTTCCGATCTGCTCGTAACGGACGGTCCGGGTCCCGCGCCACGGATAGTCCCTGCGGAACCCCTGCAGCACCCCGGCCTCTGCCACGGTGACCCGCAACGGCCGCCCGCGCACGAGCTCGGAACGTCGACCGGCTCGAGGCCAGCTCCCCGGAGCGGTTATGCGGGGGTCTCCCAAGACGGTGGTCGAAGGACGGCTAAACGGCCAGCTGGGCCCCAGGCAGTCCCCGCTGCGAGGGTGGCCCCCACAGCAACCGCGGCTACGGCCGGCAGGCCGAGCCCAACTCGGGCGCGCCGGTGGCGCCTCGCACCAGCCGAGCGCCTGCGCCATCGTCAGGCATCGACGGAGGTGGACTTCCTCCTCGGGGACGTCCGTGCGACGAGGATCGAAGGCTCGATGCGTCGGCCGGGGGAGCCGGACGTCGCCGTCTGCAGACGCGATGAGGAAGGCACGCTTTCGGACCTGCGGCACCCCGAATTGCTCGGCCGAAAGGAGGCCGACGGCACAGTGGTACCCGAGCGTCGTCAGGAGGTCGGCGAAGACCGACCAAAGCTCGCCGACAGCGGGTACCTGCTCGAGCGCGATCCAGCGGGGGCGCACCGCCACGGCCCACCGCATTGGCTCCATCGTCAGCAACGACCGAGGGTCATGGCACAACCTGAGCCGCGCGGCCCGGGTGTCCCGGCCTTCGCAGATCTCCTTGGCGCAGAGGACGACCTGGGCCTTGTCGAGCTTGCCCAGGTTCTTTCCGATCTTCGTGAACGCCTGACACGGCGGCGAGGCGATCAGACCCACGACGGTGCCGAGATCGCTGGGGCGCACCGACGAGACGTCGGCAAGCCGGCGACGGTGACCGGCGGCCCGGCCCGTCTCGCAGGCAGCCTCGCTGCTGTCGATTCCGAGCGCTACTCCGCCGAGATCGCGAAAGCCCTCGTCCCAACCGCCGGGTCCGGCGAAGAGATTGACGATCTGCTCGCTGACCGACGCCACCTAGAGGCCCCTCTCCCAGCAGAAGCGCTCCTGCAGCTCGTGCCGGTCAGATCGAGGTCTGGAAGGTCGGCTCCAGCTTTGGCGCCGGACCTCGCCAATGATGCGGAAGCCGCTCGCACGCAGACTGCCGCCCGTCTCGGACTGCAGGGTGTAGGTGATTGCGCGCCGGTAGCCCATCGCCCGCCCCGCTCGCCAGCACGCGCCGTAGAGGATCGAGCAGGCATTGCGGGGGGCGTTCTCGCATACACATACACGCAGCACCTCAAGGGTCCGACCGTCGTCCCGCACCCGGGCAATGGGCCTGCCTGCAATCGCGACGCCGACGAGCTTTGCCCCGGCCGTGACGCCGATGCTGAACTTGTGGCCCCGCACCGGCTTGGAGTGCCGGTGGAACCTCTCGACAAAGGCATTTGCCTCGCGGAGGGTCGTGGGCACCAACTCGAGCTTCGGCTGCTTCGTCCGCCGGTCAGCCACGACGATCTCCGATCTTCCCGCCAGATCGAGACCCAGTGCAGGCGCCCCTAACTCGCTCGCGGGCGAGGGTCGCGAACTTCGGACTCAGCTCGACGCCGAGGAAGTCGCGGCCGTGTCGAGCGGCGACGACGCCGGTCGTCCCCACCCCCGCGAAGGGATCGAGAACCCGGCATCGACCACCGGGAGCGTCGTGGCTGCAGGTCGCTTCCCAGCCAACCGTGTGCCGCCTGACTTCCACCCGCCAGTGGCCGAATCCGGTCGCCTCGATGGCTCGCCCCGAGTCGAGAGGGTCCGCCGAGGTCCACCCCCCCTTTAGCTCGTGCTTGCCATCCAGCAGTCGTCGCGAGTCGACCAGCCGACGCCACGGCGCCCCGCAGATCTCGCAGGCCGTCGGCGAGCTGCCGGCCAGAAGGCATGGCTCGACGAGGGCATCGGGGAAGGTGGCGAAATGAGCACCCTTGAAGCACGCCGTCGCGATCGTCCAGACGCTTCTCCGGTTGCGACCGGAGCCTCCGACCCACCCTCGCTTCTGACCTCGGCCACCGTAAGTGAGACGCTCGGATCGCACATACCCATTGCCGCCGTGGCCGCCCCCTTTGTCGGGCTCACGAACCGCCTCCGCGTCGTAGAAGTAGCTACTCCGCTTCGTCAGGAGGAAGACGAACTCGTGGGACCGGGTTGGCCGATCCCTCACCGACTCCGGCATCGCGTCAGGCTTTTGCCAGACGATGTCGGAGCGAAGCCACCAGCCGTCGTCCTGCAGTGCCAGCGCCACCCGCCACGGCACTCCGAGTAGATCCTTCGGCTTCGAGGCCGAGCCACGGCGGCACCGCCCCGTCGTGAAGCTGTCGCCGATAACGAGCCAGAGCGACCCGTCGTCGCGCAGTACGCGCTTGACCTCCCGCATGACCGCAACGAGGTTTCGGACATATAGGCCGACCTCGGGCTCCAGCCCGAGGCAGCCACGCCAGGCGTCGCAGGTCCGACAGCGTCCGTCCGACTTCCAGCGGTGCCGACAATCGCCGGCTCCTCCCCAGATCCTCGGGGCGACGCCGTAATCGCGGAGTCCGAAGTAGGGCGGACTCGTCACGCAACAGTGGACGCTCGACGCTGGCATCGCCTCGAGCGCGGTCAGGGCCTCGCTTTGGATCACCTCCGCTTTGGGCGATGACGAGGCGGCCAAAGGAGGTGCGGAGCCGCGTCGGCGGCCGCGACTCTGGCGGCGGGGTTTAGCCATCCTGCCCTCCTGCCGCCGCTACGGCATCATCCTGCTGCCCCCCGGGATCGCGGAGGTGGCAGTTCGAACAGAGCAGACCCGGCTGGCCGGAGCCTGCAGCCTGGTTTCCCTCAAGGTCGTAGCCGCCCCACCGGCACCAGCGAATCCCGAGAGCCTCGGCCTCGGCCTCCAGCGCTTCGATGGTCTCCGCCCACCAGTCTGGCCAGAAGGTCCGCATCAACGATCGCTCCTCCTCGGCCTTCGCGAATGCTCCGCAGTTGCACTCCCCCGAACGATGCAAGAGCGCTGCTACCTCGGAAACCGGGAGGTCAAAGTGGTTCCGGTAGGCAGCCACATCGAGTGCCGACCACTCGATCAGGGGGTTACAGAACTTCGCGGATCCCCGCTGAGTCAGAGGCTCTCGCTTCGCTCGGCGGCGACTCTCAGTTCGGCGAATCCCCGACAGAAAGAGGACAGCGGAGGTTCGCGGGTGGCCCGCCTTGGTCTCGCGGAGCGCTTCTTCCAGGCGGCGCTCCTTGAGACGGGAATAGGCCTTGGCGTGGTGACCCTTCCCAGGGAATCCAAACGGGGGGTTTCCGTAGACCTTGCTTGAGACCTTGCCGGAGGCGCTGTCCTCGGCAATCATCGCCTCGATGGTCAATGCCGGCCGCTCGTGCCTGGCCGCCCGGAAACGCCTCCACCACGTCTCGTCGCCCAGGACCATCGTCCTGTAGGCATCGCCGGACCTCTTTATGGCGAGTGGCTTGCCCAGCAGCTTCGCGAATGCACGCACGTGATCCTCAACGCCGACGATCGCGGGCTCCCTTGAAGTGGGAACTGCGGTGCCGGTGTCGATGTAGAGCAATTCGTCGTAGTAATCACGGCAGCGATGAGCCAAAACCGCCGAGTCGCTACCGCCGGAGAAGAGGCAGAAGATCTTGATCGGGTTCCATCTCCTCTTAGCCGTGGAGACCAGGGCATCCGAAGTCCTTTGGAGATGGGCTAGGGACAACTCAGCCACGGCGACGACCGTCCACTCGCGTCCGTAGCCGCGCATTACTCCGCCGCGGCTGCTCTCCGTGTCGGTCCTGGCCTCCGGCCGGTTCCAGGCACGAGCAGGCTCCCCACTCCCCGCGCCGGAAGGAGTTGGGTTCGCGCTCTAGCCGTTGCCTGAAACTGCGGAGAGTGAGCGGCCGTGATCGTCCTCCGCGTCGATCCCGAAGGATCGCGACGTTTTTTCCAAGGCGGCGCCGAAGAAGGTGCTCTTGGCGCTCGTGATAGCGATAACGGTCAGGGTGCCGCTGAAGCAAAAGAGCGAAAGATGCCTGGCCACCCTTGACGCAGAACCCGCCACAGTTGTTGTGCCTGAAGCCCTCCTCATACAGGCGCGGCGGCTCGAGTCCTTCGGCCGCCATCCAGCGGAGAACGTCGTCTTTGGACAGATAGGGCTTCTGGCAAAGAGGCGCCTCAACCAACCACGGCTCCCAATGTCCGAGAGCCCTCTCAAATCGGTGAATCTCGGACCAGTCGAAGCCGATCACCACCTCCGTGTCAGCGGGGTCGTGAAGAGCCTCAAGCCACCGGCGCAGGAACTGACGCTTCAGGACTGCGGAACAGGGGTCGACCCGGCTGTTTCCAAGGAACCGCTTATCGGAGAAGACCTGATGGGGATCGCGCCCCTCAGCAATCCAAGCCAGTTGCGGAGACCAGGCACGCGCGGCTCCGGCAAGTTGCAGGAGGTAATGCCGGCGACGATCCATTTCCTCGAGCGGGGGGATCGTCGCGGTCCGCTCGACCAAGTCCTGTGGAACGGGACGAGCAAGTAGGTTCGCGACTCCTTCGAGAAGGAAGCGATAGAGATCCTCATCCTCGATGAGGGTGTCGGCGAAGAGGAACGTGACCTTTTCGACCCCGTGCCGGTCGACAATCCGCCGAGCGGCTCCCCACGAGCCAGCGCCGCCGCTTAGCATCACAACCCGTGCTCGGTCAGCCATCGCTGGCACCGCCACCGACGAAGACAGGGATGTACGCTCGACCGACGTCGTCGAAGCGACGCAGGAACCGAAGCCAGCCCGCCCGAGCCGCCCGATCGCTCCGAGCGCTGACTCGGAGAATCGCGCGGCGCCCCTGAGCACCTACGAGGTCGATCGACACTCCGCCGCTCCGGTACGGGAGGTGCTGGAGCGCTCGGTGAGTCCGAAGTGCGCGAGCTGCCCGCCGGGCGGCGGCGCTGCCGATGACGTCCTGCGGGTCCTGCCGCAGATGCGGAGGCGGATCGTTCTTCACGTGCTCGATCGGGGCAGCCGGGCGGGGCGCCGAAACGGCTGGCACCGGATGCTCCGGCGCGGTCGCCGGATCGCCCTGGCTCGCGCCGACGACGAACAGCACGGCGAACCCGAGCAGGATCGCGCTCGCGAAGGCGAGGACCGCCCGCGCCGCGCCGGGGTCGAGCGGATGATCGAGAAGAGCGCGAAGGCGATCAGCCATCAGTGCCCTCGCCTTCGGTGCTCGGCGGGTGGGCATAGCCGTAGACCGGCCCGGGCATCCCGTAGGCCACCGCCTGGGCGGGCAGGAACGGTCCCGAGCGGGCAACGATGTTGCCGAAGTTGCCGTCGATCGTCGTGATCTGCCCGCCGGAGAAGACGCGCTCGACGATGCCGACGTGGGCGCTGTATTCGCCTTCGCCATATCCCGGCCCGGTGCCGTAGAAGACGGCGTCGCCAGGGCTCGGCGCCGCGGTCGGCGGCAGGGCTCGCGCGCCGCCCTCCTGGCCGGAGGGCGGAGCCTTTCCCCCGAGGGAGGGCACCGCAAAGGGATCGTGTTCGTGGGCTTCCGCCCAGGTGTAGATGGAGCCCGAGTAGGCGTAGGTTGCGGTGCTCCCCTCCATCGGGACGCCCGCCCGCTTCCAGACCCAGGAGACGAACAGCCCGCACCATTGGACGCACGGCCCGTAGGGGTTGCAGTTCGACCCCGGCGGGGTCTCGCCGGTGCCGAGCTGGCTGCGGGCGATACGGACGATCTCGTTGCCGCTGGCATCCGACGAGGTCGACCCGCCGCAACCCGAGCCGCCGGCCGCGACGGGCTGGCTCGCGATCGGGCTCGTCGGCGGTGGCGAACCTTTGCCGCGGAAGCCGTATTCCACGGCGCGGGCCATGACCTCGTCGGCGTAGTTCGCGACGCCGTCCGAGCAGGCGCCGTAGTAGTTGCAGGCGACCTGGCGATAGGCGGCGTAGGAGTCGCCCGCGAGCCCGAAGACCGGCCGCATCATCCGCGCGGCGGTGAAGATCGCGTCAGCAGGGCTGAACGGGTCGGCGCCGCCGCCGTCGGCGTCGAAGCGGTAGCGCTCCCATATCGTCGGCCCCGATCCGGGGCTGCACGCGCTTTCGCGCACCATCCCGATCTGCATGGGGCCGCCGCAGCCGGAGGGGTTGACCTCGGCGCAGGCGCCGTGGCCGCACTCCTGGTAGCCAATCGAGGCGAGGAACGCCCAATCGACGTCGAAGCGCCGGCCGGCTTCCTGGTAGAGCTTCAGCCGGGCGGGCGGGATCTCTTTGACGGCGGCTCGAGTCGGCGGAGCTGCCACCGCCGGCCCACCGCCGCCGAGACAAGCGATCTCGCTGCCGAGAATCGCCATGACGGTGCCGACAAGGGCCACCACCACGGTCGCCAGAGCCGCTGCGGCGACAAGCCCCAGTGCAGCACGAGCTCGGCCGTTCCGGGCAGTCATCGTGAGCCGCCTTTCCGATTGCGGCGCTTGCGCTTCTGGGGCGGCTCAGGGTCGCCTACCTGCTCCTGCGGTCCGCGAGGTTTCGGCCGCGCCTCCCGGCTGCCGCGCTGGCGCTCCTCGTCGCGCAGCTCCTCGGCCAGGCTCTTCTCAGGCTTGCCTGCGGATGCTCCTCCGCTTTGGACCGGCGGGCGCCCAGCGGATGACTGCTGGTCACGCTGCCGACTTCCAGCAGGAGGACTCCCGGCCCCGGTACGGCGGTCAGCGGTTTGAGGTTTTTCCGGGCGATCCGCACTCGGCGCTCGACCCGTTCGGCGGCCCTCCTCCCTCGGCGAATCGCCCTTGAGAGTTTGCCTCGTCTTCTTCCGTGCCTCTGGCGCCTCTGATGGCGAGGTACGGCTGCCTGAAACCGGCGGATCGGCTGGGCTGCCTCCTGCTCGCCGGGAAGTTTCACCGTCAGATCGGGGTGGGTGAGGATCGTGTTTCGCCGGGCCGGGTGCGTCGAGGCTGGGGTGGCCTCCGCCGACAGGCGCGCTGTAGCTCCTTCCAAAAAGCGGGGCGCGCCGAGGCCTCGCTGGACCGCCATCGTCGCCGACCGTCCCACCGCCGCCGAAGAGGCGGCCGGGAGCGCCCGCAACTGAGCGCCCCGCCCGGCGCAAGGGCCGCAGCGCCCGCCCGCCCATCCGAGCCCCCGCGTAGAGACCGAGCACGCGGAGACTTCCGTCGCGGCCCGGCGTGCCCGGTCCGGTCGCGATGCCGATCAGGCTGTCAGCCAGGGTTCGCCGCTGCAGGAAGACCGCCCAGAAGAAGAGAGACTGCAACCCGAAGGACATAAGCCAGCCGAGCTGTGCGGTGGCGCTGGCCAAGGCGCCGTTGACCGCGAGGAGGATCGCCAAGATCAGCGAATACGCAGCCTTCCGCAGCACGAAGCCGGCGAGCTTCTGGAGCCATCCGGTGAAGAAGTCGTGGCCGCGTCCAGGGACCGCTGCCGCGACCAGCGCCACCGGGCTGAAAGCGAGCAGGAGGAGCAGGAGAACCTGCGCGAGAATGATCCCGATCGAGAGCGCCCCCAGGAGAAGGAAGGCACCTAGCTCGCCCAGGAAAAGAACCAGCGCCAGCAGGAGCCGCTGGTATTGACCGCCCTCCTCCATCGCGTCGGTGGCGGGCTTGTCCGCGACGCCGAGCCGGTAGCCCGATTTGCCGACGGCGAGGTCGGAGGCGTCGCCGTCGTTCAGCGCGTCGTACTCCTTGGCGCGTTCGTCGTCGCCTAAGCCGAAGCGGAGAAAGCGATGGGCGTACTTGTTGGAGTTGTTGACGCAGACTTTTTCGCCCGCGGTGATTTCCGTGCCCGCCTGGAGGCGCCGCTCCAGCGTGGAGTCCCGGTCCGGATCGGGCGAGAGGGGCCGGACAGGCACGGATTCGGGGTCGGAGTCATCCGAGCCGGTTCCCCCTCGCACGCAATGTTCCAAGCCCCCGAAGTTGAGGACCACCCACGGCTTGAAGACGAGCAGGTCGAAAAGCTCGTTAGCAGTCGCCTCCTTAGCCTTTCGCCCGCTCGAGGGGGTGCCCTCTGAGGAGATCGACAGGAAGGCCCCCGACATTTGGTTCGTCCACTTGGAGACGCTTCCGATCGTCGTTCCGGGCTGGGCGACGAAGAAGAGCGCGAGAACGACGTAGATCAGGGAGAGCCCGAGCGCCCCGGCGGTCTCGGAGTACCGGCGCTGGACGAGCGCCTTCCACATCGCCCAGATGCCGGCAACGACCACGGCGAGCACAAGCCACGGCGCCCCGAAGACATCGGAGTAGATCGCATGGATCGCACGGGAGACCGGCGCGAGCGCCCCCTGCCCGCCGGTGGCCTGCGAGCCGTTGACGAGGTCGAGGCTGAAGGCGAAGCTGAAAAGCGTGATGAGGAGATTCGCCAGGAAACTCGTCGCCAGCCAGAGGATCGAGGCGAGGAAGTAGGCGATCATCGGGGCGACGCCGTCGACGTTCACGCCCCCGGTCAGCGACGCCTCGACCGCATCGAAATGCTGGTCTAGGGAGTAGTTGGTCAGCGGGTAGCGGCCCGCGATCCCTTGGCCGCCGAGCTGCGGCGAAGGACCGACGTTCCCCCAGACGTCACTTGCCGCGCCTGAAACGGGGTGCGCGAGCAGGACGACCGCGAAGGCCAGCAATACCGCCGCGGGAACCAGTCGGCGCGCACGAAGCCTCATCGACTCGCCTCCCCCTCGGGGTTCGGCCAGCCGGGTCGAGCGACGTCGGCTTGCCCGTGAGAATGGACACCCCGCGGACGCGGACGTGAGTCGGCGGGCGCGCGGTCGTGATCGCCCCGGGAGCGAGCGTCACCGTGATCGGAAAGCGGACCGGCTGCCGGGCCGCTGTGGTCGCCGCGGGAGCGCGCACCTCCGCGCGGGCGCTCACCGTCGGGGCTGCGCTCGGCCGCTTTGGGAGTGGTGTCGAGTGCCGCCAGCAACTCCGGGTCGGCCAGGTCGAACTGCACCTCGCCGACTCGGCCGTCGAGATCCCGCATCAGGCAGAGGCCCTGCCGGTATTCGGTCAGGCGCGAGCGCAGCCCCGGGTCCTCGGGATCGAGGCCGAGAAGGCGGAGTGCCCTCTCGGCCTCCAGCACCGAGTCCTGACCGAATATGAAGAAGACCCCGACGAGCTCAGAGAGATCGCCGAGGTCCGCGAGCCGCTGGGTGGCCAGCAGGATCGTCGCGTTCATCGAGCGGGCGAGCCGCATGAGCCGGTTCAGCAGCAGCCGGCCCTGCGTCGACGCCAATAGAAACCACGCCTCGTCCAGCAGCACGATCTTGTGTCGATTGCGGTTGCTGCTGACGAGGCGCAGAGCTTTTGCCGCGACCAGAGCGAGCGTCGCCACGGAGACGCGCTCGGCGCGGGTGTAGGTCTCGCGGGAGGCGCCCGGGTCCGGCAGCGTGAGCCCCGGCGTCCGGATCGTGATCACCGACGTCTCGTCAGCCATCACGCGGCCTCCCCGATCGGCGCGAAGCCGAGCCGCGCCAAACCGAAGTCGGATAGGACGTCAAGTGCCTCGCCGGCTTCGCGAGCGGCCGCCGAGTCGCTGTCGCGGAGCCGCCGGATGACGCAGAGGAGGCTTTCCTCGCCGGATCGCACGGCGTCGCGAACGGCTCGGTCGATGGCAACCTCCCAAGAAGAGGGCGGATCGCGAAGAAGCTCGATCAGGTAGCTGGAGGCGAGTTCCTCCCTGAGCTCTGGGAGGCCGATTACGAGCGGATCGAGCTTCCCTTGATTTGAAGGATGCCCCGATAGCTCGAGCACCTCCACCTCGCCCGCCAGCTCGGGAACCCCCTCGAGATTGTGGTCGGGCTTCGGGTCGAAGGTGACGACGAGCGAGCCCCGACTGGCACCGGCGTAGGCGATCGACTCGCCTCCGACGGTCTTGCCGCTGCCGGGGGTGCCCGCGAGGAGGACACCGGGTGGCCGGGCGGTCCGTGGAGCCTCGGTCGGGTCGAAGCGGACCGGGCGGCCGCCGGCCGAAGGGACATATCCGATGTAGACCCCGTCAGGCGACCCGACCTGAGCGCTGGCAACAGGGACGGTGGCCCCGAACTGCTCCACCGTCATCTGCTGGACGTAGTCGGGAACCGACCCGCCGCCCGGCTGCGGAAGATGGTCGACGAAGAGGTCGTGTTGGAGCCCGCGCGGCCGGTGGAGAGCGACGTCGCCGAACCGCTCGCGCAACGTGACCACCCGGCGCTCCAGCTCGTCGCGGCCAGCGGCTCCGACAGCCAGTGAGATCGAGGCGCGGAGCATCGGCGGGTGTGCCGACGACTGCAGGATTGCCTCGTACTCCCGCGCCAGTTCGCGGTCTTCCTCGGCCAGGATGCCGGGGCCGCTGACGCCTTCTAGCTGCTCTCGGTAGGCGTGCTCGACGTCGAGTATCCGGCGGCGTACCTGGCCGAGAGCGTCCCGGTTGCCGACCCACTCGGCGTGCAGGACTGCGTCGACCGGAAAACCGACGTCTTCGGCTGGAGCAAAGAGAAGCTCGGCTGCACCCGGGAACTCGGCTTCCTCGGCGAGCGAGCCAGCGCACAGGAACGCCTGGTGGGAGGTCGCCTCTTCGGCCTCGACGACGAGGGCGGGCGGCTCGCCGGGGTCCTCAACGGCCGGGGCGTTCGCGCACCGCCAGAGGTCGTGCTCGAGCGGCTCGTAGGCGCTACCGCCGTCGGCGGAGACGACAACCATCGCGTCCGGCTGCCAGTTCCTCTCCAGAAACGGCTCAGCGACGCCCCGGCAGCTGGCCCGACGCAGCAGCCACTGCAGCTCTGAGGTGGAGGCGCGCTGAAGGGCGATCGCGCCGCTGAGCCGGTCAAAGGTCCGCTGCTCGGCCACGGCGAGCGTTTGGAGTTCGGCGCCTGAGATCGGCCGCGGCCCTCCGACTCCGGCCAGCTCCTCCATTCGTCGCCGCGCCCGGCCGAATGAGCGCAGGGCGCCCGGCCCGCCCTCGGCCTCGGCGAGGGAAACCGCGACATAGACCTCGGGGAGGTGGGAGCCGAGCTGGCGCAGGCGCGCTTCGTGGCGTTGCAGGTAGCGGCCCCAGCGCTCGACTTCGCCGTGATCGCGATCGAGGAGGTCGGCGAGCTCCTGGGAATAGCGCTCAGCGGGGTAGGCCCGCTGCACCCTCCAGAGGGAGAAGTCGGCTGCCGCGAGGTGGGCGAACCGCTCCAGACGAAAGAGCAACGCCCACTTCTCGCTCGTTGGAAGGAATGGGTAGGCAGTGGTGTCGAGCCGGTAGAGGGCAGCGGCCTCACCACCCGGCCCGATGAGCACGTTCCGCCTCGCATAGCGGAGGGGGAATGCCGTCATGGCCGCACCTCCAGCACCTCGCGCTCGCCGAGAACGACCCGCCTGGAATCGGCGGTGTTGCTACCGCCGACCCTGGCCTGCAGTCGACCTTTGCGGAGGCCGACGCGGCGCAGCGAGATGGGAATCGAGAAGAAGATCAGTGCTGGACCGGCAACTCGGCCTCTCCGCAAGCTGGTCGCTCGCTCATCGGGAGCCACCCACACCTCGCCGCCGAGGGGGTGGGGCCGACCGGCCGCCGGCAGACCCCGACCGAGGGACCGGCGCCTCGGCTTCAGGCGGATCGCAAGCCAGGAGAGAGCGAAGCGGTCCGCCCGCCGGCCGTCGGGAGTGGCCTGGGTGCCGAGGGTGGCAACTGCCGCCGGCAGGACGACAAGGCGGAGGGGCCAGTCGAGAAGGCCCAGAACGAAACCTCCGACCAGCCAGCCCGTTACGGCGATCGTCGACGCGAGGACGGCAGCAGCGCGACCCCCCACCCTGAAGCCGGCGACGCCGGCAGCGGCCCCGGCGGCGAGGAGCACCGCGCTCGAGCCCGCCCCGATCACGAGGATCGCCATCAGCGTCGCCGTGGCATAAGCGAGCCAGCGGAGCGGGACGCCCCCCGGAATCGGCAAGCGCCGTCCCTCGATTTGGAAGATGCGCCTCTCGGGTCGGAAGATCCGCTGGTAGGAGCGGATCGGCTCGCGGCGGCTGCTCACGGCAGCACCCGCTGTCCGATTGCCCGCGCCGCGTCGGCGACCTGATCCGGGCTGAAGACGAGCCAGCCCACGAGGATGGCCGCAACGAAGAAGACCGCGAGGTCGGTGAACTTCCTGTTCAGCAGGAAGACGAGACCGACGATGGCGAGGATGCCGCCATAGATCTGCGAGGCGTAGTGACGCAGGAGCTGGCCGATGTTGCGGCCGACGTCATTGCCCGCAGCGAGTGCGGAAGTCGGCTCGAGCAACAGGACGAGCACCGCGGCGACGAGCACGACCGGGAGGCGAAGGCGGCTCATGCCAACGCCCCCTGGACCCGGTCGACATACCAGCGGCCGTCTCCTCGACTCACCACGAGCCTGAAGGCGAGGGCGAAGACCGACGAGGTGACCGAATCGCGGACCCGAGCCTCTGCGACCACGGTGCGCTTCGGACCTTCGCCGTCTCCGAGCTGCTTGACCCGGAAGACCTCCTGAACCTCCAGACCGCCCCCCGGTGGGGTGACTACGGCGCCGGGAGCAAGGAGATAGGAGATCTGCTCCGCGCTTTCGGCCGAGAGATAGACCGGCAGGAACCGCCGGGCAAGATCCGCGATTTCCCCGGCGACCGGGCCGGCCAGCGGTTGGGGAGCCTCGACGGCCTCCCCAACCCCCGGCGGCCCTGCGACGAGCGCCGGCACCCCCAGGGCCGCCACCCCGCCCGCGCTCGCGCGGACGGTCGGGACGGCAAAGTAGAGGGTGCGGGCGTCGCCGAGCTCGGCTGAGACAGTGACTATCGCCTCACCGACCCCGAGGTCGTCTATCCCAGCGACCTCAGCTTGCTTGACGTCAATTTGAGCGCCGGAGAAGACCGGCGCCTCCGCCCCGGGTGCAAGAAGCGGAGCAAGTTCCTGGGGCGAGGCTCCAGCAAGGTAGGCCCGCGTAAACCTCACCGCGAACGCGCTCGTGGCCGGGTCGACGACCGCGTCGGCCCGGCCAGTCCGAGCACGCTCCGGCTCCGGGCTGGTAAGGACACTCGATGCGCCCTGGACCAGTAGGAGGACGACGAGGGCCCAGAGAGTAATTCGGCCCGCTGACCGGAGAACTCCCCCTACAGTTCGACCATGTTCACCTCCTTGTTTGACACCGTTTCCAACTGCCACTTCCGACCACCTCCGTCATGTCTGGCGGTCAGCCCTTTTGGCTGACTCACACGACAGAGCGGTGAGGTAGGAAAGTGGCCGTAATTAGGTAATTACCTAGTTACCTATGGTGGGCTTTTGCGCTTCCTGCCCGGCGATGACGCTGGCGCCAACCTGCTCGATCAACCAGCAACCCGACCAGTCGGCCAGCTCGTAGAGGGTGTTCCTCCCAACCTTCCGTCGACGAACGACGCCAGCCTGGTGCAGGACCGCCAGGTGCCTAGAAGTGTTGGGCCGCGAGGTCCGAAGCTGGGCGGCAAGGCCCTGAACATTTGAGCTTCCGGCGTTCAGGATCTCCATCAGCCGGATTCGGGTCGGCTCCGCAATTATGCGCAGCCAGTCAGCTACTGCCTCGATGGCTGCGTCGGAGAGAGGCTCGCGCGATGCGGGCGGCGGCTTCTGGGACCGTGTGGTTTCGCGTACACGTTCACTCATTCGTCTTCTAAATGGCAGAGCAGGAAAGCGCGGAAGTGGCCCCCCACAATTCTGCGATGTCACTTGGCGTGGCCGAAAAACGGCAGCCGACGGCGGCTCGGCGCCAGGGGCGCCGAGCTACCAAGGGAAGGGCCGGCGGTCAAAGCCGCGGCCCTTCCCCGCCTCTTTTCAGGGGTGGATCAGCGGAGCCGAAGCACGGTGCCGGGATAGATGAGGTTCGGATCGTCAGTTCCGATCCGGTCCTGGTTCATCATCCACAGCTCCTCCACTTTGGCTGCGATGCTGGGCGTGTCGCTCCCGGCTGGAAGGAGGGCGGCAGCGATGTGCCAAAGGCAGTCGCCGGGCCGAACGACATAGGTGTCCGACGCCCCGGTGCCGGGACCGTGGTCGCGCGGCGGTACCGCAACGGGTAGCGAGGCGGGCGCAGACGCGTCCGATTCGGCCGGGGTTTCTGAACTGGCTTGCACTACCGATTCGGCTGGGGACGACGGTTCGCTATCTCCCGCCCTCGCCGCTTCGGGGTCATTGTCCGACGGCTCTGCTGGCGGGGCTGAGATCGACTCATTGGCCACCGGCTCCGTGGGCTCGTCCGCCGTTTGCGGCGCGGCTTCGGGCTGCGTCGCTGCTGGCAATTCCGGGGCTGGCTGCGAGATGGGAGGCGGCGGCGCAACCGACACTTCCGGAGCCTGGCCCGTTCCTTCCGCAGGTACGGTTGCTTCGGCTTCGGCTTCGATTTCGACGCCGGTGCCTTCTTCTTCTCCGCTTGAGTCGGTGCCTTCTTCATCTAAGCCCGTTTCTTCACCGCCGGGGTCGAAGTCAGGGGGGCCGACGGGCACTTCTATGGGCGGCGTGGTCCCTTCGCCTTCGCTATCCGACTCACCGGCGATGGCGAAGCCCGGAGCCACACTCCCGAAGACAAGGCTCATGCAGACCATCAGCGCCAGGACGCGGCGCCCCGGCGGTGAACCCGACCGCAGCCGGATCGAGGTCAGTTGTCGGATGATTTGTGCCATCGGATTCCTCCTCGGGTTCGACCTTTTGGTCGACTCAGGTCATGGGATTGAGTTCATGGGGTCGGCCACGCAGCGGTAGGCCTTGGCCCCGCTGCCGTCGTCGGGTACGAGTCCTACATCGCCGTTTTCGTCCGTGATGACCAGCACGTCCAGCTTCCCTGCCCGGCTCGTCGACGGGTACACGTCGGCGGTCAGCTCGCCGCCTTGGGCGAGCTGTATTTCGGAATCAGTGAGAGCAACCATCAACTCCTGGTGGGTCGGCAGCCGCCGCCCAACCCGCTCGCGGTTGTCGATGAGCGAACATTCGTGGGCGGCACTGCGGTAAGACGCGGCCGGGCGAGTTTGAAGTTCGATGCAGGTGTCGACGATGCCCTTAGTGCCCGCGGGACACCTGTCGAGGAAGGTGGTCGCGGGTTGGCCGGCGAGCCTGGCCGAGTTCTGGGACCGAGGGACCGCACCCAGGCTCCGCTCCTTCACGACCCGGCCGTTCACGGAGTTTGACTTCAGCTCCCTGCTGGTGAGGCTCCGGTCCCTTATGTCCGATCCCTGAATCTTCGCCGATCGGTTTTGGCCGGCGAAATTGTCTACCGCGAACGCACTGCCGCCGAGGGCCACGAAGAGCGCCAGGACCGCGATTACGTGGGCGGAGGTGATTCGGGGTTTCAGCATCGTGACCTCTCCTCGGTTCTTTGGGTTCTACTCAAGGGCATGGTCTGCCTCTCACTCGCACTGCAACTTCGCGGCTGTAGCCAGGCTCGAGCGGATAGCCGCCCTCCCCTTGCAGAAAGACGCGGAAGTTGAAAACGACCGTTCCGCAAGTGTTCTTGAAGGGATAATGGATCCGCCAAGTTCCGTCAGCCTCGGTCTTCTTCGTGCGGAACGTCTGCCATTCGCCAGGTTCGTAGGACCATTGCAGCTCGACCAGCTTCCCTTTCTCGGGAAGTGGCCGCCCTCTCACCCGCCCGCTGAACCACACCGATTCGCCATTCAGAACGTGGTTCGGCTTGACGGTTAAAGTTGAGGTGGCCGTGACCAGAAGTTCGGCATCGTCCTCGGTAGGAAGGATCGTGGCGCTGCCCTCGTAGACAAAGCGGAACTCACGAGACGATCGGGCCTCCACCGGGTAGACAAAGCGTCCATCGGAGTCGGTCGAGATCGTGTCCTCCAGCTTCTCGGCACCTTGGTCGGACCCGCTGGATTCGCCTTCCTCATCGTCTTCGGCAGGCTGCGAGTAGACCTGGACCTTCGCCCCGGCAAGCGGGTGCCCGGAGGCGTTGACGAGCCGCCCACCCAGGCGGACACGCCGACCAAACGGAACCTTGTCGCGCGCCTCGAGGACCGTGCGGCGAACTTTCTTCTTCTTTCCCTTCCGACTGATAAGCCGCTTGCCGATCACCCCCGCCTTCATCGAGGTCGACACCCGCAGCGGGAGGGTGAGTCTCGCCGGCTGTCCGTCAAGCCGGAGGTTGGTGGCGCCAAGGTTGGTCGCCTGGTCGCGTGCGCTCGCTCGCAGTTCGTAGTCGCCCGCGGGCAACGAAGCATCGTCGATCCGGGTGACGAGGTGGTCGCCCTCCCGGTTCGTCTGCAACGCCTGCCAGGTGCCTGATCCGGAGGGACTGATTTCGATCTGGCCGCTGTCAAGCCCGGAAATGCGATCGGTGACAGAAACCGAGACGCGCGTCGGGTCCTCGGAGTTCTGGCCCTCGAACCCGAGTTGGGGGGGCTCGGGATCGAAGCGCAGTCGAACCGGCTGGGAGGCGTTTGCCGCCTGCTGGTTGTGGGCAGCATCCTCGCGCCACATGCGGACTTCCCACTCCCCCGGACCAGGAACTGCCAGGTTGTCGATGCCGCTGACGGCGGCGCCGGGCCGATCACCGCTGACGCAATCATTTCCGCCCGCACGGCAGAGGCGAAAATGAGCGGCGACGATCGGTGCTCGATCGGGCTCAGGTGGATTTACCCATTTGAGATCAAAGTCATTGCTGTTCCGCCACGCCTCGCCACCGTCCACTCCGACCGCGACCGCGCCCGGCGCAGCGTTGTCGAGGCGAACCGTGACTGGACCGGAAGTGGCGGTGTTGCCGGCGGCATCCTCGGCCGTGACCGTCAACGCTTGCGACCCTTCTGGGATCTCGGCGGTGTCGACGTCGATCAGCCCCGGCCCGCTCGGACAGGGAATCCTCTGCGTGAAGTTGCAACCGCGCGAGTTGCCTCCGCGCTGACCGCCGGCGATGCTGGCTGACGCCCCCTTCACTCCGACGTTGTCCGAGGCGTCATAGGTGAAGGTCTGCTGTCCCCTCACCCATTCCCCGCGAGTGAATGGGGAGTCCTGGCGAATCCCGACCGAGGGAGCCACGCCGTCGACTACGGTCGCCTCGAGCGCCAGCGTTCCGATGTAGTTCTGACCTCGGGCTGAACAGAAGTCATGGGCCGGGGCGCCGACGCAAACGACCCGCTGGATGATCCGACTCGCACCGCCGAGATCGTAGGTACGGGGAAGTGGGTAATTGGATGCCTGCGCCATGCCGGGTTTCGGACAGCGACGGTTAGCCCGGACGTTCTTGATCGCGAGCGGGCCAGCTGGGCGCTCCGCGTAGAGCTGCAGGGCATAGCGACAGTCGCGACGACGGGCACTGCCTGACCAACGCATCCGCGAGAAGCTCGTTTCGGGCGGCGCGGTGAGGATGAAGCCCGATTCTGCACCTCGGGGAACTCGGCCAGGGCCGGAAACGTTTGCAGACACGAGGCCACGCAATCCCGGCCCGGCGGGGTTGCAGGCCCGCCTCCACTTCATCCCTCGCTCGGCAAAGACTTCCAAGGCTGCGCTGCTGTATCCGGCTTCGTCGTCGGCGCAGGTATGGATGGTGTATTCACCGGCGACTGCGAGTTGCGGCGCTGCCAGGCTGATCGACAGCATCATCGCGAGCAGCGCAATAAGCACGAAAGGGTTGCGGCGGGCGGACCCGGGCATCTCAGGGCTGGAATTGGCCCGCCGGACTACTTGCCGTCTGCGCGGGTGCGGGTTCTGAACTTGGGGGTGCGGATTCTTCGGTGGCTTCATAACTGGCTTCCGGTTCGGTTTCGCTGGTGGTTGGAGGTGAAGAAGGTTCGAAGGTGTCCTCGGGCACAGGGTCGGGTTTCGCCGCGGTCTTTTCTTCAGGCTGTGGCTGCGATTCGGCCGCCGGCTGAGGAGACGGTTCGGGCTCCGGTGCCGGTTCCTCGACGGGCGCTTCGGGCGTGTAGGTCGGCACCGTGGGTTCGGCAGCGGAAGGAGGATTCGCGGCTTCGGTCGGCTCCTCTTCAGAGGCGGGCGCGACCAGGCCGGTGGCGGCGCCTAGCGGATCGACCCCCTGTTGGACGCAGTAGCCGGCCCCGGTCCCGATGGCGATGCAGCCGGCGACGACCGCTACCGCGGTCCCGGGACGTGCCGCGGCAAGGGGAGTCGGGTCCAGCGCCCGAGTGGAGGCGGAGGTCGCGTGCTGCTTTAGCTGAGCCCCGCCATCGACAATGTGCTGCCTGACGGAGCCGACGCCATCGGACAGCTTGTGGACGGCCCGCTCGAGCACGCCGGGATTCGTACCTTCCGCAGCGGCAGGCGCAGGGAGGACGGCCCCTGCTTTATCCCGCCAGGCGAGCAGTTTGTCCAGAAAGTCGTTGCATCGCCCACAAGAGGCGATGTGCTGGTGGGCCTGAGCCTCTTCGGGCGGGGTGGCGAGGCCGCAGGCCGATCGAAGCACCAAAGGCTCGCCTTGGGGACAGCCGCCTCCCGAGAGTTTTGCGACCGCCGTGCGGGCTTCGGCCATGATTGCCTCAAGGCTCTTCTTGACTGCGCGGTTGCTTATTCCGAGGCGTTCGGCGATCTGCGAGCGCTTGAGTCCTGCGCCGTGAAGGGCAAGTATCTCTCGGTCCCGCTCCGGCAAAGCATCGGAAACCTCGCGGACGAGCAGTTCCAGATCGGCGTCGTCCTCAAGCCCGATGAGGCTCTTGGCCGGATCGGCCTCCTCGTCGGGAATCAACGACACACTGCCTCCGACCACGGGGTCGGTTCCGACCAGTCGGTGGCGAAGTTCGGCCTCGCGGGTAAGGACGCGAGAGGCCGTCGTGCGAAGCCAGGTGTAGATCTGGCCCGGCTGAGAGATGCCCTGAGCGTGCTCGAGGAACCGCTTGCATGAAGTCTGGAGCGCGTCCTCGATTTCCTCCGGGCTGGCCTTTGGATGCCAGCTCGCCAATTGGTGCTTCAGCATTCGGGTGCGCTCTCCCCGGAGAAGATCCTGAAGGGCGACGGATTCCTCCCCGCCAGAGTCGATCGCTGCAGTCCCAGGAGGGT
>DASTYZ010000050.1:0-4644 GCA_035764545.1 Solirubrobacterales bacterium | reverse complement strand
CAGCGGCGGAAAGGACGAACGCCGACCCACTCAGCGACTTTGGGCTAGCGTTTTGGAACAAGGAAGATGAGGATGGTCGAACTTGTCCGAGCGTCCCGCAAGAGAAGAGCCGACACCGGCAGACCTACTGGAGCCGCAGGTGCGCCAGGCGCTCAGCCATCCCCTTCGGCGCCAGATCATCCGCGCCCTCAACGTCGGCTCCGCGCACACCACGACGGACCTGCGAGAGGTTCTCCCCGCCGAAAACCTCAGCTCCCTCCACTACCACGTGCTCGTGCTGGAGCAGGCCGGGGTGATCCAGGGCAGTGACCTCTGGAACAGCGTCGATGCACCAGTGCGCTCCTACGTCACCGAAGTGGCCGGCGACGCCGCCGTCGCCTCACTGCTGAAAGCAACACAGCAGCTGGACGACGTGGCGGGTAGCGCCGGAGCGCCCCCCGCCGATCGCAACTAGCGCCGAGGGAGGTTGAGTCTGATGAGGCGACTGGTCGTCGTAGCGATCGCGCTGGCTGGAGCGTTCGGCTCAACCACCGCAGCGGAGGCCATAACTCCCGCCGCCTTCATGTCCTGCGGATTTGCGCCCGCGGGTGGCTCCAGCGGCTCGATCGACTATCGGCAGCACCCGGACCACTGCTACTACAGCAGCGATGGATCGTCGAACGACCTGATCAACCTGGTCGACATCGAGTGGGAAGACTGGGGCCAGCCCATCGCGCACGCCACCGGTCTGCGGGTCGACACCCACGACCAAGATCGGAACGGCTTCCAGCGCCATCCTGTCGAGATCACCGTGCAGGAATTGCGCCCGGCGGTCGGGGACGCCGGCAAGCGCAGGCTCTACTACTCGAAGCTCGTAGTCGTCTTCGAGGACGGGGAATCCTATGACTGGCCTCTTCATCGTCCCTCCGTCAAGCGACGCGCGCCTGAGACGCGCCGTACCTGCGGGCTTTTCCCGGACGGGGTCGGCGCCTACAGCTATATCCAAACCCGCGGCATCCGCTGTGCCCCCGCCTACCGCATCGCATTCCGGGCGCGGAAGCGTTTCTGCAAGAGGCACAACGACTGCGAGATCGATCCCTTCGTCTCGATTGGCCAGACCTACAAGGGCAAGACCGCTACCGCGGATGGAGCTGCAGGGTGAAGGTGGGATGGGAGCTCGCCCGAGTCCATTGCCGCAAGCGCGAGATGCGCCTGACCTACCGCTCCGCCGCTTAACGGGCCACCAGATAGCACAGGAACCCGCTCCTGGAGCGGGTTCCTGACAATGGAGGCGCCGAGATTCGAACTCGGATCCGCGGACGCGGTGCGAGGGTGTCTACAGGTTTAGCTGGCGCTTGATTCTCGTCTCCCGGGGTCCGCGCCAGCGGGCACTACGGGAGATAAAGCCCCTTCGATGTTCCCGGACGATCAGGGCGGTCCGCCTGGGTAAGCCCACTTCTGAAGCCGGTGCCCCTCCCCGTGGGCGAGGGAGGACCGACTCTCACAGCGCTTAGCTTCTAACTAAGCGGCGAGGGCGAACTCGTGGTCCGCACGTATTGGTTTGTGCTGGGGTTTAACGAGGCCTCCAGCAACCTCGACCTGCAACCGTTCGCACGAGTCGACCACGTCGAAGCCTGTCGCCCCCGTGCTTGGGAATGCCCACGCATTGTACGGCGTCGGGGCGCGCGGCCTGCGAGGATGCGTGCGGTGAACGAGCGCAGCTACGACGCGATCGTCCTCGGCGCCGGCCCCGCGGGCGAGGTCTGCGCGGGACGTCTGGCCGACGCCGGCTGGAAGGTGGCGATCGTCGAGCGCGACCTGATCGGCGGCGAATGCTCCTACTACGCCTGCATGCCCTCGAAGGCGTTGCTGCGGCCGGCCGACGTGTTGGCCGAGGCCAAGCGCGTTCCCGGCGTTCCCACCGGCCACGGCGAGCTCGAGGCCGAGATCGTGCTGCGCCGCCGCGACGAGGTGATCCACGACGGCGACGACTCCGGGCAGCTGCCATGGCTGGAAGAACGGGAAATCGACCTGCTGCGCGGCAGCGCCCGCTTCGACGGCGAGCGGCGGATCGTCGTCGGCGACGAGGTCCTCACCGCGGACAAAGCGATCGTCGTCGCCACCGGCAGCAAGGCGGCGATGCCGCCGATCGACGGTCTCGACAGCGTCGAGGCCTGGAACAACCGCGACGCGACCACCGCCAAGCACGTACCGGAGAGCATGATCGTCCTCGGCGGCGGCCCCGTCGGCAGCGAGCTCTCGCAGGCCTGGGCCAGCCTTGGCGCCGAGGTGACCCTGGTCGAGGGCGGCGAGCACCTGCTCTCGCGGGAGGAGGCCTTCGCCGGCGAAGAAGTCGCCGAGTCACTGCGGAAGAACTTCGGGATCGACGTCCGCACCGGCACCAAGGTCGAGAGCGTCGCCGCCGGCAACCCCGGCGTCGTCGCCAGGCTGAGCGACGGCAAAGAGGTCGAGGCGGCCGAGATCCTGATCGCCGTCGGCCGCGTCCCCCACACCGCCGACCTCAACCTCGATGCCGCCGGTATCCAGGCCAACGACCACGGCTACCTCGACACCGACGAGCGGATGCGGGTCGGTGGGCGCGACTGGCTCTACGCGATCGGCGACGTCAACGGCCGCGCCCTCTTCACCCACATGGGCAAGTACCAGGCCTGGGTCGCCGCGGAGAACCTGCTCGGCCGCGAAGCCGCCGCCAGCGCCGAAGGCCTCGGCTCCCCCCGCGTCACCTTCACCGACCCCCAGGTCGCCGCCGCCGGCAAGACGCTGGCCCAGGCCGAAGAAGCGGGCATCGACGCCCGCGCCATCGACGTCCCCACCGACGGTACCCCCGGCGCCAGCTTCCAGGGCAAGGACACCGGCGGCACCTCCCGCATCGTCGTCGACCAGGAAAAAGACGTGATCATCGGCGCCACCTTTACCGGCTTCGAGACCGCCGACTTCCTCCAGGCAGCCACCGTCGCCATCGTCGGCGAAGTCCCACTCTCGAAACTACGCCACGCGGTCGCGCCCTACCCGGCGCGCAGCGAGATCTGGCTCAAGCTCGTGGAGAAGTGGGAAGAAGGACGCGGCTAGCTGAACCGCCGGGGAGGGGTCCGCCGGGCCCTCCCCGCTGTTGCCCGCCGGACCCCTCCCCGGCGGTTCCCTCAAACGGTCGAACGATTCTTCAGATCGTCCAGCAGCTCCACCGGGAAGCCTGCAACCTGGTCGAGGTCCTCGACGGACTTGAAGCCGCCTAGGCGCTCGCGGTGGGCCAGCAGGCGGGTTGCCTGGGTCACCGAGAGGTTCTGCTCGCGCAGCTGCTCGAAGGTGACCGTGTTGAGGTTGATCTGCTCGCCGCCGCCGGGGGCGCCGAAACCGGGCGTCGCCGCTGGGGCCGGAGGCTCGGCTGCCGGCGGCTGCGGCGGAGGTGGCGTCGGCGGTCCGCCGAACGGCTCAGCAGGTGGCGGAGGCGGGGTCGGCGGGGCGAACGACTCGGCCGGTGGAGGCGGAGGCGTCGGCGGTGAGAACGATTCCGCCGGCGGTGGCGGCGGGGTCGGCGGCGCGAAGGATTGCGGTTCGGGGGCCGGCGGTGCCGGGGGCGGCTGCGGCGGAGGCGTCGGCGCTCCCCCACCCTGTCCCGGCCCGCCCTGGACCTGACGGACCACGGCCTGCTCGGCCTCGGTGGCGCGGCGCTCGGCCTCGCGGGCCCGCTCTTCGGCTTCGGCGACGCTGCGGCGCATCTCCTCGAGACGACGCTCCTCGGCTTCCTCTTCGGCGCGGCGCTGCTCCAGGCGCTGAGCGTCGGCGGCGCGAGCTTCGGCGGCTTTGGTCCGCTCCTCGATCTGGCGCAGGCGCTCCTCGGCGTCTTTCATCGCCCGCTCGCGGGCCTGCCGTTCGTCCTCGAGCCGCTGCTCGGCGGTGCGGAGGTCAGCCGGCGGTGCCGGAACGGCCTGCGGCTGGATCGCCTGGGTGTCCTGGATCGGCGGCGCGCCGGCGGGCGGCATCGCGCCGTGTTGCTGCGCGCCTTCCAGCCGCTGGTCGGCCTCGGCGCCGATCCGCTGGGTCTCGCTGCGGACCTCGGCGACTTTGTCGCGCACCCGTTGTTCGGCCAGCGAAGGGTCGTATTCGCCGGGGGCGGGGATACCACCGGGAATCGGCGGCGGGACGGCGGTGAGGCCGCCCTGCGGCTGCACGGTCGTCGCTTCCTCCCAGGGAGGCAGCTGACCCGAGGGCGGAACCTGGCCCCCGGCCTGGGCTTCGGCAACCGCCCGTTCGTTGGCGGCGCGGGCGGCTGCGAGACGCTGCTCGGCGAGCGCGGCTTCGCGCTTCTGCTTGCCGGTGCCGATCTTGATCCCGAAGAACTTCCTCTCCTTCGGCGCTTCCGGAGCCGCGGCGCCGGGGGCAGCGCCGGGGACGGGGGCGACGCCGCCGCGCTTCTGCGCCTTGCGGTTCGCCCGCTCTTCCTTGCGCCGTTGCAGCTCGGCTTTGCGCGCCTCGCGCATCTGCGCCCGTTTCTGGCGCTGTTCGTCGCGCTGGCGGCGCTTGCGGTCTTTGGAGCTCTCGTTGGCCGGAGGCGGCGTCTGTCCGGCCGCGGGCGCCGGGGCCCCGAAACCGGGGGGCGGCACCGAGGCGCCGGGCGGGGGCACGGACTGCCCCGGCGGCGCGGCC
>DASTYZ010000049.1:0-20594 GCA_035764545.1 Solirubrobacterales bacterium | reverse complement strand
TCGCTGCTGCGGCAGCGGCGGAAGTCGACCGGAACCGCCCGCGAGCCGTGCTCGAAGGCGAGCATCGGAGTGTGCTGGCGGACCAGCCTGCCGATCTCGGAGCCGTAGGCGGCGATCAACGCCGGCTCGTCGCCGCAGCCGTCGGCGAGCGAGGCGGCGCAGAGGAGCCGGTCGGCCAGCGCCCGTGCCAGCGGCGCCCCCGGCACCCGCGCCCCCGCCGCGACCAGGCCCAGCATCGCCACCGAGACGAGCAGCACCAACCCGATCCACTCCACCGTCCCCTGTCCCCGCTGCGACCGCATGGGCCGACGCTAGGGAGCAAATTCCTACGTGTGGGTGCCTAAAGTGCCGGCTTCGTGACGCGCCGGAAACGATTGAGTGGCTTCGCGGGCTTGGCGCTCCTCGCCTTCCTTTTTGCAGGGTCAGCCTCAGCGATCGGGGCCAATCGCCAGGTCATCGGCCACTCGGTTCAGGACCGGCCGATTGTCCTTTTCACCAGCGGTTCTCCGGAGGCGTCGCTGAAGGTGCTGGTCGTCGGCGCCATCCATGGCGACGAGGCCGCCGGGATGAGAGTTACCCGCCGTCTCCTCACCGGCCCCGCGCCACGGCGGACCGAGCTCCTCGTCGTGCCGACGATCAACCCCGACGGCGTCGCCGCCGGCACGCGCGGCAACGCCCACGGCGTCGACCTCAACCGCAACTTCCCCTTCCGCTGGCGCCCGCTCGGCGGCGGCGAATACTCCGGCGCCAGCCCGCTCTCCGAGCCCGAGTCCCGCGCCGCCCACCGTCTCATCCTCCGCGAGAGACCCGACGTAACCATCTGGTTCCACCAACCCTTCGGCCTCATCGACCGCCCCCAAGGCAACCCCTTCACCGCCCGTCGCTTCTCAGACCTGATCGACCTCCCCCTCGTCCGCCTCCGCGGCCCCTACCCCGGCAGCGCCTCCCGCTGGCAAAACCACCACTTCCCACAAAGCACCGCCTTCGTCGTCGAGCTACCGGAGCACGTCAACCGCTCCCTCATCAAGCAAGGAACCGCAGCCGTCCAAGCTCTGGCTTCCGAGCTGGCGAGCCCAGCCCTCGCGGCCGGGCTCCCGCGCTAGAGGTTGCCGATCTCTGACGCGATTTCGGCCGCGGCCGCTTTGGCGTCGGCGAAGAGCATCGAGGTGTTCGGTTCGTAGAAGAGGTCGTTGTCGATGCCGGCGAAGCCGGGGCTGAGGGAGCGCTTGATCACGATCACCTCTTGGGCCTCGGAGACTTCGATGATCGGCATCCCGGCGATCGGCGAGTCGGGGTCGTTCTTCGCCGCCGGGTTGGTGACGTCGTTGGCGCCGACGACCACGGCGACGTCGGTGCGCGACATCTCCGGGTTGATCTCCTCCATCTCCTTCAAGTTCTCGTAGGCGACATCGGCCTCGGCGAGGAGGACGTTCATGTGGCCCGGCATCCGGCCGGCGACCGGATGGATCGCGTAGTTGACCGTGACGCCGCGCGCTTCCAGCTCGTCGGCGACCTCCTTGATCGCGTGCTGGGCCTGGGCGACGGCGAGGCCGTAGCCGGGGACGATCACGACCGTGTCGGCATAGGCGAGCTTGATCGCCGCGTCCTGGGCGCCGATCGAGACGTGGGGCTTTTCCTCGCCCGTCCCACCACCGCCGCCGGCGGGCGCGCCGCCGAAGCCGGAGAAGAGGATGTTGGAGACCGAGCGGTTCATCGCCGTCGCCATCTCCAGGGTGAGAATCGTTCCCGAGGAGCCGACCAGGGTGCCGGCGACGATCAGGGCGACGTTGTCCAGGGCGAAGCCGGCGGCCGCGGCGGAGAGGCCGGTGAAGGCGTTCAGCAGCGAGATCACGACCGGCATGTCCGCCCCGCCGATCGGCAGGACGACGAGGTTGCCGAGGATCGCCGCGAGGACGAGGAGAAGGATGAAGAGGCCCTGCGAGGGCGACTCGTGGTCGACCGCGAGGATCACGCATATGGCGACGATCGCGATCAGCAGGATGGCGTTGATCACCTGCTGCCCGGGCGCCGCGATCGGCCGCGTCGGGATCAGATCTTGGAGCTTGGCGAAGGCGATGTTCGAGCCCCAGAAGGAGACCGAGCCGACGACGCCGGCGAAGATGATCGGGATCAGCTCGTCGAGGGGAAGTCCATGGCTTCCGTGGCGGATCTCAGACCAGGCGATCAGAGCGACGGCGCCGCCGCCGACGCCGTTGTAGAGGGCGACCATCTGCGGCATCTCGGTCATCTGCACCCGGATCGAGGCGATGACGCCGACCGCGGTGCCGATTCCGAGGCCGAGGAAGATCAGGCCCCAGTTGCCCATCCCGTCGAGCAGCAAGGTGGTGACGACGGCGATCGCCATGCCGCCGGCGGCGATCAGGTTGCCGCGCTTCGCCGTCGTCGGGTGGGTGCCCTGTTTGATGCCGATGATGAAGAGCGAGAAGGCGACGATGTAGAGGGCAGTCGCCCCGTCGCCTCCCGGCTCGAGCACGGCGCGGACCATCAGGAGCCACCCTTTCCGTCAGAGCTGGCCTTTGGTTTGGGCTTTTTCGTGAACATGCCGAGCATGCGGTCCGTGACCATGAAGCCGCCGACGATGTTGATCGCGCCGAAGGCGACGGCGATCGTCCCGATCAGGTACTCGAGCCCGTCGTCGGCGTAGCCGAGGACGATCAGGCCGCCGAGCATGACGATGCCATGGATCGCGTTGGTCTGCGACATCAGCGGCGTGTGCAGGGTCGTCGGCACCTTCGAGATCACCTCGAAGCCGACGAAGACAGCGAGGACGAAGATCGTGATCTCGGTCATCAGGCTCATGGCTACTTCGCTGCCCTCTCGTTCTTGATCTCGCCGCTCTGGGTAATGCAGGCGGCGGCGATGATGTCGTCCTCGAAGTCGACCTTGGCCTCGCCCTCGTCGCTGACGATCAGGCCGAGCAGGTTCTCGAGGTTCTTGGCGTAGAGCTGGGAGGCCGGCGCCGGCATCTCCGAGGGGAGGTTGCGGGTGCCGATCACTTTGACGCCGCCCTCGACCACGGTCTGCCCGGGCTGGGTCAGCTCGCAGTTGCCGCCGGTCTCGGCGGCGAGGTCGACGATCACCGATCCGGGAGCCATGTTGCGGACGCCCTCGGCGGTGATCAGCAGCGGCGCCGGGCGGCCAGGGATCGCGGCGGTGGTGACGATGATGTCCTGTTTCGCCGCGTTCTCGGCGAGGGCGTCGCGCACCTGCGCGTTCTCCTCGTCGGTCAGCGGCCGGGCGTAACCGCCCTCCCCCTCGGCGTCGGGGATGAAGTCCAGTTCCAGCGGCCGGCCGCCAAGTGAAGCGATCTGCTCCCAGGCGGCGCGGCGGATGTCGAAGCCGGTGACGATCGCGCCGAGGCGCTTGGCGGTGGCGACCGCCTGCAAACCGGCGACGCCGGCGCCGAGGACGAGGACCTTGGCCGGCGGCACGGTGCCGGCGGCGGTGGTCATCATCCCGAAGAAGCGGCCAGACTCGCGGGCGCCGATCAGCGTCGCCGCGTAGCCGGCGGCGGCGGCCTGCGAGGAGAGCGCGTCCATCGCCTGGGCGCGGGTCGTGCGCGGGATCGCCTCCATCGCGAAGGCGGTGACGCCGGCGCTCGCCAGAGCTTTGTTGGTGTCCGCCGCGACCCAGGGGTTGAGGTGGGAGATGAAGAGCTGGTTGCCGTTCAGCTTCGAGATGTCCTCGGCGCTGGGGACGGCGACGTGGAGAACGATGTCGGCGCCCCAGGCGGCGTCAGCGGCACCCACAGTGGCCCCGGCCTCCTGGTAGGCGGCGTCGGTGTGACCGGCGGCCTCACCGGCCCCGGACTCGACGACGACGTCGACCTTCTCGTTCTTCTTCAACGATTTGACGACGTCGGGGATCAGCGCGACGCGGCGCTCCCCCTCAGCAGTCTCTTTTGGCACTCCGATCTTCATGGCGCGGCGCGGGAGGATATGCGATCAGGCCAGGACGGCGTCAGGAGCCCTGCCGTTCAGGCAGAGACGCCGGCCAGAGCAGCCAGGCGCTCGAGCGTGTGGCGCTGCTGATCGTGCTCGACGTGCACGGGCGAGCAGATCAGCCGGTCGATGCCCGCCCCGCGGAAGCGCTCGATCCGCTCGGCGACCTCGGCCTCGGTCCCGACCAGCGAAGTGGCCTCGACGATCTCGTCCGGCATCGCCTCGAAGGCGCCGGCGCGGTCGCCGTCCTGGAAGCGCTGCTGGACCTCGTCGGCGACCTCGCCGAAGCCGAAGCGGTGGGCGAGGTCGACGTAGAAGTTCGTTTTGCGGCTGCCCATGCCGCCGAAGTAGAGGACGAGGCCGGCCTTGACGACGTTCTTCGCCGCCTCGAGGTCGCCGTCGATCGCCACCTGCAGCGAGGGGCTGACCTCGAGGTCGGAGCGCTGGCGGCCGCCCTTGGCGAAGCCCGCCTCCAGGTGCTCGCCCCAGGTCGCCTCGAAGGCGTCGACGCTGAAGAAGATCGGGATCCAGCCGTCGCAGATCTCCGCCGCCATCTCGACCGATTTGCGCCCGATCGCGCCGACGAAGACGGGGATCTCGTTGCGCAGCGGGTGGAAGTTCAGCTTCAGCGGCTTGCCCTCGCCCCCGGGCAGCGGCAGCGTGTAGTGCTCGCCCTGGTGGTTGACCGGGCCCTCGCGGGCGATGATCTCGCGCACCACTTCGATGTACTCGCGGGTCCGTCCCCAGGGCTTCGCGTACGGCACTCCGTACCAGCCCTCGGAGACCTGCGGGCCGGAGGGGCCGAAGCCGAAGAGAAAGCGGCCGCCGGAGAGTTTGTCGATCGTCGCCCCGGCCATCGCCGCCGCCGCGGGCGGGCGCGCCGGCACCTGCATGATCGCGGCGCCGAGGTTGATCTTCTCGGTCTGCGCCGCCAGCCAGGCGAGAACGCTGACGACGTCGGAGCCGTAGGACTCCGCCGCCCAGACGGACTCGTAGCCAAGGCCCTCGGCGGTGCGGACGATCTCGGCGGCCTCCTCGCCGGCCGGGCCGATCCCCCAGTAACCCAGGTTGAGTCCAAGCTTCAGGCCCATAGTTCCCGCACCCTATTGAATAGGGGTCGAATGGGTAACGGCCAACCCAGCGTGGACCAGGGACTCTCCAGCAAGGAGGCGCAGGCGCGCCTGCGCAAGTTAGGGCCGCCGGCCCAGGACTCCTCGCGCTCGCTGGCGAGCATCGTCGCCGCCAACGTCTTCACCCTCTTCAACGCGATCATCGCCGCCTTCTTCATCCTCGACCTCGGTCTGGGCCTCTACGCCGACGCGATCTTCGGCCTGATCGCCGTCGTCAACTCCAGCATCGGCATCTACCAGGAGAAGAAGGCGAAGGAGACGCTGGACGAAATCGCCGTCCTCGTCGCCCCCCACGCGCGGGTGGTCCGCGACGGTGCCGAGATCGAGCTGATCGCCAACGAGGTCGTGCCAGGGGACCTGATCGCGGTCGGCCCTGGCGACCAGCTCGTCGCCGACGGCGAGGTCTCCGAATCCCGCGGGCTGACGATGGACGAGTCCCTGCTGACCGGCGAGTCCGACGGGATCCAGAAGGGCGAGGGGGACCGCGTGCTCTCGGGCTCCTTCGCGGTCTCCGGCTCCGGCCACTACGTCGTCGACGCGGTCCGCGAGGAGAGCTACGCCGGCAAAGTCGCGGGCGAGGCAAAGACCTTCCGCCACCCTCCCTCGCCCCTGCAGGAGGAGGTGAACCGGGTGATCATCGCCTCCACCTACATCATGGTGCCGCTGGCGATCGCCCTGATCCTCAGCCTCCGGCTGCGGTCGGTGCCGCTCGAGGAGGCAGCGCAGACGGCCACCGCCGGCCTCGTCACCCTGATCCCCGAGGGTCTCGTCCTGCTGATGAGCGTCACCTTCGCGGTCGCCGCCAAACACCTGGCCAAACGGGACACGCTGGTGCAGCAGATGAGCGCGACCGAGAGCCTCGCCTCGGTCGACACCGTCTGCGTCGACAAGACCGGGACGCTGACCGCCGGCGAACTGCGGCTGACCACGGTCGAGTACGCCGACGGCGTCGATCCCAAGTCGGGAGCGGCGGCGCTGGGACGCTTCGCCGCCAGCGCCGGCAACCGCAACGGGACGCTGGAGACGATCGCCGAGGAGTTCCCCGGGAAAGCCGGGACCGTGCGCGGCGAGGTCCCTTTCTCCTCGGAGTGGAAGTGGAGCGGCGTCTCGCTCGACGGCGGCAGCGACGGCGGCACCTACGTGCTCGGGGCGCCCGACATCCTCGCCGAGTCGGGAGCGCTGAGCCTGCCGCCGCGGCTGGCCGAGAAGCTGAAGCAGGAAACCGCCGCGGGGCGGCGCGTCGTCGCCTTCGGCCAGAGCAGCGAGGCGCTGCCGGACGACCCGGCCGCCAAGGGAGCGCCGCGGCTGACGCCGCTGGCGCTGGTCGTGCTGGAGGAGACGCTGCGACCCGACGCGGCCGAGACGGTCGCCTACATGCGCGAGGAGGAAGTGGACCTGAAGCTGATCTCCGGCGACGCCGCTGCGACCGTGACTGCGGTCGCTTACGCGGTCGGCGTGCCTCAGGACGCGGGGGTGATCGAGGGGCCGGACCTGCCAGAAGACGAGGCGGGGCTGGCGAAGGCGGCGATGGAGAACACGATCTTCTGCCGGATCAAGCCCGAGCAGAAGAAAGCCTTGGTCGGGGCGCTGGTTGCCGCCGGCCGCTACGTGGCGATGATCGGCGACGGCGTCAACGACGTGCCGGCGCTGAAGCGGGCGCGGATGGCGGTGGCGATGGGCTCGGGAACGCAGGTGACGAAAGGCGTGGCCGACGTCGTCCTGCTCAAAGACCAGTTCTCGCGGCTGCCGGAGGCGATCGGGCAGGGGCGCCGGATCGCCCGCAACATCCACCGCCTCGGCCGCCTCTACCTGACGAAGACGGTCTACGCGGCGACGCTGATCCTGCTCGTCGCCGTGCCGGGCTTCGTCTTCCCCTTCCTTCCGCGGCACCTGACCGTGGCGGCGCTGCTGACGATCGGCATCCCCTCCTTCGCGCTGGCGCTGCTGCCCTCGGAGGGCCCGCTCTACCGCGGCCGCCTGCTGCGGGCTCTGGCGGCGTTCGCGGTCCCGGCTGGGATCTCGACGGCGCTCGCCTCGATCATCTCCTTCTTCCTCGTCGACACCGTCGCCGGCGGCACCCTCGCCGAGGGCCGGACGGCGGCGACCTCGACCCTGATCGCCCTCGGCCTCGCCTTCATCCTCCTGCTCGAGCGCGGCCCCGGCCGCGAGCACATCGCGATCCAGAGCAACATGCTGGCGATGGTGCTGGCGCTGGGCGGCGCCTACGCCGGCATCCTCGCCCTCCCCTTCCTGCGGGACTTCTTCGACCTCGTCCTGCTCGGCCCCGGCGAATGGTTCCTCGTCTTCCTCTCGGTCGCGATCGGTCTGACGATCTCCAGCCTGCTCTGGAAAGTGCCGCAGATCGAAGCTCTGGAAGTTCCCGAGGAACGGGTCGATCCGCCCGCTTCTCCAGCGGGCCAGTAGCGAGGCTGAAATCTTCGACTAAGGGCCATGGGGCGGCGGGTAGCTGGGACCTACCGTGCGACCATGGCGACGACCTTGAAGCCGGCCCGGCCCTCCCCTGGAGCCGGCGGGTACCCGCTCGACGCGGGGCACTTCGACGAGGCGTTCGCCGCGACCGGGGCTCCGCGCCGTCCCTACGCGGAGCTGCTCGACGCGCTCGCGCGGTGTGACCTGGCAGCGCTGCGCGAGCGCGTCCGGTCCAACGTCCACGCGGCCGGCTTGCAGTTCGGGCCCGGACGGGAGATCGACGTCGACCCGGTGCCGCGGCTGCTCACCGGCGGGGAATGGGAGACGGTGGAGCCGGGGCTGCGGCAGCGGGCGCGGGCGCTGAACGCCTTCGTTGTCGACGCCTACGGCCCGCAGCGGATCTTCGACGCGGGGGTCGTCCCCCGCCGCCTGCTCGAGACCTCGGATGGCTATGAGGCGGCGATGCGCGGGCTGATCGACCCCGCGGCGTCGCCGGCCACCGTCGCCGGGCTTGACCTCGTCCGCGACGAGGGCGGCGAGCTGCGGGTCCTCGAGGACAACCTGCGGATGCCCTCGGGCGCCTGCTACGCCTTCGCCGTCCGCGAAGTGGTCGCGCCGGAGCTGGAGACCGAACTGCGGCCGCGCGATCTCGACCAGGGCTACGTCGAGGCGATGCGGGCGGCAATCTTCGCCGCCGCTCCCGACGGCCGCGGCGAGCCCAGCGCGGTGATCCTCAGCGACGGCCCCGAGAACGGGGCCTGGTACGAGCACGAGCGCTTCGGCCGCGAGCTGGGGATGGCGGTGGTGACGCCGGAGCAGCTCGAGGCGAGCCGCGGCCGCCTCTTCGCCCGCCGCGGCCGCGAGCGCGAGCAGGTCGACGTGATCTACCGGCGCCTGGACGCAGACCGGCTCTGCGAGCCCGACGGCTCCCCCACCGACCTCGGCGAGCTGCTGCTGCCGGCGCTGCGCTCGGGACGGCTGCGCTGCCTCAACTCGTTCGGGACTGGCCTCGCCGACGACAAGCTCACCCACGCCTACGTCGAGCGGATGGTCAGGTTCTACCTCGGCGAGGAGCCGCTGCTGCGCTCGGTCCCGAGCTTCGACCTCTCCGACGAGGCCGCCCGCGCGGAGGCGATGGAGCGGCTGGAGGAACTGGTGATCAAGCCGCGGGCCGGCTTCGGCGGCCACGGGGTGACGATCATGCCGCGGGCGACCGAGCCGCAGCGCCAGCGGGCACTGGGGCTGCTGCGCCGCCGTCCCGAGCACTTCATCGCCCAGGAGACGATCGCGATCTCCACCCATCCCACGGTCTCCGGCTCCTCCTTGCAGCCGCGCCACCTCGACCTGCGCCCGTTCGTCGTCAGTGGGCCGGCGGGCGAGACGGCGATGACCGGCGGCCTCACCCGCTACGCGCAGAAGGCCGGCGAGATGGTCGTCAACAGCTCCCAGGGCGGTGGCTGCAAGGACACCTGGGTCCTCGACGGGGAGCAAGGATGAAGCGCCGTTCGTTAGCTTCGCTGCAAATGCGACCTTTAATCGGAGTCACGACTTCCGAGGTGCGGGCCCCCGAGCGGGCGACGCCGATCCCCGAGGGGGAGCCGCGGGTCCGCGAGCTGGCGCTGGGGCTGACCTACCTGCGGGCGGTCGAGGCCGCCGGCGGGCTGCCGCTGGTGATCCCGCTGATGGACGAGGAGGCGATCGAGCCGCTGCTCGACCGGCTCGACGGGCTCTGCCTCTCCGGCGGGCCGGACCTCGACCCCGGCAACTACGGCGCCGACCCGCACGAGGAGCTGGGCCCGACCGAGCCCGACCTCGACAGCTTCGAGCTCGACGTCGCCCGCCGCGCCGACGCCCGCGAGATGCCGATCCTGGCGATCTGCCGCGGCACCCAGGCGCTGAATGTGGTCCGCGGCGGCGTCCTCCACCAGCACCTGCCCGAGGTCTCCGAGGTGATCCCGCACCGGCAGATCACCCCCGGGACCGAGACCAGCCACGCGGTCGAGATCGTGCCCGGCAGCCGCCTCGCTCGCGCCCTCGGCTACGAGGAGCTGCGGGTCGCCGACGCGCTCGACGTCAACTCCTTCCACCACCAGGCGATCGACCGGCTCGGCGAGGGGCTGGAGGTGACGGCGCGGGCGCCCGACGGGACGATCGAGGCGATCGAGGACCCGCGGCGGGAGTTCCTGATCGGCGTCCAGTGGCACGCCGAGACGCTCGTCCACCGACCCTACGAGAAGAGCCTCTTCCGCAACTTCGTCGAGGTCTGCCGCGACGAGGGCAGCGGGTTCCAGCGGCGCAGCGGGCGCGAGGTGGCGTGAGCGAGGGGGCCGGCACCGTTCCGGCCTGGGCAACCTGGGCCGAGCCGCACGAGCTCGGCCCCTACACGGTGGGGATCGAGGAGGAGGTGATGCTCCTCGACGAGGTCAGCTGGGCGCTGGCGCACCGGATCGACTCGGTCCTGCCGCGACTGCTCGGCCACGACGGCAGCTTCACGGCGGAGACGCACGGCTCGGCGCTGGAGATCCAGACGGGAGTGCACGCGACGATCGGCGGCGCGATCGGGGAGCTGGGAGCGCTGCGCCGGGAGCTGGCGCAGACGCTGGCGCCGCTCTCGATGCGCGCCGCCTCCGCCGGCACCCACCCCTTCGCCGTCTGGCAGGAGATCGTCGTCTCCGCCGGCGAGCGCTACCAGTTCGTCTACGGCTCGATGCGGGAGCTGGCGCGGCGCGAGCCGACCTTCGGCCTCCACGTCCACGTCGCCGTCCCCGATGCCGAAGACGCGGTCCGCGTCGCCAACCGGCTCCGCACCCACATCCCGCTGCTGCTGGCGCTCTCGGTCAACTCGCCCTTCTGGCAGGGGCGCGACACCGGCCTCGCCTCGGCGCGGACGCCGCTCTTCCAGGCCTTCCCGCGGGTCGGGATCCCGCGCGACTTCCAGGACTACGGCGACTACGTCGAGTCGGTCGACGTGCTGATCCGCTCCGGCGCGGTGCCGGAGCCGACCTTCCTCTGGTGGGACGTGCGGCCGCAGCCGCGCTTCGGGACGATCGAGGTGCGGATCATGGACGCGCAGACGAAGCTGGCCGAGACCGCGGCGATCGCGGCGCTGGTCCAGTGCATCGTCCGCGCCGAGGTCGAGGAAGCGGCGCACCTGGAACGGTGGATGCCGCAGGAGGTGCTCTCCGAGAACCGCTTCCTGGCGGCGCGCGACGGCACGGACGCCGAGCTGATCGAGCCGGAGCTGGAACGGCGGGTGCCGGCGCGGGAGCTGCTGGCCGACCTGGTCGCGGTCTGCCGGCCGCACGCCCAGGACCTCGGCTGCGAGGCGGAGCTGGAACGGGTGCCGGAACTGGGCGCGCGCACCGGGGCGCAGCGGCAGATCGACCTCGCGCGCTCGCTGGAATCGCTGCCGCGGCTGGTCGGGATGCTGGCGTCAGACTTCCTGGCGCGCGGCTAGCCGGCCGGCGGCAGCACGAACTGCGAGACGATCAGGTTCGCGGCGAGGCGCGGCTCGGAGCCCTCGCGGCGGCGCTCGATTCGGACCTCGATCACGACCGTGCTCTTGCCGACGTGCAGCGGCTCGGCCCGGGCCTCGATCTCGTCGCCGAGGATGCCGGCGGCGAAGACGTTCAGCTTCAGCTCGATCGTCGTGAAGTTGTGGCCGGGCGGGATGCAGCGGAAGGTCGACCAGGCGGCGACGGTGTCGCCGAGCGCGGTCCAGACGCCGCCGTGGACGAAGCCGCCGGGGTGCAGGTGTCGCTTGTCGACGACGATGCTGCCGCGGGCGTGGGAGTCCTCGACCTCGAGCGGCTCGATCCCGAGGTCGCCGGGGAAGCTGCCGGGGAGGAAGGCCCGGACCGACTCCGGGGTGATCGTCGAGCTCGGGTGCGGGGAGTCGTTCATCGCCGCGGCAGCTTATTGCTCGGGGTCAAGCCCGAAGCCTTCGAGGCCGTGATCGCCGTAGGGCTCGTCGCGCTCGCGCACGGCCTCGCGGAAGCCTTGTTCGGAGGCGCGGCGGACGAAGGCGTGGCCCTCCTCGGTGTGGCGGGCGATGCCGTCGAAGAAGGTGCCGAGGACCTGGGTCTGGGTCAGCCCCTGGGCATGGATCGTCTGGTTGACCAGCAGCTTCATCATCACCAGCTGGTTGATCGGCATCCGGGCGACGCGCTCGAGCAGGCGCTCGAAGCGCTCGTCGAGCTCGGCGGCAGGCGCCGCCTCGGTCGCCAGCCCCCACTCCGCCGCCTCGGCGCCGGTCAGCGAGTCGCCGGTGAGGAGCAGGCGCTTGGCCCGCATCGGCCCCAGCCGGCTTGCCCACATCGCGGTCGTCGGCGAGCCCCAGACGCGGGCAGGCGGGTAGCCGATCTTGGCGTCCTCGGCGATCACCAGCAGGTCCGAGCAGAGCGCCATGTCGGTGCCGCCGGCGACGCAGTACCCGTGCACCTTGCAGAGGACCGGCTTCTCGGAGTGGAAAAGGCTCATGAAGCCGCGGACGTTGCGGCTCATGAACTGGTAGTCGGTGACCGGGTCCCAGTTCGAGTTGGGCTGATGGTTGGCGCCGATCACGGCGGGGTCGAGGGGCGAGCCGGGCGGCGCCGCGCCTCCCTCTCCCAGCTTGCTCATGTCGCCCTCGGCCGAGGCGACGAGGTCGTAGCCGCCGCAGAAGCCCGTGCCGTTGCCCGCGAGGACGATCGCGTGGACCGCTGGGTCGAGGTTGGCGCGCTCGACGCACTCGGCCAGCTCGACCGGCATCTGCGGGGTGATCCCGTTGCCCCGCTCGGGGCGGTTAAGGGTGATACGAGCGACTCGGTCGTCGGTCTCGTAGAGAAGCGTCTCCACAGGCCGACCCTAACTGCTGCTTGGTGAGTTGACCCGGCTATAGGCGGGCCAACTCACCAATCGTTACTAGTTCAGCCTTTCCACCAGCATGGCCTTGCCCTGGCCGCCCGCCACACACATCGTCTCCAGGCCGACCTGCTTGTCGTCGGTCTCGAGCACGTTCAGCAGCGTGCCCATGATCCGGGCGCCGGTCATCCCGAAGGGGTGGCCGAGGGCGATCGCGCCGCCGTGGGTGTTGAGCTTGTCTTCGTCGATCCCGCATTCGGCCATGATCGGGATCACCTGGGCGGCGAAGGCCTCGTTCAGCTCGACCCGGTCGACGTCGGAGATCGACATGCCGGCGCGGTCGAGGACCTTCTTGATCGCGCCGATTGGGGCGACGCCCATCAGCTCCGGCTCGTTGCCGTGGGTGGCGGCGGTGATGATCCGGGCACGCGGCTTCAGGCCCAGCTCCTTCGCCTTGTCGGCGCTCATCAGCAGCACGGCGGCGGCGCCGTCGTTGAGCGGGCAGGAGTTGCCGGCGGTGACGCCGCCGCCGCCGAAGGCCTCCGGCAGTTCGGAGAGCTTCTCCAGGGTCGAGGAGGCGCGGGGGCCGTCGTCCTTGGTCACTTCGGTCCCGTCCTCGAGCTTGACCGGGACGATCTCGCGGTCGAAGAAGCCGTCTTCCTGGGACTTGACGGCGAGTTCCTGCGAGCGCTGCGCGAACTTGTCCATGTCGGCGCGGCTGACCTCGTACTTCTTGGCGACGTTGACCGCGGTCAGACCCATGTCGATGTAGGCGTTGGGCTGGCCGTTCTCGCCGATCAGGTTGGGGTTGCGGTCGTCGGCGCCGGCGGGCTCGGTGCGCTCGTTGAAGCGGCTCACCCACTCGACTCCGACGGCGAGGTAGGCGTCGCCCTCGCCGGCCTTGATCGCGTTGCCGGCGTGGCGGATCGCGTCGAGGCTGGAGGAGCAGTAGCGGGAGACGGTGACCCCGTTGACCTCCTGCGGCAGCTTCTCGCTGAGCAGGGAGATGATGCGGGCGATGTTGAAGGCCTCGAGGCCCTGCGGCATGCCGACGCCGCAGAAGACGTCTTCGATCAGGGCGGGGTCGACGTCGGGGTTGCGCTCGAGCAGCTGGTCGACCACGAAGGCGCCCATCTCCTCGGGCCGCAACTGGGCCAGCGAGCCCTTGAAGGCACGGCCGATCGGCGTGCGGATGGTGTCGACGATGACTGCTTCGGGCATTCCTGATCTCCTTGAAGGCTTGGAAGGGCTTGAGACTGCGGGGGCAGGGTAGTTGACGCTGACCGTCGGCGTTTGGTGCGGATTCGCACGAAGTCTCGCGGCAGCGTCATGGACCTGCGTTACATTCGCCTCAATCCACCTCGCCTCGGAAGGCGAGATTTGCCGTTCAGCGGCAACGAAAGGAGGGCCCCTTCATGCCTGAGGGTTACTGCGTCAAGGAGCGCAAGAAGGTCGAGATCAAAGACGCCAAACAGGTGACGATGAAGAACGGTCGCCCGGCGATCCAGGGCGTCTGCCCGGACTGCGGGACGAAAATCTTCAAGATCGGGAAACTCGAGTAGGGGTCTATCCAGGAGGTATTTGAACCCGGCGCAGCCGGGACGCGTATGCCGGGTCGATGATTCCCTTGACGATGGGAGCTTCGGCCCGGGGTGCGCTCAGCCGCGAACGCGACGTCCGCGAGGCCTACTCCGCCCACTCGGGCGAGCTATACGGCTTCGCGCTCCGCTCGCTGGGGGACGCCGGCCTCGCCGAAGAGGCCGTGCAGGAGACCTTCGTCCGCGCCTGGCGGGCGGGCGACCGCTTCGACCCGAAGATCGGCTCGCTGCGGACCTGGCTCTTCGCGATCCTGCGGAACGTCGTCATCGACCTCGGGCGGGCGCGGGCGGTGCGGCCGGGCGTCGCCGAGGGCGGGATCGAGCCGAGCGTGGAGCCGCTCGATGAGGCGCTGACGGCCTGGCAGGTCGAGGAGGCGATGCGGCGGATCGGTGACGACCACCGGCGGGTGATCGTCGAGACCTACTACCGGGGGCGCCCGTATGCCGAGGTGGCGGAGGAGCTCGGGGTGCCCGAGGGCACGGTGAAGCGCCGCGTCTACTACGGGCTGCGGGCGCTGCGGGTCGTGCTTGAGGAGATGGGCTATGAAGACTAGGAACGACTGCCGCGAGTGGCGCGAGCTGCTGGGGGCTTATGCGCTCGGGCACTTGGAGGGCGACGAGCGGGTTGGGCTGGAGGCGCACCTCGACGGCTGCGACAAGTGTCGCGAGGAGCTCGCGTCCCTGCAGCCGGTGGCGCGGATGCTTCCCGCTGCCGACCCGGCGCGGTTCGGGCCGGCACCGCAGCCGCCGCCGGAGCTGGGACAGCGGATCGCGGCGACGATCGCGGCGGAACGGGAGCGGGGCGAGAAGCGCCGGCGGCGACGGTTATTTGGCGGCTTCGCGTTCGGCGGCGCGGCGGCGGCCGCTGTGGCGGCGGTGCTCCTTCTCTTCGTCTTCGGTGGCGAGGAGGCGAGTCCGCAGCAGGAGATCAAGTTCGCCGGGCTGCCGGCGGGCATCGTCATCGACGCGACTTTGGAGCCGCATTCCTACGGGACCGAGATCCACATGTACGTGCACGGGGTCCCGTCGGGGACGCTCTGCCGGGTGTGGTTGCGGGGCGCGAACGGCGCCTCCTACGCCGCCGGGACCTTCCGCTACCGCTGGGGCGACGACTCCGACGCCGTCCTCAGCTCGGCCCTCGACCTCTCGCGCACCCGTGCGGTCGTGGTCGACACCGGCAAGAGCACCTTCGTCGCGCCAGTCAACTCGCCGGTCGCGGCCCTGAACATCGCAAACGAGGAGGAACCGACGTGAACAGGATCACCTACGCGCTGGCGCTGGTCGTCGTCCTGGCGCTAGTCGTCGCCGGCTGCGGCAGCGGCAGCGACTCCAGCACCGGCAGCGCCTACGGCGGTAAGGGCGGCGGCGCTCAGGCCAGCGACGAGGCGAGCCCCGCATCGAGCTCGGAAGGCGGCAACAGCGCCGCGGCCGCGAGTGGCGGCGACGGCATCGTCTCGGCGGCCGAAGTCGGCGAGCTCGGCACGATCCTCGTCGACTCCCAAGGTCTCACTCTCTATGACTTCCACAAGGACAAGGGGTCAACCTCGTCCTGCTACGGCGCCTGCGCCGCAGCATGGCCGCCGCTTCTGACCAACGGCGATCCTCAGGCCCAAGGCCCAGCCGACCGCAGCATGCTCGGCACGACGAAGCGCAAAGACGGCACCGTCCAGGTCACCTACAACGACTGGCCCCTCTACACCTACGTCGGCGACCAGAGCCCGGGCGAAGCCAACGGCAACGACATCGACCAGTTCGGTGCCGAGTGGTACGCCCTCCAGCCCAACGGCCAAGAGCCCGAGGACTGAGCGCCCAACAGTTCCGTGGTTCCTTAGTCGTGTTGGAGCCGACTAAAGAACCACGGAACCCGAAGCGGGGGGAGAGTTCGAGTGTCGCGGTTCCTTAGAGGTGCATGGCACGACTAAGGAACCGCGGAAGCAAAAAGGTCCAACGAAAGGGCGACGTCGCGGATCTAGCGACGCTTCAAGGTGGAGTTATCTCGCTCGACCAGCTCAGGGAGCAAGGGGTGTCGAAATCGCTTGCTGCGGACCGCGCTGAAGCGAAGGAGCTTCACCGCATCCACCGGGGTGTCTACACGGTCGGGCATCGGGCGGTGTCTCGTCAGACGATTCTGCGGGCGGCGCTTTTGGCTTGCGGGAACGGGGCAGTGATTTCACATGGGACGGCGGCGGCGTTTCATGGGCTTTGGGACAAGCCGCCGCGGTTGATCGACGTCACGGTTCCGGTCGAGGCGGGGCGGAAGATCGACGGCATCCGCTGCCGGCGATGTCGGTATCCAGAGCCCGAGGAAGTTGTCGTCCTTCAGGGGGTTGCGGTGACGACTGTGGCGCGGACGCTCGTGGACCTGGCCGGGATCGTCGGGCTGCCCACCCTGCGCAAGACCGTCGGGCGGGCCGCGATTCGGAATAAGCTCGACGTCCAGGCAGTCGATATCGCGATCCACAACGCAAAACGCCGCCGCGGTCTGCGCTCGCTCGAACTGGCGCTGGTTCCCTACCGGACCAAGGACGGCAAGGCGGTGGACGTCCGCAGCGACTTCGAGACGCTGGTCCTCCCTGACCTGCTCGACCTCGGCTTCCCCCGGCCCGACTGCAACGTCTGGCTGCATATCGACGGGGAGCGCCTACTCGTCGACTTCTTCTGGGAGAAGCAGCGAGTTGTGGTCGAAACCGACGGCCGGGAGACGCATGAGACGCCGGATGCCTTCCAGAACGATCGACGGCGCGACCAGTTCCTGGCTTCAGCCGGCTACCGGGCGCTTCGGATCACCTGGGAGCAGATCCACTGCGAACGGGCGGCGGTACTCGGGCGGATCGAACGGGCCTTGAGGGCGTGAAGTCAGTCTTCGGCGACGCCGCTGAGCTTGGCGCGCTTGCGGTAGGAGATCGAGGGCGGGACGAGCTCTCGGATCTCCGAGAGGAGGCGAGCGGAGAGGGCGCCCGGGTCCTCGTCGGGGCGCGGCTGGCCGCCGACCGGGTTGAAGAAGCGGATGCGGATGCGGGGGCGGCGGGGGAAGCCGGTGAGGTCAGAGGTGCCCTCGATCGCGACGAGGGTGATGTGCGCCTCCGGCACCTCGAGGGCCAGCCGGCCGACGCCGCTGCGGGCGCGAAGCACTTTGCCCTTGGAGCGGGTGCCCTCCGGGAAGACACCGATGCAGGCGCCGGCGCGCAGCGTCTCGATCGCTTTTGCGAGGGCGTCCTTGTCGCCCTTGCCGCGCTGGATCGGAATCTGCCCCATGCCGTTGAGGATCGGTCCGAGACCGCGCACCTCCCAGAGCTCCGATTTGGCGAGAGCGCGAATCTGACGCCGTTTGAAGGCGGCGATCCCGACCATCACCG
This sequence comes from Solirubrobacterales bacterium, assembly GCA_035764545.1. Lineage (GTDB taxonomy): Bacteria > Actinomycetota > Thermoleophilia > Solirubrobacterales > 70-9 > VAYN01. The sequence goes on along the minus strand of DASTYZ010000049.1, from coordinate 3,276 downwards.
GATCCCAGTGGCTGTCGTGGTTGCCGAGGATCAGCAGCGGGCCCTGCTCCGGCAGCGCCTCCAGCCCCTCGACCTGCATCCGCCCCCACCAAGCGACGGGCCGGTTGACGGTCATCGCCACGGAGTAGGTGCGGGTGCGCTCCTTCACGGACCGGGAGTTCTACTGGCAACCGCCCTCTGGAGGATGTCTCGTAGCGCCTCTTGGTCCTCCTTGGGGAGGTCTTTCACCCATGCCGGTGGCTTGGCGACCTCGCGCTTGAGGCGGGCGAGAAGAGCATCGCCTTGTCCGCTGAGCTCGACCACCTTGATGCGACGGTCGGCCTCCGAGGGTTTGCGGACCGCGAGCGCTTTGTCTTCGAGGCTGTCGACGATGCCGGTGACGTTGGAGTTGTCGCAGTGCAGGACCCGAGCGAGTTCACCCATCGTCCGCGGCTGCTCGAGCGCCCGCAGCGCCGCGAAGGTCGACGGACGGAGGTCGAATTCGCGAGCGATCGAGAGGAAGGGCGGCGGGTAAACCAAGCTCGCCAGGAGGCCCCAGGCGCTGGTGGCCGTGTCTCCCTTTGCACTGATGTTACCGGTTTTCATCGAAATTAGAGTATCTCAAATTTTGCTAGCCTCAACTTTCGAGTTTGGCAAGCAACCGGTCTGGAGTTTGTATGGCTGACAGAAGTGCTGGGGGCGGGATCGAAGTCGACGGGCTTGTCCGCGAGTTCAAGAACGGGCCGCGTGCTGTCGACGGCATCGATCTCGAGGTGGCCCAGGGCGAGATTTATGGCTTCCTCGGGCCCAATGGCGCCGGCAAGTCGACCACGGTCCTGATGCTGACCACCCTCCTCCCTCCCACCGCCGGCACCGCCCGCGTCGGCGGCTTCGACGTCGTCGCGCAGGGGCCGCAGGTGCGGGCGACGATCGGCGCCGCTCTGCAGGAGGCTGCGCTCGACCCGCTCCTGACCGGCCGCGAGCACATGCGCCTGCAGACCGCCCTCCACGGCCTCGGCAAGCGCGAGCGCGAAACTCGCGGCAACGAACTGCTGGAGCGAGTTGGGCTTGCCTACGCGGCGGACCGCAAGGTCGGCGGCTACTCGGGCGGGATGAAGCGCCGGCTCGACCTCGCCCTCGCCCTCGCCCACCAGCCCCGCATCCTCTTCCTCGACGAGCCGACGACCGGTCTCGACATCCAGAGCCGCACCGCCCTCTGGGAAGAGGTCGCCCGGCTTGCCGGCGAGGACGGCGTCACCGTCTTCCTCACCACCCAGTACCTGGAGGAGGCCGACGCCCTCGCCAACCGGGTCGGGATCATCGACCACGGCCACCTCGTCGCCGAGGGCACGCCGTCCGAGCTGAAGGCCGAGATCGGCCGGCCCACCGTCGAAGCGGTCCCTCGCGAGGAAGGCGACCGCGAGCGGATGACCGCGGTCCTCGGCCGCTTCGGCGAGCAGGCCGGCTCCTCCCCGCGCGGCGTCTCCGTCCGCCTCGAGGGTGGCGAGTCGCAGCTGGCCGAGGTGGTGCGCGCCCTCGACGCCGACTCGATCGCGATCGAGCACCTGCAGCTGCACGCGCCCTCCCTCGACGACGTCTTCCTCGCCAAGACCGGCCGCTCGCTCGAGGGCGCCGATGAGGAGGAGGCAGAGCCGGAGACCGGCGAGACGGAGACGGTCGGGGCGGCGTGAGCGGCAGCCTCCGCAACCAGATCGGGCAGCTCGCGCACCGCTCGGTCCTGCGGACGCTGCGCCAGCCGGCGCAGATCGTCCCCGCGATCGTCTTCCCGATGTTCCTGCTCGCGGTCAACGCCGGCGGCCTCAAAGACGCGACCAACCTGCCCGGCTTCCCGACCGACTCCTACCTCACCTTCATCCTCGCCGTCCCCTTCATCCAGGGCGCCCTCTTCTCGGTGATGAACTCCGGCACCGACCTCGCCCGCGACATCGAGACCGGCTTCCTCAACCGCCTGGCGCTGACGCCGCTGCGCGGCGCCGCCCTGCTCAGCGGCCTGCTGGCGGGGTCCCTCGTCCTCGGTGTCGTTCAAGCGGTCGTCTACCTCAGCGTCGGGCTGATCGCCGGCGCCGAACTCGCCGCCGGCGCCGGCGGCGCCCTCGTCCTCATCGTCCTCTCGGTGACGATCACCGTCGCCTTCGGCACGATCGGCCTCTTCGCGGCGCTCCGCTTCGGCTCCGGCGAGGCGGTCCAGGGCCTCTTCCCGGTCTTCTTCGTCTTCCTCTTCCTCTCGGCGATGGCGCTGCCGCTGGAACTGCTGACGGTCGACTGGTTCCACACGATTGCCAGCATCAACCCGGTCACCTACCTGCTGGAGGCGATCCGCTCGCTGCTGATCGAAGGCTGGGAGCTCGACCAGCTCGCCCTCGGCTTCGGGATCGCAGCGGCGGTCGGCGTTGTCGGGATGACGGCGGCGAGCAGCGCCCTGAAGACGAGGCTGGTGCGGACGTGAGCGAGCGCCGACCCGAGCCCCAGGTGACCAGCAGGATCACCGTCGGCCGCGCCGTTGCCTGGCGCAGCATCCACAACTTCCTCACCAACCCGGCCTTCATCGTCCCGTCGCTGCTCTTCCCGCTCTTCTTCTTCGTCTCTTTCGCCGGCGGCCTGGCGGCGATCGGCGAAGTCCCCGGCTTCGACTTCCCCAGCGGCTACACCGCCTTCCAGTTCGTCTTCGTGCTGCTGCAGTCGGCTGCCTTCGGCGGCGTCTTCACCGGCTTCGCGATGGCGCGCGACTTCGAGACCGGCTTCGGCCGCCGCTACATGCTCGCCGCCGGCCGCCGCAGCGGCATCGTCCTCGGCTACTCGCTGGCGGCCCTCTTCCGCGCCGTCGTCACCTGGACGGTCCTCACCGCCGTCGCCCTGATCGCCGGCATGAACGTCGGCGGCAGCGCCGGCGAAATCGTCGCCCTCTACGCCCTCGCCGTCCTCGTCAACGTCGCCGCCACCCTCTGGGCCGCCGGGGTCGCCCTCCGCGTCCGCTCGATCCAGGGCGGCCCCCTCATGCAGTTCCCAACCTTCCTCATCCTCTTCCTGGCCCCCGTCTACGTCCCCCTAGACCTCCTCTCCGGCTGGATCCACACCATCGCCTCGATCAACCCCATCACCGCCCTCCTAGAGGCCGGCCGAGGCTTCATCTCCGGCGACCCGGTCCTAGTCGGAGCAGCTTTCGCCATCGGCCTAGCCCTATCCCTCCTCTTCGCCACCTGGGCAAGAGGCGGCCTCCGCAGCGCCGAAGCGGCCGGCTAACTGCACCCCCAAAATCGGCCGGGTTGGGCGGAGTGG
>DASTYZ010000048.1:0-36761 GCA_035764545.1 Solirubrobacterales bacterium | reverse complement strand
CCCCAAGATGATCAAGTGGCAACTCGACCAGCTGAGACTGAGGCTCTGGATGCTGGGCTGTGTTTTTTTCGTTGCTGTGCCGCTGGCTGTGCCGTTTTCACATGTGGCTTCGCCCGCTGTCGTTTTGAATTTGTGGACATTTGCCGGCCCGCCGTGAACGAAGGTCATTTCGGCATTGGAATGGAATTCCGCCGCCGAGGCCGTACCCGCCATTGCGAATAGGGCCACCAGCGCCGCTGGCACGGCGAGCGCGATCTTCAGTTTGAGTGTCATCTGACTCCTTTCAGGGCGCAGCCTTGCGCTGCGCGTTTTGGCGCACGCACCATTACCCGCGAGGATGCAGACAGTCAAATTTATTTGTGCAACTGCTCTGGAATCTGCGACAAAAAAAGAGGCCCGGTTTCCCGGGCCTCTCGAAACTGCTTCCCGAATTGGGAAGGGCTACATCATGCCGCCCATTCCACCCATGTCGGGCATGCCGCCACCGCCGGCGCCGTTCTCCTCCGGCGGTTCGGCGATGATCGCCTCGGTCACGAGGATGTTCTTCGCGATCGAGGCGGCGTTCTCCAGAGCGGAGCGGGTGACCTTGGTCGGGTCGATGACGCCGGCACCGATCAGGTCGGTGTACTCGCCGGTCGCCGCGTTCAGGCCTTCGCCTTCCTTCAGCTCCCGGACCTTGTTGACGACAACCGAGCCCTCGAGGCCCGAGTTCTCGGCGATCTGCCGGACCGGCTCCTCCAGCGAGCGGTGGATGATCCGCGCGCCGGTGACCTCGTCGGGCTCGTCGAGCTTGTCCGGGTCGAGGGCGGCCTGCGCGTTCAGCAGGGCAACGCCACCGCCCGGCACGACACCCTCCTCGAGCGCGGCCCGAGTCGCCTGCAGCGCGTCCTCGACGCGGTGCTTTTTCTCCTTCATCTCGGTCTCGGTGGCGGCGCCGACCTTGACGACGGCAACGCCTCCGGCGAGCTTGGCCAGACGCTCCTGGAGCTTCTCCCGATCGAAATCGGAGTCGGTGTTCTCGACCTCGTTTTTGATCTGGTTGATCCGGCCTTTGATGTCCTCGGCCTCACCGGCACCGTCGATGATCGTCGTGTTGTCTTTGGCGACGACGATGCGACGCGCCTTGCCGAGCTGGGCGAGCTGGGTGTTCTCCAGTTTCAGGCCCATCTCCTCGGTGATGACCTCGCCGCCGGTGAGGATCGCGATGTCCTCGAGCATCCGCTTGCGGCGATCGCCGAAGCCGGGGGCTTTGACGGCGACGCCGGTGAAGGTGCCGCGGAGCTTGTTCACGACCAGGGTCGCGAGGCACTCGCCCTCGACGTCCTCGGCCACGATCAGCAGCGGTTTACCGCCCTGCATCACCTGCTCGAGCACCGGCAGGATGTCCCGCACGGAGCCGATTTTCTGGTTGGCGATGAGGATGTAGGGGTCGTCCAGCACCGCCTCCATGCGGTCCTGGTCGGTGACCATGTACGGCGAGATGTAGCCCTTGTCGAACTGCATTCCCTCGGTGAACTCGAGCTCCATCCCGAAGGTCTGGCCCTCCTCGACGTTTACGACGCCGTCTTTGCCGACTTTCTCGATCGCGTCGGCGATGACGTTGCCGATGTCGTCGTCGCCGGCGGAGATGGCGGCGACGCGGGCGATCTGGTCTTTGCCCGCTACCTCTTTGCTCTGCGTGTTGCGCAGGTTGTCGACGACCTCCTCGACAGCCTTCTCGATGCCGCGGCGCAGGGCCAGCGGGTTGGCGCCGGCGGCCACGTTCTTGAGGCCCTGGCGAACGATCGTCTGGGCCAGCAGGGTGGCGGTGGTGGTGCCGTCACCGGCGACGTCGTTGGTCGCGGTCGCGACCTCGCGGACGAGCTGGGCGCCCTGGTTCTCGAAGACGTCCTCGACCTCGACCTCGCGGGCGATGGTGACGCCGTCATTGGTGATCGTCGGCGCGCCGAACTTTTTGTCGAGCACGACGTAGCGGCCTTTCGGGCCGAGGGTGACCTTGACGGCATTGGCGACGGAATCGACGCCCGCCTGCAGTGCCCCCCTTGCATCCTCTGCGTACTTCAGCTCCTTGTGAGCCATTTCTGTTCAGTCCTCCTTGGTTACGTAAGTCTGGTGGGAGCTCAGCCGAGCTTGGCGAGGACGTCTGACTCGCGCAGGACGAGCAGTTCGTCGCCCTCCACGGTCACCTCGGTGCCGCCGTATTTGGAGTAGAGGACCTCGTCCCCCTCCGCGACGTCGAGCGGGATGCGCTTCTCCCCGTCCTCGTCCCATTTGCCGTCGCCGACAGCTACGACCTGACCCTTCTGGGGCTTCTCTTTGGCCGTGTCCGGGAGGACGATGCCGCTAGCGGTCGTCTCCTCCTCCTCAATCGGCTTGACGATCAGCCGGTCCCCGAGGGGCTTCAGCTTCATCCGTGAACCTCCGTGTTCGGTAAGTGTTGTGATGAAAAGTCGAGAACGCCGCTTCTAGAGCCAAAAACTGGGTTCGCGGCGATTGGCACTCTCATGGTGGGAGTGCCAACACGAGGAAAGATAGCGAACCGTCAGTCGATCGCCAAGAGGCGGCAGCCCAGCAGCCGGGAGATTCCCTCGCCGCCGCGCCGCATCACCCAATCGTGGTTCCACTCGAAAACGGGCCGCAGCAGCGGCGCCATCAGGTTCATCCAGGCCTTGGTCGTCCGCACGTTCCACTCGTAGAGCACGGCCGTCACCCCGTCCTGCTCGTAGAGGCGCCAGCGGCCGACGCCTTCAAGCTCGCCCACGGCGTGCCCCTCCATCAGCGTCGGATACTCGATCCGCGTCGTCGTCACCTCGAAGGAGACCCGATAGGGCAGGAGGCTCTTCCAGACCATTCGCGAGACGCTGCCGCGGCCGAGCTCATCGCCCGGCCGCACCTCGCTTGCCTCCTCCACCCCGCGCCACCACTGCGGCCACCTCGCCTGATCGTGGATCGCCTCCCAGACCGGCTGGCGCGGGGACTCGAGCAGCCAGGTGGTGAGGAAGGCGTACTCGGCCATGCCGCTACGCCTTCAAAGGCTCAGTTGTGGTGCGGCGTCTCGCCGTTGCCGAGGTGGGCGCGGGGCGGCTCGACGATCTGCGAGAAGCGGATCACGGTGACGAGGTCGCTGGCGTTGACCGGGCGGCTGTAGATCTGCTCGAGGAAGTTGATCTCGTCCTCGAGGCGGCGGAACTCCGGGTTGTCGTGCTCGATGTCGCGGCGCGAGAGCTCGTCCAGGCGCTTCACCTCGACGTCGTCGATCACCGCGGTGAAGATCTTCTCCCGCGGGCTGTGGCGGAAGCCGACCGTAATCCAGACGACCTGGCCGCGCTCGTACTTGTTGCTCTTGTCGCCGAGCCGGATCGTCGCGGTCTTGCGCCCACGCTTGAGCTGGTCGATGAAGACCGCCGAGTAGAAATTCAAGACGTAGATCCCGCCTCGCATCAGGCAGCGAGCGTATAGGAGAGGTGTTCCAGACGTGAACTGGACGTCTGTTCGACGCGTTTGGACGAGTTTTTGGTGATTTTTCCCGAAGCTGGAGATCGACGACCGGCACGCCGATGTGCTCAGGGATGCCGACCAAGATCGATGCTCTCCGACGCCATGCCCTCTTCGTCCTCGCGGCCCTCGCGCTGCTGTTGCTGTGCGCCGCCCAGGCGCAGGCGGCCAAGTGCGACGGCAAGAAGGTGACGATCAAGGGAACGGCCGGCAACGACCGCATCGTCGGCAAGAAGGCCAGCGACGTGATCGACGGCGGCGGCGGCAACGACGTCATCACCGGCGGCCCCAACGGCAACGACACGATCTGCGGCGGCCCCGGCAACGACACGATCGTCGGCGGCCGCGGCTTCGACAACCTCAACGGCGAGGGCGGCAACGACCGCCTCGAGGGCGACACCGGCTCCGACAACCTCGACGGCGGCGAGGGCGACGACGCGCTCTCCGGCTCCAAAGGCGCCGACGGCCTCCACGGCGGCGGTGGCGACGACGTCCTGATCGGCTTCAAGGGGCCGGACAAGTTCAGCGGCGGTGCCGGCGACGACTACATCGACGGCCAGCAGGGCAGCGACAAGATGGACGGCGACGGCGGCAACGACAAACTTCTCGGCGACAAGGGCAATGACAGCATCGACGGCGGCCCTGGCTCCGACCACATCGAAGGCGGCCCCGGCGACGAGCCCTCCCTGCAGGGCGGGGCCGACGCCGACGAAGTCTTCGGCGGCGCCGGCATCGATCACGTCGACGGCGGTCCCGGCGACGGCGACATCGTCCGCGGCGACTCCGGCACCGACGATCTCTCCGGCGGCGAGGGCGGCAACGACATCGTCTCCTACGCCAGCGCCACCCGCGGCGGCGTCATCATCAGCCTCGCGGCGAACAAGGCCAAAGGCGACGGGCACGACAACCTTGGCGGCTTCGAGGACGTGGTCGGCTCGCCCCAGGGCGACGAGATCGTCGGCGACGGCAGCCCGAACCGGATCGACGGCGGCGTCGGCAACGACGACCTCCAGAGCGGCGGTGGCGGTGGCCAGGCCTTCGGCGGTCCCGGCACCGACTCCTGCGACGGCTTCGACGTCGAGACCTCCTGCGGGCCCGAACAGGCCCCGCCCCCCAGCCTCGCCTACGGGATCCTCAACCAGGGCCTCGACGGCTCCAGCCTGATCGTCCAGGGCAGCCCCCAGAACGACGACATCCGCATCTCCCGCGGCAACGACGCCTGGGTCGTCTCCTCAGCGGTGCCGATCTTCGCCGGCGACGGCTGCCAGACCCCGCCCTCGAACGGCAGCGCGATGATCTGCCCCGACGCCGGCGGCGCGCCGCTGATCGTCGTCACCGGCGGCAACGGCAACGACACGATCGTCGTCGACCCCAGCGTCCCGGCCGGTGCCAAGGTGAGGATCAACGGCAACGCCGATGACGACAACCTCGTCGGCGGCAACGGCGAGGACGTGCTGGAAGCGGGCGAGAACTACAACAGCCCGAACAACGGCCACGACCGGCTCGAGGGCAACGGCGGCTCCGACGTCCTCTACGCCGACCCGGGCGGCGACACCCTGCTCGGCGGCAACGGCAACGACCTGCTCGTCAACGGCGTTCCCACCTGCCAGGGCAACGTCTACGACGGCGGCGCCGGCGAGGACACCGTCTCCTACGCCCGCTCCAAAGACAACCTGCGCGTCACCCTCGGCGGCAGCGGCGGCCCCCCCGGCTGCGGCAACGCCGACAAAGTCCTCGCCGCGAACGAGAGCCTCGAGGGATCCGACGGCCCCGACGTCCTCATCGGTGACAACGGCGAGAACAGCATCATGGGCCACATCGGCAAGGACACGCTGGTCGGCAAGGGCGGCAGCGACTTCTTCGAAGCGCTCGACGGCCAGCGCGACAAGATCGAGTGCGGTGGTGGCGGCGACGACTTCATCAAGGACGGCATCGACTCCCTTTCCGGTTGCTGAGCCCCGCGGCTAGCCGCTGAAGCCCTCTTCGCCGATCAGCGGCACGAAGCGGCAGGGACCGATCGTCACCCGCTCGAAGCCCGCGCCTTCGCGGCGCAGCACCGTCAGCATGTCGGCCTCCTCCGCCGCGATCGGGAGGACGAGGCGGCCACCGTCGACCAGCTGGTCGAGCAGGGCAGGCGGCGGTGCCGGCGCGGTCGCGTGGCAGGCGATCGCGTCGTAGGGCGCCCGCTCCGGCACGCCGAGGCTACCGTCGCCAACCACCAACTCGACGTTGCCGATCTCCAGCGACCGCAGTACCTCGCCGGCCGCCCGGGAAAGGGTCTCGTGCCGCTCGACGCTGACGACGTGGCCGGCCAACCGTGCCAGGACGGCGGCCGAGTAGCCCGAGCCGGTCCCGACCTCCAGCACCAGCTCGGAGCCGTCGAGCCGCAGCGCCTGGCAGATCGCGGCGACGATCCAGGGCTGGGAGATCGTCTGCTCCTCGGCGATCGGCAGGGCCGAGTCGGCGTAGGCGCGGTGGCGCAGAGCGGCCGGGACGAACTGCTCGCGCGGCACCGCGGCCATCGCCGCCAGCACCCGCTCGTCGTCGATCCCCCGGCCCCGCAGCTGACGCTCGACCATGCGGCGCCGCGCGGCCGCGAAGCTCATGGCAGCGGGTGGTCGAAGAAGCCGGGGAGGAAGGTCCATTTGGGGTCGGAGAACCTCCCGTGCAGGTAGGGCAGGTGGCGGTCCCAGTCCTCGGCGGAGAGGGGCTTGGGGCCAAAGGAGTCGATCTTCTCCCCCCGCTTCGAGAACCCCCACTCGAAGCCGAGGACGGCCCTCACCTCGCGGCGTCCCTCTTCCGTTTGTTCGAGGAGCTTCCCGCCCTGGCCGCAGAGGAAGGTATTGGCCGTGAAGTCCCAGTCCCGATAGGTGGCGTGGGGACAGTCGAACATGATCGGCGAGTAGCCGTAGAAGCAGAACGGGTGGGGCACGTCGCCGAGTGGCTCGCAGAGGTCGATCTCGAACCCGTCGCTGAGGTCGCTCCTCGCGACCACCTGCACCCAGCCGATCATTTCCCGGTAGCTGGCGGCCGGCGGCTCGATCGTCGCCCGGCAGAAGGGAAAGCCGAGGGCGAACTCTTCGACGCCGAACGCCTCCGGATCGTCGTTGATCCCCATCTCCACCCGCACGGCGGCGTCGACCCCGTTCCAGCGGTAGGGCAGCTCCAGCTTTGTCGGTGTGGACACGGCGATGAGAGCGTCCACCGGCTCAGTAGATGTAGTTGCGGAGCTTGGCCGGCTCCAGGACCGTGACCCGGCCGCGGCCGGAACGGACGACGCCGGCGCGCTCGAGCTCGGCGAGGAAGCGGCTGACCGACTCGCGGGAGGTGCCGGCGAGCTGGGCAAGGTCGGTCTGGTTCATGTTGATCGTCACCTCTTCGGTCGGATCGCCGTCGCCGCCCCCGTCGTCCTGGGTCTCACGGCTGAGCTGGGCTAGGATGCCGGCGACGCGACTGGGGACGGTCTGGAACGACTGGCGGGAGAGGCGGACGTTGGCGGCGCGGAGGCGGCGGACGAGGCCGGCGACCAGCTTCAGCGATATCTCCGGGTGGCGGGCGAGCAGGGCGCGGACGTCGTTGGCCGGCAGGGCCAGCAGCTCGCCCTCGCTCAGCGCCTCGGCGCTGGCCGAGCGCTTGTCCCCGTCGAGCATCGCCAGCTCGCCGAAGATCTCCCCCGGGCCGAGGGTGGCGAGGGTGATCGCGCGGCCGTCGGAGTGTTCGCGGGTGACCCGGAAGCTGCCCTCCTTGACGATGTAGCAAGCGTCGGAATCGTCGCCCTCGTGGAAGACCCGGGTCCCAGCCGGAAAGGTCCTGGGCACGGCGACGTGGGAGAACCTCTCAAGCTCCCCCTCCTCCAGGTCGGCGAAGAGCGTCACGCTCTTCAGCAGCTCGACCGCGCTCTGATCTGCCTCAGGCACTACATCGATTATGGCAATGGTTTGGCCGGCGAGCCGAAATCGGCCGCGTGTCAGGCCGAAGCGGTGAGTTTCCGCGGGCCGCGGCTGAAGCCGGCGCCGATCAGGGACTCCTCGTGGCCGGAGCCGATCACCGCTTCGCCGTCGAGTTTCTCGATCGCCAGTTTCGGCAGCTGGCCGGCGCTGACGGCGTCGGCGAGGGCGCGCATCGCCTCCTCCAGCTCCCGCTCGGCGAGCGGCTTGAGACGGAGGAGGCCGCGGCCGCCGCGCTCGACGAAGACCAGCGGCTCACCGTCGCGGAGGAGGAGGTGCGCCCCGGGGGTACGGCCGGGGCGACGGCCGCCCTCGAGCTTCGGCCAGGGCAGCGAGGCGCCGTAGGGGTTGGCGGGGTCGGTGGCGGCGAGGACGAGGTAGGAGCCGTCGCGTTCGGGCAGCGAGCGCAGGCGCTCGACCGCGCCGGGGAGGGCGAACTGGGCGCCGCCGAGGCCCTCGACGAAGTAGCCGCGGCGGGCGGTGCCGAGCAGCTCGAGGTTGCCGAGCTCCCCGTAGAGGGTCGAGAAGCCGCCGGGGATGCCCTCGGCGAGGACGGTCTCGCGGGTGACGATCCCGTAGCGCTCCAACATCAGCTCGGCCGTGGCGCGGAGCTTGGCGCCGGGGCCGGGGGCGTTTGCGAAGAGCGGCTCCGTCAAGGACCAGCGGCCCTGGACGGCGGCGCCGGTGGTCGAGCGGCGGCGGGCGAAGCGGCGGCCGGCACGTTCGGAGGGCGGGACCGCGCGAAGGCGTGGCGCCCGCAGCGGCGCGAAGGCGTCGTTGGTCGCCTGGCCGCTCCAGACCAGGTCCCAGAGGGCGTTGTGGATGTCCTCGGCTGGGTGGTCGAGCTCGACGACGAGGTCGAGCCAGAAGGAGGGGCCGGCGGCGAGGCGCTCGCGGATCGCGTCGTGGACCTCGCCCTCGGGCGACTCGAGCTTTGCGTTCGCCGGCGGCGGGCCGGCGAGGCGGACGTCCTCGCGGAAGTAGAGGGCGACGCGTCCGTCGTTGCGGCCGAGAGCGCCGGCGCCGATCCAGACCAGCTCGCCGCTGGTGCAGAGCTCGTCCAGCCAGCTCTGGGAGTAGGCGCCGAGGCGGCGGGGCAGGACATCGCCCTCCCAGACTTTCGGCGTCAGCGCCACGCCCTGCAACGGCACCAGCGCCTCGCGCAGGCGGTCGAGCCCAGCACCGGTTCGCCGGAAGGCATCGACGTTCTGCCAACTCGGCAGGAAGCGGGCGAGCTCCCGCGTGTCGGCCGCCTCGACCTCTTTGCGCAGCCGGGCGAGGCTGGCGCGGCGGACCCGGCGCAGGACGTCGGCGTCGCACCACTCGCGCTCGGTGCCGCCGGGAAGGAGCTCGCCGCGGACCATCGCCCCTTCGGACTCGATCTCGCGCAGCGCCGGCAGCGGGTCGACGCCGTAGCGCTCTGCCAGCTGCTGGGTCGGGAAAGGCCCGTGGGTGCGGGCGTAGCGGCGGACCAGCGCCCGCATCGCGTCGGGGTGCTCCTCAAGGAAGGTCTCCGGCAGGCCGGGCGGCTCCGGCACCCCGAGCGCGTCGCGGTAGAGGCCGGCGTCCTCGGCGGCGATGTAGCGCTCTTCGCCAGCGATCCGGACCAGCGCCACCCGCCGCTCGGCGACGAGCTTGTCCAGCATCGATTTCGCCGAGTAGCCCTCGGCGACCCGCTGCTCGCACTCCTCGGGGGTCATGTCGCCAAGGTTGCGGAGCAGCTGCTGGAGGGCGTCGCGGTCGCCGGCGCGGCCCGCCTCGGTGCGGTGCTGCAGCTGCGCCTCGACCTCTTCCAGCGCCTCAGGGTCGATCAGCTCGCGCAGCTCCTCCTGGCCCAACAGCTCGCGCAGGAGGTCGCGGTCGAGCGCCAGCGCCGCCGCCCGCCGCTCGGCGTTCGGCGTGTCCCCCTCGTACATGTAGGTGGCGACGTAGTCGAAGAGCAGCGAGGAGGCGAAGGGCGAGGCGGTCGGCGTCTCCACCTCGACCAGGCTGAGGGCGCGCGAGTGCAGTTTTTCCAGCAGCTCGGCGAGGGCGGGCAGGTCGAGGACGTCTTGCAGGCACTCGCGGTAGGTCTCGAGGATGACCGGGAAGCGGGGGAAGTCCCGCGCCACTTCGAGCAGGCTCTGCGACTTCAAGCGCTGCTGCCAGAGCGGCGTGCGCTTGCCGGGGTAGGCGCGCGGGATCAACAGCGAGCGCGAGGCGTTCTCGCGGAAGCGGGCGCCGAACAGGGCCGAGCCGGAGAGCTCGGAGACGATCAGGTCCTCGATCTCGTCGGGGTCGATCAGGACGAGGTCGGCGGAGGGTGGCTCGTCGGCGTCGGGGAGATGGATGACGATCCCGTCGTCGGACCAGATCGCGTCGGCCTCGAGGTCGCGCTCGGCGCGGATTTTCGCCGCCAGCGCCAGACCCCAGGCCGAGTGGACGCGGCCACCGTAGGGACTGAGGATGCAGAGGCGCCAGTCGCCGATCTCGTCGCGGAAGCGCTCGACCACGATCGTCTCGTCGGAGGGGACGACGCGGGTCGCCCGCTGCTGCTCGCGCAGGTAGCTGACGAGGTTGTTGGCGGCGCGCTCGTCGAGGTCGTACTCCTTGGCCAGCTCGGCGGGGTCGCGATTGACCGCCTCGCGCGCGAAGGCGCCGATCGCGCGGCCGAGCTCGGCGGGGCGGCCGATCCCGTCGCCCTTCCAGAAGGGAACGGCGCCGGGGGCGCCGGGGGCGGGGGTGACGATCACCCGGTCGCGGGTGATTTCCTCGATCCGCCAGGTGCTGGAGCCGAGCAGGAAGGTCTGGCCGGCGCGGGCCTCGTAGACCATCTCCTCGTCGAGCTCGCCGACCCGGCGGCCGTCGGGCAGGTGGACGCCGTAGAGGCCGCGGTCGGGGATCGTGCCGGCGTTGGTCACGACCAGCTGGCGGGCGCCTTTGCGGCCGTGGATCGTCCCTTCGGTGCGGTCCCAGACAATCCGCGGCCGCAGCTCGGCGAAGCGATCGGAGGGGTAGCGGCCATCGAGCATGTCGAGCACGTTCTCCAGCTGTTCGCGGGAGAGGTCATGGAAGGACTGGGTGGAGGTGACGAGGCGCTCGACCTCGTCGACCTCCCACTCTTTGTGCGCAGCCAGCGAGACCAGGTGCTGGGCGAGGACGTCGAGCGGATTCTGCGGGATCGTCGTCTCCTCGATCTCGGCCTCGCGCATGCGCCGGGCGACAACCGCGCACTCGAGCAGGTCGCCGCGGTATTTGGGGAAGATCCGGCCTTTGGAGACTTCGCCCATGCGGTGGCCGGCGCGACCGATCCGCTGCAGGCCGCGGGTCACCGACTTCGGCGACTCGACCTGGATCACGAGGTCGACCGCCCCCATGTCGATTCCGAGCTCCAGCGAGCTGGTGGCAACGAGGCAGGGCAACTGGCCGCTCTTGAGCATCTCCTCGACGACGGCCCGCTCCTCGTGAGAGAGCGAGCCATGGTGGGCGCGGGCAATCTCCACTTCCTCCAGCGGCTCGCCCGTGTCCTCGTGGTGCCCAGCGTGCTCAGTCGCCGGCAGCTCTTCGTCCCCATGTCCGTTGGCAAGCTCGTTCAGCCGCTTCGCCAACCGCTCCGCCGCCCGGCGGTTGTTGACGAAGATCATCGTCGAGGTGTGTTCCTGCACCAGCTCCAGCAGCCGCGGATAGATCGCCGGCCAGATCGACCGCGCGTGCGCACTCGGCTCGACTTCACTAGGCGGCGGCCCCCCCTCGCTCGGATAAGCAGGAGCCCCCGGATCGGCCATGTCCTCCACCGGCACCACGATCTCCAGATCAAGAGCCTTCTTCTGCCCCGCATCAACAATCCGGCACTCCCGCTTCGGCCCGACCAGGAACTGCCCAATCCGCTCCAGCGGCCTCTGGGTAGCGGACAACCCAATCCGCTGGATGGAGGGGTTATCCCCGCTTCTGGCGGTGGGTGGCGACGATGCGGCTCCCGCGCCAGTTTGCGCGGGAGACGTATCGGAGACAGGACCCGCCGCCTCAAGCGCATGGTCCCTAACCAGATGATCCAGCCGCTCTAGCGTCAAAGCCAGATGGGATCCCCGCTTGGTCTGCGCCACCGCATGGATCTCGTCCACGATCACCGCTTCGACCCCGGTGAGAATCTCCCGGACGCTGCTACTCAGCATCAGGTAGAGCGACTCCGGCGTCGTAATCAGGATGTCCGGCGGCGTTTTCGCCATCGCCCGCCGTTCTTTCTGCGAGGTGTCGCCGGTCCGCAGCCCAACCGCAATGTCAGCGCCAATCCCCCGCAACGGCGCCCGCAGGTTGCGCTCGATGTCGTAGGACAGCGCTTTCAGCGGCGAGACGTAGACAAGCTTGACCCCGGTCCCCAGGTCTTTCGCACGCGCCAGCTTGTCGATCCCCCAGAGGAAGCTCGCGAGCGTCTTTCCCGACCCCGTCGGAGCGCAGATCAGCGCGTGCTCACCACTGGAGATCGCCTCCCAGCCGCCCGCCTGCGCCGGCGTCGGCCCCTCGAAGGAGGCCTCGAACCAGCGCCGCACCGGCGCGCTGAAAGGCGCCAGTGGGTCGGTTTTCTTACTCGGTTTCGCCTTGGTCGCCAACCCACCGATCTTACGCAGATGGGTGGGTCGGCTAGGCCGCGCAACGCCGAAACCGTCTCAACCCGCGAAATAGGCGGGCTGAGACGGTTTCGCGCTCCAAATCAAGTTCCGTGGTTCCTTTGTCCTCCTATAGGCGACTAAGGAACCACGGAACTCACTTCGTGGGCGTGCGGCGGGTCGGATCGGACTACACGTGTGCGGCTGACGAGCGCCGGACCAAGCGGGACAAGGACGCAGGAAGCCTGAATAGCAGCGCTATTCAGGCTTCCGAGGACGCAGTACCGCGCTGCGTCCGCCGCCGTCAGACGTGCGCGTGGAGGCCGACTCCGGGCCGCCGCACGCCCTAGGGCGTTCCGCCGGTGAACTTGACGAATTCGAACCAGGACTTCTTCGGGGTGAAGCCGGGTCCGAAGAGGCCGGAGCCGTCGCAGAAGTTGCAGACGTTTTCGGCGTCGTCGACCGAGAACCAGTAGAGGCGCTGGATCCGCCAGGCCCGCTGTTTGGCCTTGAGCAGGCGGAACGAGAGTTTCAGTTCGCGCGCCTGTCCGGCCGGGCCCTTGGCGAAGCCGTTGGTGCCGTCGGACTTGGGCGGTCCCGAGCTCCAGCCGATCTCGGTGATGAAGAGGCCCTTGCGGGCGTCGCCGTTGGCCGTCAGCACTTTGCGCACTTCTTCGATCTCCGGCGTCAGGTATTTCCAGCTGCCGGTGTACGGATGCAGGGAGACGCCGGCGAACTTCGACTTGATCCCCGGGTTCGCCTTGTACATCTTTTCGAGGAAGTAGCTGGCGAAGTAGTTGACGTTGGTCGGGTTGACGACCTTCTTCTTGCCGTTGACGATGCGCACGTAGCGCGCGCCCTTCGGCTGCGAGAAGAGGCCGGCAAGGACCACCTGGGCGCCGGGATCGACCGACTTCAAGGCGCTGCTCGAGAGCTTGACGAGCTTCCCGTATTCGGCCGGGTTGGGCCTGGCGACGAAGTACTTGAAGTTCGGCTCGTTCCAGATCTGCCAGGTGCGGATCGGCTTCACCGGCACGCCCGGGTGCGAGGCCCAGAAGCTGCCGTTCGGCCCGTAACGCGCGACAGCCTCGGAGAGCAGCGACTTCCAGGCAGCGGCCGCAGCTCCTTTGGTCGGCAGGTAGGCGGCGGCTTTGGTCCCACCACCACCGGGAACGTTGGCGGTCGGCACGGCCCAGGTCGGGGCACCGCTGATCGTCGGCAGGACGTCGATGCCGGCGCGGGCGGCCTTCTCGACGACGTCGTCGACGCCGCTCCAGTTGATCGCGCCGCCGCTCTGTGGCTGCAGGTCGGCCCAACCGAGGGGAACGCGGACGCTTTCAGCCCCGCCCCTGCCGAGGCGCTCGAACTGTTCACTCGTCAGCGAAGTCTGCGGCACCACGCCCCAGAACTTGGCCGGCACCGCCTGCGCGGTCGTGGCAAAGGCCATCGCTGCCATCAGCGCCAGGGCCAGCGCGAGCGCAGCGGTCTTCTTCGTTCGAAGCATCATCGCTTTCACCTCCGGGTCAGCTGGCGTTGGGGGAGAACCGGCTACCGTCGCCACGGCGCTGCCGGTAGAGCACCGCTCCGACCGAGATCGCCGCCAGCACGGCAACTGCGATCAGGATCGGCACCAAGGGCGAGGACGAGTCGTCGTCCGCGGCGGTGGTCGTCGCCAGGGGCTTGGCGTCCTGCACGGAGCCGCCCGGCTGCTGGTTGGCAACCTTGGCGCCCTCGCCATCTTTACCCTGGGTGTTTCCGACTCCGCCCGGAGTGCTTGGATTTCCCTTGGATGCTCCACCCCCTACCGAAGATTCTTCGTCCGGCTGTTCCGTGCCCCCGCTATCGGGGGTCGAGTCGTGCGCCTTTGGGGAACTTTCCGGCGAATCGGGGTTCTTGTGCTGAGTAGGGGGCTTGTCCGTTCCGCCCGGGAGGGTGGTCGGCTCAGTTTCGTAGACGGTCCCTTCAGCCTGGGCGACAACCGGAAAGCACGCGAATGCCAGCAGAGCAAGCACTGAAACGAGCGCAACGGCAGGTCGCCCCAGGCTCGGGCCTTGGGGGTGGGGGGTCCGAAGCATGGCGCGCAAGGTTAGAGGAATCAGCGGCGTTGATCGCTCCGCTGCTTTTGCTCCTGCCGCTGGCCCTGGCCGGAGGCGGCTTTGCGCTGAGCGATCGGCACTGGGCAGGCCTGGCCGTATGGCTGCTCGTGGTCGGGATGCTGGTCCTCGGCGCCGCCGGTCGCGCCCTGCTCGCACGACCCTTCTACTGGGCGACTGGATTGATCGGTGCACTGGCGCTCCTATCCGCATTGTCATCCTCTTGGTCCGGATCGATCGAGCTAAGCGTCACCGAGGCAGACCGGGTGCTGGTCTACCTCGGAATCTTCCTAGCCACCTTCCTGATCGCCCAAACCGGCCAGAGACGCCAACGTTTCGGTGAAGGCCTGACTATTTCGCTGCTTGCGATCGCGGCGATCGCCCTCGCCCCCCGCCTCCTGCCGGATGTCTTCCACGTTCTCGAAGGTCCCGGCTCCGGCTCCCGCCTCAGCTACCCGCTCGGCTACTGGAACGGCGAGGGCGTCCTCTTCGGGATCGCCGCCGGCCTGGGGCTGTGGCTGAGCCGGCACTCGCTCACCTCCTTCCTGCGCTGGTTCGCGGTCGCGGCGATGCCCTTCGCCCTGCTGGCGCTCTACCTCACCTACTCCCGCGGCGGCCTGTTGGCGACGGCGATCGCCTGCGGCTGCCTGATCGCCCTCTCCCACGACCGGCTCTGGCTGCTGGCGACGCTGGCGATCGGCGCTCTCGGCGCCCTGCCGGCGGTGCTCGTCGTCCAGGGCCACCGCAGCATCGCCGAGAACCTCAACGACGACAGCATCGCCGGGCAGGGGCACGAGGTGCTCGCCGTCCTCGTCGCCGGCTCGCTGCTGGCGCTGGCGCTGTTCGCCGGGCTGAGGCGGCTCGAGCGGGGGCAGGGACAGCTCACCGACCGGGCCCTGGCCGCCTCCCGCAATCCGCGGCTGTTGAGGGCGCTGGCCCTCGGCGCCGCGCTGGTGGCGATCGCCGCCGCCCTCGCCGTCGGCGGCCGCGCCTGGGACCAGTTCTCGAGCCCAGACCTGCGGCCTCCGAGCAACCCGGAAGCGCACTTCACCGAACTCTCCAGCAGCGGCCGCAACGAGTTCTGGCGGGTCGCCGTCGACAGCTTCGAAGAAAAGCCGGTGCTGGGCAGTGGCGCCGGCACCTTCCGCTTCTCCTGGTACCAGCTGCGGCACAACGACGAGCCGAACACCGACGGCCACTCGCTCTACCTCCAGGCCTTCTCCGAGCTCGGGCTGCTCGGCGGCCTCCTCGTCCTGGCGATGGTCGGGACGCTGCTCTGGATCGGGGTCGCCGCCTGGCGCCACGCCCGCGAGCGGCGTCGCGACCTCTATGCGGCGCTGCTCGGCGCCTGCCTCGCCTTCGCCGTCTGCTCGGCGATCGACTGGTTCTGGCAGATCGCCGTGCTGGGGGCGGTCTTCTTCATGGCCAGCGGCGTCCTCGTCGCCGCCCGCTGCGCGCAGCTGGCCCATCTGCGGGTGACGGGCAACGGCCACGCCGACCGGCGCGGCTTCGCCCTCGCCGTCGCCGGCCTCGCGGTCGCCTGGATCAGCATGCTGGCGC
Source organism: Solirubrobacterales bacterium (assembly GCA_035764545.1). Taxonomy (GTDB): domain Bacteria; phylum Actinomycetota; class Thermoleophilia; order Solirubrobacterales; family 70-9; genus VAYN01. The sequence continues at coordinate 21,083 of DASTYZ010000048.1, read as the reverse complement.
TGGTCGGGCCGCTGCTGGTCGACCGCGAGATCGACGCCAGCAATGCGGCGGCGGCCGACGACAACCTCCCCAGCGCCGTTAGCCACGCCGAAAACGCGCGCAAGATCGAGCCCTGGGCGACCTCGCCCGAGAAGCAGCTCGGCCTCCTCGCCGAGCGCGAAGGCAACTACCCGGCGGCAATCGACCACCTCAACAAGGCGATCGACCGCGAAGAGGACAACTGGCTCCTCTATTACCTGCGGGCGCGGGTCGAGAACGCTGCCGGCGACGAAGCCGCGGCACGGGCCGACCTCGAAGAAGCCCGTCGCCTCAACCCCGAAGAAAAATGCCTTCGCGGTGGTTTTGAAGGGTGCGGATGAAATTGAGCTGGATGCCACACACCAAGCAAGACGAGGCCGAGGCGGCGGGGCCGCTGCCGGCTGAGCAGGAGCCGACGCCGAGCCCCGGTGCCCAGGAGTACCGCCGGCGGGGCGCCGTGCTGCGCCGGCTGCTCGCCTTCTCCGATTGGCTGATGCTGATCGGCTGCCTCTTCGCGGTCACCGCGACCAGCGCCTCGACCGAAGTCGGGACGCTCTTCTGGGCGACCCTGGTCAGCCCGACCTGGATCCTGGTGGTCAAGCTGCACGGCCTCTACGACAACGACCACCGCCGGATCCGCCACAGCACCCTCGACGAGCTGCCCTCGCTGGTCTCCACCAGCGCCGTCGGCGTCCTGGTCCTCGACGGCCTGCTCGCGCTCAGCCCGGTCGGCCCCCTCTCTCCCGCCAGCGCCATCGCCGTCGGAGTCGGCACCCTCGCCGGCAGCTTCTTCATGCGCGGCGTGCTGCGCCTCCTCTGGCACCGGCTGACCCCGGTCGGGACCGGGATCGTGATCGGCTCGCCGCACGCCGTCGACGTCGTCGCCCGCCGCGTCGCGATCCACCCGGAGACGCGGCTGTCGCTGGTCGGCTACCTCTCGACCGAGCCCGACCCGACCGCCGCCGTGCTGCCGCGCCTCGGCTCGCTCAGTGACCTCGCCCGGACCGCCGGCGAACACGCGATCGAGCGGGTGGTGGTGACCGAAGGCGAGATGAGCGAGCCGGCGACCGAGCGGCTGATCGAGGACTGCAAGGCGGCGGGGCTGGCGCTCACCTTCCTGCCCCAGCACTATGGCTTGCTCGGCCCCGGGGTCGAGCTCAACCGCCTCGCCGAGCTGCCGGTGCTGGACTTCCGCTTCAGCGACCCGCCGCGCTCGACGATGGCGATGAAGCGGCTGATGGACATCGTCATCTCGGCCGCGGTGCTGCTGGTGCTCTCGCCGTTCCTGGCCCTGGTCGCGCTGGCGATCCTGCTCGACAGTGGCCGCCCCGTCCTCTTCCGCCAGCGGCGCGCCGGCGAAGACGGGGAGCCGTTCACGATGCTGAAGTTCCGGACGATGGTCGTCGATGCCGAGCAGCGCCTACCGGAGCTGATCGACGTCGCCAGCCTCGACCAGCCCGCCTTCAAGATCCGCGACGACCCGCGGGTGACCCGGGTTGGGCGTTGGCTGCGCCGGACCAGCCTCGACGAGCTGCCGCAGCTGTTCAACGTCCTGCGCGGTGACATGTCCCTGGTCGGGCCGCGCCCGGAGGAGGAGGCGATCGTCGCCCTCTATGACGAGCGCCAGCGCGGCCGTCTGGCGGTGAAGCCGGGGGTGACGGGGCCGATGCAGGTCTACGGGCGCAGCGACCTCACCTTCGAGGAGCGGCTGGCGATGGAGCGCGACTACCTCGACAACCTCTCGCTGCTGACCGACCTGGCGATCCTGCTGCGCACCCCGCTGGCGATCGTCCGCGGCGACGGCGCTTACTGATCGCATGGCCGAAGCCCCGCTGGTGGCGATCTGCATGGCCACCTTCGAACCGGACCCGCGGCTGCTCGAGCGCCAGATCGCCTCGATCCGCGAGCAGAGCCACGAGCGCTGGGTCTGCCTGATCAGCGACGACGGCTCCGGGCCGGAGGGGCTCGCGCACCTGCGCGAGCTGACCGCCGGCGACGAGCGGTTCACGCTCTCGGTCGGCGAGGGGCGGCTCGGCTTCTACGCGAACTTCGAGCGGGCGCTGCAGATGGTCCCGCCCGAGGCCGACCTCGTCGCCCTCGCCGACCAGGACGACCGCTGGTACCCGGAGAAGCTGGCGGCGCTGATCGCGGCCCGCGGCGACGCCGAGCTCGTCTACAGCGACATGCGGATCGTCGACGAGGCGGGCGGGGTCCTCTCCGACACCTTCTGGCGGGATCGGCGGAACAACTACACCGACCTCGCCTCGCTGCTCCTCGCCAACACCGTGACCGGGGCGGCCTCGCTCTTCCGCCGCGAGGTGCTCGACCTCGTGCTGCCCTTCCCAGAGCCCATCGGCGACCCCTTCCACGACCAGTGGATCGCCGCGGTGGCGCTGGCAACGGGGCGGATTGCCTACGTCGACCGGCCGCTCTACGACTACGTCCAGCACGGGGGGGCCGCCCGCGGGCACGCGGCGGCGATGCGGAGCTACGACCCGCGCCGGCGGCTGCGCTGGCGCGACCCGCGGGGGACGATCGCGGAGCTCTCCGCCCACGCCGAGCGGGCTTATGAGATGAACGCGCGGCGGATCGCCGGCTCGGCCCGGGAGATCGAGGCGCGAGCCGAAGGGCTGGAGCCGGAGAAGGCGCAGGTGCTGCGGCGGCTGGCGCGACTGGACACGAAACGGCCGCCCGCAGGCTGGCTGGCGTGGCGCTCGCTGCGGCGGCTGCGCGGCCACAACGAGACGATGGGGATCGAGCTCTCGCTGCTGGCGGCGATCCTCTGGCGACGTTAGCCTCGCGGCCGATGCGCACGGTCCTGCACGTTCTCCCTCACCCCGGAGGGGGAGCCGAGACGTACATCGACCTCCTGGAAGGGCTCGAGGGCTACGAGCACGAGCGGATAGCGCTCAGCGTCACCCGCTCGCGGCTGCGCGGCGTCCCCTCGGTGCTGGCGCGGTTGCGGAAGGTCCGCCGGCTTGCCCGCGAGGCCGACCTGGTCCACGTCCACGGCGACATGGCGGCGATGCTTGCCGCCCCCGGGCTGTCGGGACGGCCGCTGGTGATCACCACCCACGGGCTGCACCGGCTGCGGCGGTCGACCGGCGTTGCCGGCGCGCTCGTGCGGCGGCGTCTGCGAGCGGCAGTGGCGGCCTCGGCGACGACGATCTGCACCGCCGGCGACGAGCGCGACGACCTCGGCGCCGCCCTGCCGCCATCCCTCCTCGACCGGCTCGTCGTGGTTCGCAACGGAGTGCCGGTGGCGGAGCCGGCCGATCCGCCGCGACGGCGCCAGGCGCGGGAGTCGCTGGGGCTCGCCGATGACGACGTCGCCGTTCTCTTCGTCGGCCAGCTCGAGGAACGCAAGGACCCGCTCGGCGCGATCGAGGCCGTCAACGCCGCCCGCGAGCGTGGCGCGCCGCTTGTCCTCGTGATCGCCGGCGACGGGCCTTTGGAGGAGGAGGTCGCTGCCAGGGCCGGGCCAGGGGTGCGACCCCTCGGCCATTGCAACGAGCTCGAGGAGCTGTATTCAGCCGCCGATCTCTTCCTGCTTCCCTCCCACCGCGAGGGAATGTCCCTTGCCCTGTTGGAGGCGATGGCGCACGGGCTGCCGCCGGTGGTCGCCGACGGGACCGGCAACGCCGAGACCGTCGGCGCGGCGGGCGTGGTCTTCGCCGCCGGCGATCTCGAGGCGATGTCGGATCGTCTTTTCGACCTCGCCGGGGACGCGGACGCCCGCGCGCGGCTCGGCGCCGCAGCCAGGGAGCGCATCCGCAACGAGCTGAGCTTCGAGCGGTTCCTCGCCGGGACGGGGGAGCAGTACGAGGCGGCGCTCGCGACGCGGACGCCTCAGGGCGCCTGACCGCGGCGTTCGCGCAGCGCCCGTTTCAGCGGCGCCGGCAGCGCGTAGGAGAGCGCCGGGCGGAGCAGGCCGGCGGCGCCCCGCGGGCTACGGCGGCGGCGCAGGGCGCGGGCGCGGATCGCCAGCCCCTCGGCGAGCTGGGCCCGCTCGGCCCGGGCGGCGACGTTGCCGCCGCCCATCACCCGCGTGCAGAGCTCCTCGTCGATTGCGAAGAGCCGGTGGCGCTCGGCGATCCGCAGCCAGAGGTCGTACTCGGTCGCGTAGCGGTAGCGCGGGTCGTAGCCGCCCAGCTCCAACGCCACGTCTTTGCGAAATGCCGCCGAGCCGTTCGGGATCGGGTTGAAGCGCATCAGTACCGGGCCGACGTCGCCGGCGGCGAAGCTGGTCCGCGGCCGCAGCTCCCGATCGGCGGCGTCGACCTCCCGCATCCGCGAACCGACGACAGCCACCTCCGGTTGCTCGGCAAGCACCGCGAGCTCGCGCTCCAACCGCGCCGGCGCCGAGTAATCGTCAGCGTCCTGGATCGCGACAACGGGTGCGGCAGCCGCCTCGATCCCGGCGTTCAGCGAGCGGGCGATCCCCAGGTTCCGCTCCAGACGCATCACCCGCCCCCGCGGGTCGTCCCCGATCGCCTCTTCCGCCACCTCGGCAGAAGCGTCGCGTGATCCATCGTCGATCACGATCAACTCGAGGTCGCGCTCCGTCTGCCCGAGGATCGAGGCGACCGCCCGCGCAACCGTTCCCTCGTTTTCGTAGGCGCCGATCAGCACCGTCACGTCAGGCATGGCGCGTAAGTCAACCATGGGTTCACTAAGTCGCCTCGGGCTGCCGCGGCTATTGACTACGCTGGCGCGCATGAGCAGCGCCGCTCCCTGGGCCGGCCGGCCGGTCGCGATCGTCCACGACTGGTTCCAGGGGTTCCACGGGGCTGAGCGGGTCGTCGAGGTCCTCGCCGACGACGTGCTGGCCGAGGCGAGTCGCGTCGACGTCTTCACCTTCCACGCCGAGCGGGAGCTGCTGCCGCCGCGGTTGGCGGCGCGGATCGTGCGGGAATCGAAGCCCAGCCGGCTGCCGGGGCTGCGGCAGGTCGGGCATGACCCCGGCCGCTGGCGCTACCTGCTCCCCTACATGCCGCGCTATTTCCGCTCGCTCGACCTGAGCGACTACGACCTCGTCGTCGTCTCCTCGCACTCCTGCGCGATCAACGCCTCGCCGCCTCCCGGCACCCCCTGCGTTTGTTACTGCCACACGCCGATGCGCTACGCCTGGCTCACCGACACCGAGCGCGGGCGGCTCGACGGGGTCCGCGGGCGGGCGTTGGGCGCACTGTCGGGCTGGCTGCGCAAGCAGGACCGCGCCGCCGCGCAGCGCCCCGACCGGCTGATCGCCAACTCGACCGAGGTCCGCGACCGCATCCGCCACTTCTACAACCGCGAGGCCGACGTCGTCCACCCCCCGGTCGAGGTCGAGGAGCTGCGCGCCAACCCGGAACAGGAGCGCGGCAACTTCCTCTGGGTCGGCCGGCTCGTCCCCTACAAGCAGCCGCTGCTGGTCGCCGAGGCCTTCCGCGGCCTCCCCCAGCGCCTGACGATGGTCGGGATCGGCCCCCAGGAAGAGGAGCTGCGCGAGCGGCTGCCGGAGAACGTCGAGCTGCGCGGCTGGATCTCGCGCGGGGAGCTGGAGGGGCTCTACCGCGAGGCGGCGGGGTTCATCCACGTCGGCGAGGAGGACTTCGGGATCACGATGGTCGAGGCGCTCGCCGCCGGCGCGCCGGTGATCGCGCTGAACGCCGGCGGCGCCCGCGACATCGTCCGCGACGGCAGCGACGGCGTCCTCCTCCCGGAGGCGAGTGTTGAGTCACTGCGGGAGGCGGTGACGCGGGTCGCCGCGACCGAATGGGACCGCGAGCGGCTGGCCGAGCGCGCCGCCGAGTTCTCGCGCCCGCACTTCGTCGCGGCGATGCGGGAGCTGCTGACTGAAACGATGGCCCGGTGAGCGACCTCTGCACCCAGGTCCTGGTCGAGGTCGGGAACTCGATCGAGCGCCTCCTCCGCGGCGTCGCCAGCCAGCACCGCGAGCCGACCCTGCTCGACGTCGGCTGCTGGGACGGCGAGCTGAGCGAGCGCTGCGGCGCCGCGCTCGGCGCCAAGCGGATGCTCGGGGTCGAGGTCTACGAGGAGCCTGCCCTCGCCGCCGAAGCGAAGGGCCTCGAGGTCGCCCGGGTCGATCTCGAAACCGGCCGCTTCCCCTGGGAGGACGGCAGCGTCGACGTCGTCGTCTGCAACCAGGTCCTCGAGCACCTGAAGAACATCTGGCTGCCGATGACCGAGATGCACCGGGTACTGCGGCCCGGCGGCCACGCCATCCTCTCGGTGCCCAACCTGGCCAGCCTCCACAACCGCGTCCTCTTGGCCCTCGGCCGCCAGCCGACCTCGATCCGCGTCCTCGGCCCTCACGTCCGCGGTTACGCCTTCCGCGAGTTCCGCGACCTCGTCGCCCTCGGCGGCGCCTACGAGGTGCAGCGCGCCCTTACCGCCGGCTTCTATCCCCTCCCCGCCGCCTTCAGCCGGCCCTTCTCATCGCTTTGGACCAGCGCCGGCCACACCACGATCGTCCTCGCCCGCAAGACCGCGGCAGCCCCGCCCTGGCTCGCCTACATCGAGGGCGAAGTCGAGGGCGGGATGCAGACCTTCTACGCGAGCTAGCGGTACTCGAAGGGCAGCTCGTCGGCGATTTCGGCGAGCGTCGGCGCGGTCTTGTCGCGCTCGGAGAGGAGCGGCTCGGCGACTTGCCAGTCGACGCCGACGCCGGGGTCGTCCCAGGCGATGCCCTTCTCGGTTGCCGGGTCGTAGTAGCTGGAGACCTGGTAAGCGACGTCGGCTTCCTCGGAGAGGACGGCGAAGCCGTGGCCGAAGCCGACCGGGACGAAGAGCTGGCGGTGGCGGACGTCGTCGAGGCGGTGCGCCTCCCACTGACCATAGGTGGGCGAGCCGCGGCGGAGGTCGACGGCGACGTCGAGGATCTCGCCGCGGGCGCAGCGGACCAGCTTCGCCTGCCCCGGCTCGGTCTGGAAGTGGATCCCGCGCAGCGTCCCCTGGCGCGAGCGCGAGTGGTTGTGCTGGACGAACGCGACGTCGACCCCGAGCTCGCGCCAGGCGTCGCGGCTGAAGGACTCGACCATGAAGCCGCGCTCGTCGCCGTGGACCTGCGGCTCGATCAGGACGACCCCGTCGAGCTTCGTCTCCAGCCTCTCCGCCATCAGCGCAGGCTCTTCCCGTACTGCTTTTCGTAGTACTCGCGGTACTCGCCGGAGCGGATCGGGCCCCACCACTCCTCGTTGTCGCGGTACCACTGCACGGTCCGCTCAAGGCCCTCGGCGAAGTGGACCTGCGCCTCCCAGCCCAGCTCCGTCTTCAGCTTCTCGGAGGAGAGCGAGTAGCGGCGGTCGTGGCCGGGGCGGTCGGTGACGTAGTCGATCAGCGACTCGTCGCCGCCGGTCAGCTCGATCACCCGCTTGACGACCTCGATGTTCTCGCACTCGTCGGGGCCGCCGACGTTGTAGGCCTCGCCGGCCTCGCCCTTGGTCAGCACCGTGTGGATGCCGGTGCAGAAGTCCTCGACGTAGAGCCAGTTGCGGACCTGGCGGCCGTCGCCGTAGACCGGCAGCGGGTCACTGTGCAGGGCGTTCAGCGTGATCAGCGGGATCAGCTTCTCCGGGTACTGGCGCGGGCCGTAGTTGTTGGAGCCGCGGACGATCGAGGCGTCGATCCCGTAGGTGTGGAAGTGGGCGGAGACGAGCAGGTCGCCGGCCGCCTTCGTCGCCGAGTAGGGCGAGGAGGGGTCGATCGGCGAGGTCTCGGTGAAGGAGCCGGACTCGATCGAGCCGTAGACCTCGTCGGTGGAGACCTGCAGATAGCGCTCGACCCCGAGCTCGCGCGCCGCGTCCAGCAGCGTGCCGGTGCCGACGACGTGGGTGCGGGCGAACGCTTCCTGGTCGTCGATCGAGCGGTCGACGTGGGACTCGGCGGCGAAGTTGACGACGGCGTCGACGCCCTGCATCGCTTCGCGGACGACCGCCGGGTCCTCGATCGCGCCCTCGATCAGGTTCGTCCCCTCGGGCAGGTTCTCGCGCCGCCCGGCATAGGTGAGCTTGTCGAGGACGACGACGTCGTGCTCGTCGCCGACCAGCCGCACGTAGGTGGAGCCGATGAAGCCGGCCGCGCCGGTCACCAGGAGTCTCATTCGCTTGCCTCCGCTTGTCGTTGGGCGAGATAGCCTGCCAGCCCGTCCTGCCAGCTGGGCAGCCGGATCGCGTGCTCGCGCTGGCTGACCAGGGCCGAGAAGGGCGGTCGCGGCGCCGCGGCGCCGAATTCATCGCTGGTGATCGAGAGCACCCGGCACTCGACCTTGGCCTGCTCGAAGATTTCCCCCGCGAACTCGTACCAGGAGCACTGCCCGGCCGCCGCCATGTGGTGGATGCCGTACTCGATCCCCTCGATCAAGCGGACGATCCCGTAGGCGAGGTGCCAGGTGTAGGTCGGCGAGCCGACTTGGTCGCGGACGACGGTGACCTCGCTCCGGGTCTGGGCCAGCTGCAGCATCGTGTCGACGAAGTTGCGGCCGCCGAGCCCGAAGAGGCCGGCCGAGCGGACGATGAAGTGGCGCTTGTTCGCAGCGGCGACCGCCTCCTCGCCGGCGAGCTTGGTGCGGCCGTAGGCCGAGAGCGGCGCCGGCTGGTCGCTCTCGACGTAGGGCGAGCCCTTGAGGCCGTCGAAGACGTAGTCGGTGGAGACGTGGAGGACGCGGGCTTCGACCTTCGCGGCCGCCGCGGCGACGTTGCCGGCGCCGCTGCCGTTGACGGCGAAGGCGGCCTCCTCGGCCGTCTCGGCGCCATCGACGTCGGTCCAGGCGGCGCAGTTGATGACGACGTCGGGGCGCTCGAGGTCGAGCTTGCGGTCGAGCGTGGCGGGGTTGGTGACGTCGAGCTCGGCGCGGCCGTAGCCGACGACGTCGTGGCCGGCGTTGCCGGCGGCGAGCAGCACGTCGCGCCCGAGCATCCCGGCGGCTCCGGTCACGAGCAACTTCATCGGGCGGGCCTGAGGAAATAGGGAAGTTGCATGGGCGGACAGGCTATTTAGCAGGAACCAGACGTAAAAGCTTCTGCGGCCCCCGATTTGGATTGCATTCCAAGCGTTGCTATTCTTGCATTTGTGGCATTGCAACTCAATTCTTTCCCTATTGACCAGCCAGTGATGCCGGAGGAGCGCCAGATCGGCCGTCTGCCCTCAATCGAGAGCCTAGAAACGAGACTCGCTCTTCCTGCGCACCAATGGCTGATCGGAGAACGGCGAATTGGGAAGACCAGCGTCGCGAAGGCGGCGCTGGCGAGGCTTCGCAAGAACGGGTCGGTGGCCATCGACGTCGACCTGAGCAAGCTGGAGATCTCTACGACGCCCGCCTTCGCGGGGGAGATTGCCCGCCAGGCTCAGGCCGGGCGGGCGGGAGACGCGGCAGCGGTGGCGGGTCGGGTGCTCGGCTTCGCCCGGAAGCAGACCGGGCGTGCCAAGGAACTGAGCAGCACCTTGAACCAACTTGGATACGAGGATGCCGGCGAGGCCCTGAAAGCGGTCTCTGCCGTATTGGCAGGGGCCGACGACGGCGCCCCTGGTCTTGATCGGATTCTCGGAGCAGTGGCTCTGCATGCCAGAGCCACCGAGCGGCGCGCGTACGTGCTCTTGGACGAGATCCACCTGCTTGCCAACCTCGATCAGGCCCAGGAGGGTGTCGCAAGGTGGTGCCGAGAGGCCGAAAGCCCCCTCGTTTTCATCTTCGCGGGCAGCGAGGAGTCGGCAGCTCAAGCTCTGCGCGAGGGTCGCCAACCCCTTGCCTCGATCGGCGAGGAATTTCAGCTGGCGGAAATCGCCAAGGAGGATTGGATGCCAGGCCTCCGTTCCCGCTTCGCTGAGGCTGAGGTGACGATTGCGGACGATGAGTTAGAGGCGATCCTCGCCGCCTCGGATTGCCACCCACGGCGGACGATGCTGGTTGCCTCAAGGGTTCGAGCTTCGGCTGCCGGGGAGCCTGATCGCACTGCTACTCCGACCGTGGTCGAGCTGGCGATCAAGACCGCCGAAGGAGATCGATCTTGGCGCTGACGAAAGAGATCAATCGCGCCCGCTGGACTCTCGAGCTGGCGCGATCCTCGGAAAGCGAGCAGATCACTGACGCTATTCAGCTAAGTCGGATCGTCGGCCTGCTCGGCGAGGGTGAGGTTGGCAAGACGGAGACCGTGCGGTCGGCGCTAGGCCCGTCACTTCCCGACAACCCAGTGATCCACATGGACCTCGAGGGAGCGGCAAGCGACGAGCATCTCGCCTTCCGACTTGTCCGCCAGGTCGCGTTGGCGGAGCTTGGCACTGAATTCTCGACTCTCAAGGTCGGCACTCTCGTACCAGCCAGTCTCGAAAGGAAGCGGGTCGATCTCGCCAATCTGCTCACCATCCAAGGGTTGGAAGAGGCCCTGCGGGATTGGCCCTCAGGCGAACTCCCTCTCGCCCACGCCTTGCAGGCAGTCGAGAGGCTGGCTCGGCGTCGCGAGACCATTCTCTGGATCGATCACCTGGAGGCGCCAGGCCTCACCCCTCGGCATCCGCTCGATCTCGACAGGCTCCTCTGGGCAATCCGAGAGATGGTCCAGACCGGTTTACACCTCAGCGTCGTCCTTTCGGGTCGTGATGCCGTGGAGGGTCGCGTCCTAGGACGAGAAGCCGCATTCCACCAACAGGGTCAATGGCTGTCTCTCGATAACCCGACGGACGAGGTGTGGGAAACCGTGGCCTCGAGCCTCAGAGTCCCCCTGGACTTAGCGGCCGAACTCACTCGGCTCACGGGAGGGCATCCGGAAACCATGCTCGCCGCCCTGGCAACCCACGTCGAGACCAAACAGGCAAGCGCCAACCAGATCCTCAGCGATCTTGCTTCCACCTCAGTGCCACTTCTCAACAGGTCCGTTCAACACGCCTGCACGCTCCATCGCCTCGGGGGAAAGGTGCTGGAGCAGATTGCTCTGGGACATGGACCCTATGCGGGTTCTCAACGAGGAGACTCGCCCCCCCAGGAGATCCGCAAGGTACTCGGACGGCTGCAGATGGCAGGGCTCATCCGCCACGATCGGGGCTGGTCGGTCGTCAATCCCTCGGTCGGGATCCTCTTACGCCGGGAGATCGCGACGGCTTCGGCCCCCGACTGGGGAATGGACGAACTCGACAGTTAGACGAGTTTGATCTCGGATTTGTCGCCGACGAGCAGGCGCAGCGTCTTCGGCATCCCCTCGCTGCGGGTCAGCTTCACTTCCTTGCCGAGCAGGCTCGCCTCCATCCGCGTGCCGAGGTCCTCGACGACGGAGCCGGCGAGGACGATCGAGTTCTCGACTTCGGAGCGGCGGACGTGGACGTCGTCGCCAATCGAGGTGTAGGGGCCGATGAAGGCGTCCTCGATGTGGGCGCCGGCGCCGATCACGGCGGGGCCGCGGACGACCGCGCGCTCGAGCCTGGCGCCGGGGCCGATCACGACCCGGCCCTCGACCTTGGAGCCCTCGTCGACGTCGCCCTCGATCTCGGTCACCAGCTCCTCGAGCACGAGCCGATTGGCCTCGAGCATGTCGGCGAGCTGGCCGGTGTCCTTCCACCAGCCGCGGACGACCTCGGAGCGGACGCTGCGGCCGTCGTCGATCAGCTTCTGGATCGCCTCGGTGATCTCGAGCTCGCCGCGCCAGGAGGGCTCGAGCGAGCGGGCCGCGTCGAAGATCAGGCTGCTGAAGAGGTAGACGCCGACCAACGCCAGGTTCGAGGGCGGGTCTTTCGGCTTCTCGATCAGGCGGACGATGTGCTCCTCGTCGTCGAGCTCGGCAACCCCGTAGGACTGCGGGTCGGCGACCGGGGTGAGCAGGATCAGCGCGTCAGGCCCGTGCTCGTTGAAGGTGTTGACGAGGCCGCGGAGGCCGTCGCGGAGGAGGTTGTCCCCCAGGTACATGACGAAGGGCGAGCCGCCGATGAACTCCTCCGCGGTGAGGACCGCGTGGGCGAGGCCGGCGGGCGAGTCCTGGACGATGTAGGTGATCTCGGCGCCGAACTGCGAGCCGTCGCCGGCGGCCTCCCGGATCTCGTCCCCGGTCTCCGGGGCGATGATGATCCCGATCTCCTTGACCCCGGCGTCAACCAGGGCCTCGATTCCGTAGAAGAGCACGGGTTTGTTGGCCACAGGCACGAGCTGCTTGGCCGAGGTGTGGGTGATCGGGCGCAGGCGGGTACCGGCGCCGCCGGAGAGAATCAGTCCCTTCAAGGGCTCCATGCGAGGCTGGAACCCTACTGCGCCTGGAAAAGAGCGGGCTACCGGCCGTTTTCCGCGCATATATCGTGCGCGCGGATGTCATTCCGGGACAGGGCGGCCGCGGCACGCCGGCACCTCGATCGCTATCTCTTCCCCGCCGCCGAGCCGGAGGTGGGCCTCCCCCTGACCCGGGTCCAGACGGCGATCTTGATCGTCGGCTTCGTCGCGATCGCCGCCGTCCTCCAGCTCGCCCGGATCGGCTGGACCGGCTCGCTCGACGCGCTCTGGGCCGAGGACGGCCCGATCTACCTGCAGGGGGCGATCGAAAACGGGTTCCTTGACGCGATCACGACCGAATACGCGGGCTACCTCGTCTTGGTGCCGCGACTGATCGGCGAGGTCGGCGCCGCCGTTCCCCTGCGCGACGCGCCGGCGGCGATGGCGATCGCCTCGGCCCTCGCGGTCGCCCTCAGCGGCCTCGTCGTCTGGGTCGCCGCCGCCGGCCAGATCGAGAGCCCGCTCCTGCGGGGGGCGCTGGCGGCGCTGACCGTCCTCACCGCCGTCGGCGGCACCGAAACGATCGTCTCCACCGCCAACGTCCCCTGGTTCATGCTCGTCGCCAGCTTCTGGCTGCTGCTCTGGCGGCCGCGCGGCAGCGGATCGGCGGCGCTCGGCGGCGCCTTCCTCGCCGCCACCGCACTCAGCACCCCCGGCACGCTCTTCTTCCTCCCGCTCGCCCTGCTCCGCGCCTTCGCCGTCCGCGACGGCAGGGACGCGACGATCGTCGGCGCCTATTTCGCGGCCAACCTGGCCCAGCTCTACGCGATCGCCCGCAGCAACTACGAAGGCGTCGACCCGGTCTGGACCGGGGACGTCTGGAGCGTCCTCCTGCAGCGGGTCGCCGACGGCGCCGTCTTCGGCCTCCGGCTCGGCGGCGAGATCTGGGCCCTGCTCGGCTGGCCCTTCCTGATCCTGCTGACGATCGCCCTGCTGGGCGGGCTCGCCCTGGGCGCCTGGCGCTCGGGTCCCTCGGTCCGCTACCTGGCGGCGCTGACGATCCCGATCGCGGTGGTGATGTTCGTCGTCTCGATCTATCAGCGGGCGGTGGCGATCCCGATGCTCTGGCACGACGGCGCCTGGATTGCCGACGCCGGCCGCTACGCGCTCGTCCCGGTGATGCTGATCGTCAGCCTGATCTTCGCCATGGTCGACCGCGGCTGGCGCGGCCGCAACTGGGGCGAGCGCCCCTGGTTAGGGATGGTGATGGTCGCCGTCGTCCTCGCCTCCGCCCTCGTCTCGCTGCCGGCGCGGAACGTGACCGGCCGCGGCACTCCCCCGTGGAGTGCCTCGATGGACAAGGCCGAACGGACCTGCTCGGCGGCGCCGCGCTCCGCCGCTGTCTTCGACATCTCCCCTCCGGGGTTCGCCTTCCAGCTCTCCTGCTCGACCGTCCTCGCCTCCTCCGACGCCGACCCGCGCCGCTAGGCTGAGGCACCCTTTCGAGGCGCCTATGCCCGTCGACAATCCAGCAACCCAAGCGCCGGCGGACCGGCGAGCACCGGCGCCCAAGCAGGGCGACGCGCTGGCGATCGCGGTCGAGGGCCTGGAGAAGTCCTTCCGCATCCCGACCCACCGGGTCGACTCCTTCAAGGAGCGGCTCGTCCGCCCCTTCGCCGCCCGCGAGTACCGCGAGCTGCAGGCGCTGAAAGGCATCTCCTTCGACGTCCGCAAGGGCGAGTTCTTCGGCATCGTCGGCCGCAACGGCTCGGGCAAGAGCACGCTGCTGAAACTGCTCGCCAGCATCTACCGGCCCGACGCCGGCCGGATCCGGATGGCCGGCCGCCTGGCGCCCTTCATCGAGCTCGGCGTCGGCTTCAACATGGAGCTGACGGCGCGCGAAAACGTCGTCCTCAACGGGGTGATGATGGGGCTGACGCCGGGGGAGACGCGGCGCCGCCTCGACGCCGTGATCGAGTTCGCCGAGCTCGAGGAGTTCGCCGAACTGAAGCTGAAGAACTACTCCTCGGGGATGCTGGTCCGGCTCGCCTTCTCGGTGATGATGGAGGCCGACGCCGACGTGCTGCTGATCGACGAGGTGCTCGCGGTCGGCGACGCCGCCTTCCAGCAGAAGTGCGCCGACGCCTTCCACGCTATGAAAGCTCGCGGCAAGACGATCGTCCTCGTCACCCACGAGATGGGGACGGTCGAGGAGTACTGCCACCGGGCGATGCTGATCGACGGCGGCCACATCCGCCAGCTCGGCGACCCGACCGAAACCGGCCGCGAGTACCTGAAGCTGAACTTCGAACGCGGGGTCGAAACCGGCGACGCGACGGCGGGGAGCGGCGCGGATGGCGCCCGCCTGCTCGACTGCTGGCTCGAGGACGGAGCCGGCGAGCGGACGACGACGATCGAGCACGGCGAGGAGATCCACCTGCGGGCCGAGATCGAGGTCGAGCGGGAGGCGACCGGCCTGGGCGTCGGTTTTGTGATCGCCAACGCCGACGGGCTCGGGCTGTTCGAGTTCGGCACCCACCTCAAGACCGCCGACGGCTCGGACGTGATCCCCGCGGGGACCCGGACGGTGGTCAGGGCGAAGCTGGAGAACCCGCTCGCCCCCGGCCGTCACTTCGTCCACTGCGGCGTCCAGAGCAACCGTGGCGGCGGTGTCCACCTCTACGTCCACAACGCCCTCGACTTCGTCGTCTTCGGGACGGTGGGGACGAAGGGGATCGTCTCGATCGAGCACGAGATCGAGGCGACGGTGGAGACGGAGCGCAAGCCGTGACCGTGACCACGACCGCTCCCGACGCCGACCTGCGCGACGTCAACGGCCCTTCAGCCCTCGGCGGCGGCCGCCGCCGCTTCTTCGACCTGCTCTGGCTGATGTCGGTGACCGAGTTCCGCCGCACCTACTTCGGCACCGTCTTCGGCTACCTCTGGTCGCTGGTGCGGCCGCTGATGCTCTTCGGCGTCCTCCTCTTCGTCTTCACCCAGGTCTTCAAAGTTGGCAGCAGCCTCGAGGACTACCCGGTTCTGCTACTGCTGGGAATCGTCCAGTTCACCTTCTTCCAAGAAGCGACGACCGCCGCCGTCACCTCCGTCGTCGCCCAGGAGGGGGTCGTCCGCAAGACCCAGTTCCCGCGCCTGGTGATCCCGCTGGCGACGGTGCTGACGGCCTTCTTCAACTTCTGCCTCAACCTCGTCATCGTCCTCGTCTTCATCCTCGCCTGGGGCGTCGAGCCGATGTGGACGTGGCTGCTGTTCCCGATCGCGGTGGCGGCGCTCTTCGTCCTCACCGCCGCGGTCAGCATGATCCTCTCGGTCCTCTTCGTCCGCTTCCGCGATGTAGCGATCATCTGGACCGTCCTCGCCCAGGTCCTCTTCTACGCGACCCCGATCCTCTACCCCCTCGGCCTCGAAGACTTCCTCAACCGCACGGTCGAAAACCTGCTGATGCTGAACCCGCTGGCGGTGATCTTCGAGCAGGTCCGCGTCTGGGTGCTCGAACCCTCCGCCCCCACTCCAGCCGAGGCCGCCGGCGGCGCCCTCCACCTGCTGCCGGCGCTCGCGATCTACATCAGCGTCTGCGCCTTCGCCGTCTGGATTTTCAACCGCGAGGCACCACGCATCGCCGAGGACCTCTAGGCGATAGGGGGAGAGTCCACCCGCCGGGGCGCCTTAGCGTCCTCATGGTTGACCAAAACGCCCCGGTCGATTTGCACATCGCGCGCATCGCTCGCACGCAACATGGGATCGTCACGACGCGGCAGCTCGTCGCAGTGGGATTGACGAAGAGCGCGATCTCCAAGCGCGCTCAGCGGGGTCGCCTCCACCGTCTGCATCGAGGGGTCTATTCGGTTGGCCACAAGGGGCTCAGCAACGAGGCGAGGTGGATGGCGGCGGTGCTCGCCTGCGGCTCGGGCGCCGTACTGAGCCACGGCGCCGCAGCCGTCCACTGGGGCCTGCTGCGTCCCCTTGACGGCCCCATCGACGTCACCGTGCCCCATCACAACGGCCGCGAGCGGCGGCGGGGCATCCGCATCCACCGCTGCGTGACCCTCGGGGCGGCTTGGTCGACCAGTGGTTTGCCAACCCGCCCCGTCACCGTGCGGGACCACATCCCCGTCACGACAGTCCCTCGCACGCTCGTGGACATACGCGCCACCCTTCCACCTCGTCTCGTGCGCCGCGCGATTCGCCAGGCGGAGTTCCTCGGGCTGGGATTGGGGGAGATCAAGACGGATCGCACTCGCAGCGACCTCGAGCGGTACTTCCTTCGCCTCTGGCGCCGTACGCGGCTGGAGCAGCCCGAGGTCAACGTGCCGCTCGACGGCATGACCGTTGACTTCCTCTGGCGCCAGGCGCGCCTCGTCGTGGAAACCGACAGCTACGCGACCCACGGCGGCACCGTCGCCTTCGAGGACGACCACGAGCGGGACTTGCGGCTGCGGCGGCTCGGCTACTCCGTCCATCGCTTCAGCGAACTACAGCTCGAAAAGGAACCGGACGCCGTGCTCGAGGACGTGACCTCGGCGCTGCGGAGGGCTACTGCGCCGCGCAGACGCGAGCCGGTTGGCTCGCCTCGACGTGGAGGTACCAGGGGTTCGGCGCTCCGTCGCGGGGGATCTGCAGGAGCGTAGTTGAGCCTCCCGGGGACGGTTCGGTCACCACCGGATATTCGCCATCGGCGAAGCGGCGCAGCTTGAAGGCGCCGTCGGCGCCGGGCGCGAGTTCGATCCGGTAGAGCCTCGGCTCCAGCTCGACCTCGCTATCTGGGCTGCTGCCCGCCGGGACAGCGACGCAGTCCTTGCCGGCGGCGCCGGACTCATCGGGCAGTACTTCGGTCGAAAGCGGCAGCGCCCGCGAGAGGACGACGTCGGCGAAGTGGCGGCCGTTTGCCGGCGCCGCTTCGAGTTCCTCCAGGGAGTAGGCGGCCGAGCCCCAGCGGTCGGCGGCTTCGAAGTACTTGCCGGCGCTGACGACACCCAGAGAAGCGGTGCCCGCGACTTCGGGGTCGGAGAGGACGAAGCCGGGGTCGACGGTGCGGCGGGCGATCTCCAGCGCTGCCAGGTCGGCGCGGGTGAAGACGCTCTGTTCGCGCTCCCACTCGCCCCCCGTCTTCATGTAGCCGAGGTTGGGGACGATCGCGACGATCGCGACGGCGCCGGCGACCAGAAGGCCGTTGCGGCTCCAGCGCACGCCGCGCAGCAGCTCGGCGGCGATCAGCAGGACGAAGAGGGCCCCGGCGTAGACGTAGCGGGTGGCGGTCGCTTCGCGGCCGGGGATGAAATTGAAGGCCGCGAGCAGCCAGTAGCTGACGCCTGCCGCGGCGACGGGCCAGAAGCCGGCCGGCACGCCCCGCCGGTGGATTCGCAGACCGGCGGCGACGAGGAGGGCGACGAGCAGCGGCGCGCCGAAGTCGATCGTCGCCGGGCCGCTGGCCGGGGTCTTACTCAGGCCCGCCAGCGAAGCGACCGCCGAGGCAAACCCTTCCATCACGTAGACGGGGGAGTTGAGGACGTTCTCGAGGGTCAGATGGGTCTCCGCCTCGTGCCCCCAGCCGGCGTACCAGGCGAGGTAGACCAGGCCGGGGACGAGGAAGACGTAGGCGCGGCGCCAGCCTCGCGCCTCCCGTTCGACGAAGACGGCGACGGCCGCGGCGAGGACGAAGGAGATGCCGAGGCTGCCGGAGAGAACGGCAAGGACCAGCATCGCGCAGGCCCAGGCGTCGCCCCGCCCGTCCCCGCGATCGAGGAAGAGCAGCATCGCCAGTCCGAAGACGATCGGCAGCGTGAACTCGTTCTCGAAGGGCCAGAGCAGGATCGGCCAGGCGGAGCCGAGGAAGAGCATCAGCGAGGCGGCGATCAGTGCCAGCCAGGGGTTGGTCCGGCGCTGGACGTAGACGAAGAGCAGCACCGCCGCCGCCAAAAGGGTCAGCCCCATCGCCACCTGTTCGGGCGTGTTCGAGGTCATCCCGAAGACCTCGAGCAGGACCTTCGTGATCGCCACCGGGATGACGACGATGTGCTCGTTGTGGGGCTGCAGGAAGGCGTCGGCCGAGAAGTCCTGCCGGTCGAGCAGGAACGCCCAGGTGTCCTGGAAGAAGGTGACGTCCCACTGCGCCTTGGTCAGGACCACCGCGGCGGCCGCGAGCGCGACGCCAAGCAGCAGAACGGGGACGTTGCGCCTCTGCCGCTCCATCAAGCGCGCGAGTCTATCCGCGCCGCGAGGACGCCGAACCCGGCCAGCGCGGCCGCCGCCAGGAGCGCGTTCAGGACCGAGACCGAGGACCCGGGAGGGGGCTCGAAGTAGGGCACGTACAGGGCCAGGCTGAGCGCCGCCGCGACCAGGAGATAGGGGATCGCGAAGCGGGGCGCTGAGGCGCGCAGCCCGGCGACGCAGCCGCAGATGCCGAGGATCGGGACCAGGTAGCTACCGACGTGGATTGAGGTCCGCGCCGGCTCGCCGCCGATGATCACCAGGCCCCAGACCACCGCGCCGATCGCGAAGGCAGCGAAACAGACGAGGGCAAATCGCCACTCCCGCTCCTCGTAGCGACCGCGGCGCCAGGCGAGCGCCATCGCGAAGGGGGCGAGCAGGAGCAGGCCCAGCGAGGGCAGCAGGTAGAAAAAGTCAATCGAGCGGAAGGCCCTGGCGAGGTCGGTCGCGCTGCCGCTCTCGAAGCCGTTCTCGAGCGCGTCGAGGGCTTCGCCGCCGCCGAGCATCGTCTCGAAGTTGTCGACCTTGTAGTCGATCGCGCCCCCGAAGCCGATTTCGCTGTAGGTGTCGACGATCGCCTCGCCGACGCCGCGATCGTCGACTTCGACGACACCGCCCACCTGCCACTTGACGAGGCGATTGCCAGGCGGATCGCCGTACTTCTGGTAGGCGCTCCAGGGCGCCAGGGCGACGATCCCAACCAGCGCCGCCACCCCGAGCCAGCGCCAGCTGGGCAGGCCCCGATAGGCAGCGATGACCAGCAGCGGGACGATCCCGAAGACGCTGGCGCCGTGGGCGAGCATCGCCAGCCCGCAGAGGGCGGCGAAGAGAGCCGCCGCCCAGAGGCTGCCGCGCAGCTCCTCCCAGAGCGGCGTCAGCACCAGGGCCGCCGCCGCCAGCAGCAGCGCCGCCGGCAACAGCTTCGGCCAGACGTAGAAGCCGTTGACGATCGCCAGGCCGCTGACCAGCGCCGTCCCCATCGTCAGCGCTCGCGTGGCCCGGCTAACCCGCGCCGCCAGCAGCAGCGCCCAGAGGCCGACGATCCAGAGCTGCTGCAGAACCACCCCGAGCACCTGGTAGTGGAGGCCGGAGGTGTCCCAGCCGAACGGGCGCTCCACCAGCACGTAGCCGATCTGCAGCGGCGGCCGGTCGCTGGCTAGCCATTCGCCCGGGAATTCCGGTGGCAGGCCGTGGTGCCCGTTGGCGTAGAACCAGTCGGAGAAGAACTGCGGGATCAGGTTGTCGCCGGGGAGGGTTTCGAAGAAGCGGCTCGTCGCCAGGCCGACGGGCTGGTCGGTGCCCCCGTGCAGGAACCCGAGGAAGACGAGGAAGGCGGAGCCGAGCGCCCAGAGGGCGAGGGGGACGCCGAGCTCGCGCAGGACCTCCCGGGGGACGGCCCGCACGAACAGGACCCAGGCGACGACCAGGGCCGAGCCGAAGGCGAGGAGACAGGAGAACGTTTCGCCCGCCAGCGGCTCGGCGTAGTAGGCCCAGAACCCGAGCATCGCCCCAGCCCCCGATGCCGCGAGCCCGATTGCGAGCAGGACAGGCACCGCGCGGACGCCGCGAGCGGCGGCGAACAGGGCCGCCGCCGCGCCGGGAAGGGCGGTGAGCACGAGGTGGATCGCCAGCAGAAGAAGCAGTTCGCCCTGCACGGCGGCGAAGACTGGCACAGCGGGGACAGCGGCGGGGGGCGCCGGTTCGGAGTACCCGGGTGCCGGTAAACTCGCCTCGATGGCAGATCAGACCTCGCCGGTCGCGGCGCGGGAGGACGCGGGCAGCGCCCCCGAGTACGGGTCCTACTACTACCGCCACGACTGCGGCATCCCGTACGAGCGCAACGAGCACTGGCTCAACTTCTTCGACCGCGTGGCGGAGGCGATCGTGCGGGAATACCACCCCTCGACGGTGCTGGACGTCGGCTGCGCGATGGGCTTCCTGGTCGAGGCGCTGCGCAAGCGCGGCGTCGACGCGAAGGGGATCGACGTCTCCGAGTACGCGATCTCCCAGGTCGACGACTCGGTCGCCGAGCACTGCAGCGTCGGCTCGCTGAGCGAGCCGCTGGGCGGCCGCTACGACCTCGTCACCTGCATCGAGGTGCTCGAGCACATCCCGCCCGAGCAGGCCGACGCGGCGATCGCCAACCTCTGCGCCGCCGGCGACCGGCTGCTGGTCTCGACCTCCCCCCGCGACTATGCCGAGCCGACCCACCTCAACGTGCAGCCGCCGGAGTTCTGGTCGGCGGCGTTCGCCCGGGAAGGCTTCTTCCGCGACGTCGAGCGCGACATCTCCTACCTCACCCCCTGGGCCGCCCTCTACGTGCGGCGCGAGGAGCCGGTGGTCGAGACGGTCCGCCGCTATGACCGCTCCTGGTGGCGCCTACGCGATGAGGCGCAGGAGGTGCGGACGGCGTTGCTGGCGACCCAGGAGCGGCTGGCGGAGCTGGAGGCAGGCGACGTCGAGGAGCGGCCGGAGCTGCTGCGAGAGCTCGACTGCCGCCAGGACGAGATCCTGCGGCTGCGTGACCTCCTGGTCGCCCGTGACGCCGAGCTCGGCACCGCCCGCGGCCGCCTCTGCGAGCTCGAAGACCAGAACCAGCGGGTGACCAACGTCGCCAACCGGGTCCACTCCCGGATCCCGAAGGTGTTCCGCC